>NZ_VXCS01000001.1:0-335305 GCF_052850545.1 Pseudoalteromonas sp. 1181_04
AAAGCGCTAACTGCGTTATAAATTTTTCATGTAGAACAACTACATGTCAAAATTTATGCCTTGTTATCACTGCATTTATCTGTCGCTATAAATGGTCAGTAACTTAACACGATTGGTATAAGATCATTTTATTGTTTTGAAAAACTCGCAAACTCACTATAAAACTTGCGTTTAGGCCTCTACCTATGCGATAAAATCATTATATTTATCATACAAATAGTGGGGCTTCATGGCACGTAAAAAAACAACTAAATCAAAAGGTTCATCAGGACTCAATCGTAAAAACAGTGAAAGCTTCATAGTTAAATTTAGTAATCATGCTGATACTCAACTGTGTGCTTCTGGTTTGATGTATAAAGTAATAGATGAGATCTCTGGTGAGCGAGTAACTGACACAGATACCGTGGTCATCAATCAGCGTATTATGCTTGCTGATGGCAGCGTAATAGCTGATAGTTATAAAGCTGGAATGCCTGAAGTATTTACCTTAGATGAGGCAATCGAAGGATTACGAGAAGGTATTTTATTGATGTCGGTTGGTTCTCGCTATGAATTTGTAATTCCTGCAGAGCTGGCGTGGGGGCGCAAGGGGAATGGTGGGAAAATAGGAGCTAATGCCGTTCTACATTTTGATGTGCGCTTAATCCGTTTAGGATGATCATTATGCTATTGTTAAAAGTACTTTTCTTTAATGTAAGAGGGCTTTATGCCGCCATTTTCTAGTCGCGTTTACTTATTACGCCATGGCGAATTGATTGAGCAAGAAGTCTTGGCCGGACATACAGATTTTTTACTCAGTGAACTTGGCCGTGCGCAATTACATCAAGCATGCAATGAACTAACTAATATTGAGCTTGTACAAAGTTCGACTTTGAAACGTTGTAGCGAATTTGCCAGATCTTTTAGCCATGCCCAGCAAATACCACTTTTTCTGACTGATCAGCTCCGAGAGTTTAATTTTGGTGATTGGGATGGCTGTAAATATGATGATTTGTGGCAACAGACGGATTCTCCTAGTCTTGGCGATTTCTGGCAAAGCCCTTGGCAAGTAACCCCCCCTCATGGCGAAAGTATGAGGGATTTTTATCAGCGAATAGCAACGTGGTGGCAAACGTTACTAATTGATATTGCAAGTAATCGTACTCAAGCACAATTAGTTTTAACGCATGCCGGAGTGATCAAGCAACTATTAGGTATTATTTGTCAGTTACCAAAAGAGTCGAATCAGCAAAACATATTTTCAATCGGTTATGGGAAGCTTATTTGTATTGATATTTACATAGATGATAGCGATAAAGCATGGCCCAGAATTGTGTTTTAAAAGACTATTTTTAGCCGTCTAGAAAGATATTAATTGAAATATTTACTCACCCGCCCATAATAGAGCCTTATGTATTTTGGAATGGGGTGTAACTCCTCAACTGTTCCCGCAACTGTAAGTCGCAAGCGCGATAAGTCAGATACAAAATACGTTAATTTATTACCTATTGAGCGGGCTAACTCTTCTATTATCACCATGATCATAATGGTTTGTAGTGTATTGGGTTTAGCTATTGCTAGAGAGATAACACATTGCAAATACCAGCAGTAATTGATCCCCCTTTACTTGAAGTAGCTAATTTATCGTGGTCGGTGGCAAATACCGCCATTTTGCACGATATTAATTTTGCAATAAAACCAGGCCAATTTATTGGTTTGTTAGGGCCTAATGGCGCAGGTAAATCAAGTTTATTGCGTTGTTTATACCGTTACACTAAACCAGTGTGCGGTGAGGTTATATTTGCAGGGAAAAATATTTGGCAGCTAAGTGCGGATGAATATGCCAAGCAGGTTGCTGTGGTGCTGCAAGAAACACCTTCGCAATTTAACCTATCGCTTTATGATGTAGTGAGTCTTGGCCTTACGCCGCATAAAAGCTTATTTAGTTCGACAACTAAAAATGATCAACAAATTATTTTTCAGGCGATTGAGCAAGTTGGCTTGAGCCATCATTTACAGCAATCGTTTGATTCCCTTTCCGGTGGCGAGAAGCAACGCGCATTGATAGCACGTTCAATTGTACAAAGCCCTCAATTATTAATTATGGACGAGCCTACCAGCCACTTAGATATTAAATATCAAATTCAATTAATGGAGTTGGCTAAATCGCTAAATGTAACGGTATTAGCGTCGTTCCATGATCTTAATCTTGCAGCAAGTATGTGTGATGAACTACTGGTGATAAAGCAAGGTGAGTTAGTTGCAACGGGTAGCCCAGAATATGTCATCACGGAAGAAATGCTCAGCGAAGTATTTGGTGTCTGTGCCGAAGTCTCGGCGCATCCACAGAGTAAACAATTAAATAAGGTCATTCCGCGTATTACCTATTTTTACGGCTATCAAGGTGGTGGCGTTGATGCAAAAAAATAATTATTTTGCAGTCAGCGTGGCGCTATTTTTTGCCTTGTCGAGCATTTTTATAGCACTTAGCTTTGGTGCTGCGCCCAGTAAATTCATTGATGTATACCACAGTATTATAGGTCAGGGAGATGACTCCTTTATAGCGCGGATCATATGGCAACTGCGAATGCCACGAACATTGTTGGCGTTTTTAGCTGGCTCTGGTCTAGCTATTGCTGGTTTAATTTTACAAACCGTAACCCGTAACCCGTTAGCCGATCCTTACTTATTTGGTATTTCATCGGGAGCCTCATTTGGTGTGGTATGTTTTATGACACTAACAGGAGCCAGCGCGGGAATAACAATGTCGGCCGCGGCATTTGTTGGTAGTTTATTGACTATGTTATTACTGGTTTTTATTGCCGGACGAGCAGGTCGCGGACAAGTTGAAAGCATGCTCTTGGCTGGGGTCGCTTTATCCTTTTTATTCAGTGCCTTTACCAGCTTACTTTTATATTTTAGTGATCCGCAGGCGATCACGGCTATTTTATTTTGGACGCTAGGCAGCTTTGCTCGCGCACAATGGTCAACGTTATGGTTACCCGCTTTAGTTATTATTAGTTGCACCGGGCTGATGATGGGTTTTCGTCGGCAACTAAATGCAATGTTACTAGGTGATGAAAGTGCTGCAACTTTAGGAATACCGGTACAGCGGTTTCGGTTATTAATGTTGGTATTGAGCTCATTGATCACTGCAGTGTTAGTGGCGATGTGTGGTGGTATTGGTTTTGTTGGTTTGATGATCCCGCATATAGTACGGTTTTTTGTGTCGCAAGGCACTATTACTGGTTTGATCATGACGGCTTTAGTTGGCGGTATATTTATGGTGTGGGTTGATGTGCTATCGCGTGTTTTACTTGCAAATCAAGAATTGCCAATCGGTGTTATTACTTCTGCAATAGGCAGTATTTTCTTTTTATCGTTACTTTATTTTCGCAAGCGAGAGAGTTAGTCAGATGTTTAATATACCCACAGTAACTAATCAATTTGGTCACCTCATCATTGATAAGATTAACCAAAAAACTAAACCGCTTGGTGCACTTGGACAGTTAGAACAATGTGCAATACAACTGGTTACTTTGTTTAGCCAAAAAGTGGCAAGCGAAGATGCTTTTAAAACCTTTGCACCTGCAATCAATAAGCCTACTTTGCTGGTATTTGCAGGAGATCATGGTGTTGCTGCACAAGGGGTATCGATAGCGCCCAGTGATGTCACCTCACAAATGGTAGCTAATTTTGTCAGCGGTGGTGCCGCTATTAATGTCTTTTGCCAACAGTTAGGTTGGCAATTAGAAGTGATTGATTGTGGTATTTTGCATCCAGTCACAGCGCCAAGTGTCCATAATTGCCGTCTAGGAAGTATAACAAAGCCACTTAATACAGACATGGCAATGAATACCGCGCAGGTACAGCAAGGCTTTAATAATGCTAAACAGCTGGTGCAACAGCTCAGTCATAGTGGTTGTAATACAATTGCCTTTGGCGAAATGGGCATAGGTAATACCACCAGTGCAGCAGCGATTATGGCAGCTATGCTGAATTTACCTGCACAGCAGTGTGTTGGCAAAGGCACGGGTGTTAGTGATGATATTGTTACGCGTAAAATAACAGTTGTAGAGCAAGCGCTGGTATTGCATCAGTTACATTTAGCAGATCCTATTTCACTACTTGCAGCGTTAGGTGGCTTTGAAATTGTGCATATTACGGGAGCTATGTTGGCTGCGGCTGAGCAAGGCATGGCTGTAGTAGTTGATGGCTTTATTTGTAGTGCTGCGGCAATGGCCGCAATTAATATTAACCCAGCAGTGAAAGATTATTTAATTTTTGCACATTGCTCAAATGAGCAAGGCCATCGACTGATGTTGAACGTACTCGATGTTAAGCCACTGCTGCAACTTGATTTACGCTTGGGTGAAGGCACTGGCGCTGCGTTAAGTTTACCATTATTGCAAGCCGCACTTGGTTTTTATAATCAGATGGCTAGTTTTGCTGATGCTGGTGTTAAGCAGGTTGTCAGTTAATGCCTAACCCAGAGGCAAATAAAGTAACGCAATGGCAGTTACTGTTATTAGCAATTAGCTTTTTAACCCGGCTACCGGTGCAGTTGCGCTTTAATGTAAGCGGTGCTCATTTAAATCAAGCAAGTCGCTATTTTGCTTTAGTGGGTTTACTGCTTGGTGGATTATTAGCACTCAGCTACGGCGTTTTTCAATTACTGTTACCAGCATCAATAAGTGTATTACTAATGATGGCGGCCGGGTTGTTATTAACAGGCGCATTTCATGAAGATGGCTGGGCCGATGTATGGGATGGTTTTGGCGGTGGTTGGCAGGTGTCGCAAAAGCTTGCCATTATGAAAGATAGTCGTCTTGGTACTTATGGTGCTGCGGCATTATTTATTATGCTGCTGGTTAAATTTCAAAGCCTACTCTTTCTTAGTGAGTCATTGATTACTGTATTGAGTGCAATTGTTATCGGGCAATGTGTAAGCCGAGTAGTGGCAACCAGTTTAATTATGGGGATGGAGTATGTAAGTGAAGATGCGACTTCAAAAGTAAAGCCGCTTGCTATGCACCTATCGGTCACTAGTTTAGTTACGTTACTTGTAACCGCCGCTACTTTACTGGTTAGCTTGATTGCTGTTGGTGTATTGTTATGGCAAACCGTATTCATTCTTGTAGCAGTATTACTGATCCTAAGAGTCATTTTGATCCGCTGGTTTAAACAGCAGTTAGGTGGTTACACTGGCGATTGTTTAGGTGCCGCGCAGCAGCTAAGTGAAATTGCCATTTACTTAACTTTTGTGAGTGTATTATGAACGCTAACCACACATTTATTTTAGGCGGCGCACGCAGTGGAAAAAGCCGCTTTGCTGAACAGCTTGCACAGCAAAGCAATAAAAGCGTTATTTACCTCGCAACGGCGCAAGCCCACGATACTGAAATGCAAGATCGTATAGTCCATCATCAACAACAGCGCCCTGTCGATTGGCCGTTAGTTGAGGAGCCAATTGCATTGGCTGAAGCGTTACAAACACACAGCAGCAAAGATAACTGTATTTTAGTTGATTGCTTAACCTTATGGTTAAGTAACTGTTTATGTCACGCCACAAGTGATTGTTGGGATGAACAGAAATCAGCACTACTAAATACCCTTGAAAATTTACCGGGGCAAGTGATTTTTGTCAGTAACGAAGTTGGCCACGGTATTGTGCCTTTGGGCGAGCTAAGCCGCCGGTTTGTAGATGAATCAGGCTGGTTACATCAAGCCATTGCCGCAAAAGCTGCGCGAGTTGAATTTATAATGGCAGGTCTTGCCTTAACACTGAAAGGGCAGTCATGATGAAAACATTAATGGTACAAGGTACTACTTCTGATGCAGGGAAAAGTACTTTAGTTGCAGCATTGTGCCGAGTATTTGTTGAACGCGGGATCAAAGTTGCTCCATTCAAACCGCAAAATATGGCCTTAAACAGCGCTGTAACAGAAGATGGCGGCGAAATAGGTCGTGCGCAAGCACTACAGGCGATTGCAGCTAAAGTGGCGCCACGGGTTGATTTTAACCCCATTTTACTCAAGCCCAATAGTGATACTGGCGCTCAAGTGATAATTCACGGTAAAGCCATTAGTAATATGGAAGCAGGTGCTTATCATGATTATAAAAAAGTCGCGATGGATGCGGTACTGGCTTCGCAACAGCGTTTAAGCGAAGAGTTTGAGCTACTGGTAGTTGAAGGTGCGGGCAGTCCGGCTGAAATTAATCTACGTGCGGGTGATATTGCTAATATGGGTTACGCCGAAGCGGTTGATTGCCCCGTGATCATTATTGCAGATATAGATAAAGGCGGTGTGTTTGCGCATTTGGTCGGTACTCTTGCGCTATTAAGCGAGTCAGAACAAGCCCGAGTAAAAGGCTTTGTGATCAACCGTTTTCGTGGCGATATAGGCTTATTGCAAGGTGGCCTTGATTGGCTTGAAGAGTACACCGGTAAACCAGTGTTAGGGGTGTTGCCGTATTTACATGATCTCGCCCTAGATGCTGAAGACGCGGTAGCGATAGATAATCAAGTAAGCCAAGCAAAAATAAAAATCGCAGTATTGCTACTTCCTCATATTAGTAACCACACTGATTTTGATGCGCTGCGTTTAAACCCGCAAATTGACATTAATTACATTCGCCATACTCAAGCAATTCCACACGTTGATCTGATCATCATTCCTGGCAGTAAAAATGTTATTAATGATTTAGCCTTTTTAAACAATGAAGGCTGGGGCGAGCAGATTCAGCGTCACTTGCGTTATGGCGGTAAGTTATTAGGTATTTGCGGAGGTTTGCAAATGCTCGGCACAGATATTTATGACCCTGAGGGTGTGGAATCAAGTAAAACACACTGTAAAGCTTTAGGGCTCGCTGATTTTACCACTCATTTAGGGCAGCATAAAGTACTAACTCAAGCTGCTGGTGTGATCCATCTTGGCGGTCAACAAGCAAAAGTGGCAGGCTATGAAATACACGCCGGTTGCAGCGCTGGCCCAGCATTTAAAAAGCCTTTTTTACAATTTACTCAGCATCCACAGCATGTTGTGCAAGATGGTTTTATATCAGATGATGATTGTATAGCAGGTACTTACTTACATGGCTTATTTGATAGCAGTGCAGCTACGCAACTAATACTGGATTGGGTATTGCCAAATAGTGGTATTACCCAATTAATAGATATAGACACACATCGCGAGCAGCAATTAACGCGCTTAGCCACGATGTGTAAAGAACATTTAGATTTAGACAAAATAACGCAAATTTACCAAAACTGGGAAGGAGTTAATCATGAGCGACACACATAACGACAAGCACCAACAACGCCAACAAAAAGTAAAAGATAAAGTTGATGAGCGTATAGCCGCAGCACAAACTGAGAAAGGCGTTTTTCAGGTGATCACTGGTAATGGTAAAGGTAAATCAACCTCAGGGTTTGGCACGGTAACACGTTGTGTAGGCCATGGCATGAAAGCTGCTGTGTGCCAGTTTATTAAAGGTACTTGGCCGTGTGGTGAGCGTAATGTATTGCAAGGCGCAGGGGTTGAATTTGCCATTATGAACACAGGTTTTACCTGGGAGACGCAAAATAAAGAATCAGATACCGCAGCGGCGCAAGCGACTTGGCAAGAAGCAAAACGTATGTTGGCTGACGAATCAATTAATTTAGTATTACTTGATGAAATTACTTATATGATCACCTACGGCTACATTGATTTAGACGAAGCACTCGAAGTGATCGCTAATCGTCCGCCAATGCAATCTTTAATTATTACTGGCCGTGGTGCGCACCGCAAGTTAACTGACTTAGCTGATACTGTTAGTGAAGTGCGCAATGTTAAGCATGCATTTGATGCTGGTGTTAAAGCGCAAATAGGATTTGATTATTAATGGCTACGCTTAGGCTTGTACTCGTTTTATCGCTGGCTCTGTGCTGCTTTAAGCTCGTGGCTGATCCTAACAAGCAGCAATTAAGAATTATCGCCTTGGCCCCGCATATTGTTGAAAACCTCTATACCATCGGCGCTGGTGAGCAAATCGTGGGAACCGTGGAATATGCTGATTTTCCTGCTGCGGCCAATGATATCCCACGTATCGGTGGTCACCAAGGTATTCAAATAGAAAAGCTACTGGCCCTCAAACCTGATTTAGTTTTAGCATGGAAAACGGGTAGCAAAGCTGAGGATTTAGCACGTATTAAAAGTTTTGGCATTGATATAATTTACAGTGACGCGAGTGAAGTAGATAAAGTGCCCAATGAACTGCGCCGTTTAGGTGAGCTTACTGGACATGAGCAATCAGCCGAGCAAGCCGCACTTGAATTTGAGCAGAAAATTGCTGTAATCAAAGCCAAGCAGCAAGGTAAAAGTAAGGTCGCGGTATTTTACCAGCTATGGGCAGAACCGATGATGACGGTGGGTAAAAATACCTGGATCAATCAGTTAATCGAAATTTGCCAAGGTCGTAATGTATTTGCTAGTAGCCGAACTGATTACCCTCTGATAAGTATTGAAAATGTGATCGTGGCAAAACCAGAGATCATTATATTGCCTAATGAAAAGTCACAAGCGCAGCAAACTGTGATTGATTGGACACAATGGCCCGAAGTACCCGCGGTAAAGCACCACCAGTTTATTAGCGTCAATGCTGATTTACTACACCGCTTTACCACGCGTATGTTGGATGGTCTTGCTGATATGTGTACTAAAATAGATGATTCACGCGTTGCAATTAAGGAGCCACAATGAGTGATTGGCAAGACTTTTTAAAAACCGAATGTGCAAAAACTTATATGCAGCAGACGTTGGATACAGTCGCTCAAAAGCGCAGCGAAGGTATTGCTGTATATCCGCCAGAGCAGTATGTATTTAGTGCATTTGATGCAACACCGTTAAGTAATATAAAAGTGGTTATTTTAGGACAAGATCCTTACCACGGCGAAGGACAAGCACATGGTTTGTGTTTTTCGGTATTACCAGAGGTTGGTAAACTTCCTCCCTCATTAAAAAATATCTATAAAGAGCTGGCTACAGATATCGATGGTTTTCGCGTGCCTACGCACGGTTATTTACAACGCTGGGCAGAGCAAGGGGTGTTTTTACTTAATACCGTACTGACTGTTGAGCAAGGCCAAGCCCATTCCCATAAACACTTAGGTTGGGAGCAGTTTACCGATAAGGTTATTGCCCATATTAATCAACACTGTGAAGGTGTGGTATTTATTTTATGGGGTGCTCACGCACAAAAGAAAGGTAAAGGCATTGATAGTACGCGTCACCATATTTTAAATGGCCCGCACCCATCGCCGTTGTCTGCGCATCGTGGCTTCTTTGGTTGCCAGCATTTTTCCGCTACCAATCAGTTATTAACACAGCAAGGGCAAACAGCGATCGATTGGCAAGTTTAGGAATTGTAGGTGCGAGTTTATCCCGCGCAGAATATACGTTAACTGATAAAAACAAAGGCCCTTACTTTATCGGTAAGGGCCTTTTAGTTGGTTAGTAGCTATTGCGAAATTAAAAATCTAATTCATCAATCGCAATATTGTCTGTAAAAAAGTCTAGTTCCTGTAGTTCTTTACGTAAACGTTGCTTGTCTTTTAAAGCTTCGATTTCGCGCCATTTTCTCTTTTTATTTTTCTGAGAGGTCTTTCTTGTTGTATCAGGACCTTCTAATATCTCTAAAATATCGTCTAGGCTATCCATGAACTTCTCCTATTGAATTTTTTGAACCTCGAAAATACCTATACCACAGGCCACACTAAAATAGAATAAAAAAGTGACATTTATGTTACAGGTAAGTGATAAATTAATGAATAGAGATTATTTTCAGGCATAAAAAAACGCCGCAAATGCGACGTTTAATTTAAACGATAAAAGCGATTACATTGCTTTAAAACGCGCTTCTAGTTGCTCTTGTGCATCAGCAAAAGAACGAATACCTTCAGCTAGTTTTTCTGTCGCCATGGCATCTTGATTATGTAACCAACGGAACTGAGCTTCAGTTAGTGGTGCAGGTTTAGGCTCTTTAGCAATATCACTTTCAAGTAAATACTCCTGTGCACCTTCAAGGTTGCCTAGCTCTTCTAAAAGGTTAGGACTGATGGTTAGTTTATCGCAACCAGTTAGTGCGATGATTTCACCGGTGTTACGGAAACTTGCGCCCATAACAACCGTTTTATAATCATGGCGCTTATAAAATTCAAAAATACTGCGTACTGATTGCACGCCTGGATCTTGTAATGGATCGGTTGGTTTTTCTAAGCCGTTAGCAACGTGCCAATCTAAAATACGGCCAACAAATGGTGAAATCAAAAATACGTTAGCATCTGCACAAGCACGGGCTTGAGCATCACTAAATAGCAGCGTTAAGTTACACTTAGTACCTTCTTTTTCAAGTTGCTCTGCGGCTTTAATACCTTCCCACGTTGAGGCAACTTTGATTAAGATTTTATCTTTGCTCACACCTTCTTTTTCATAAAGGCTTAGTAATGTGTGTGCTTTAGCAATTGTTGCTTGAGTATCAAATGATAAACGCGCATCAACTTCTGTTGAAATATAACCCGGCACAATGTCACTGATCTCTTTACCTAGTAATACAGCAAAGTAGTCACAGGCTAGTTCTAATTGTTTAGCAGCGTCTTGCTCGGTTTCTTTAGCATAACTCCACGCTTTATCTAAATACGGCTTATAGGCTTCAATTTCACTGGCTTTTAATAGCAATGAAGGGTTAGTTGTTGCATCTTCCGGTTGGTGTTTTTTAATCGCTTCAATATCACCAGTGTCGGCCACGATAGATGAATGTTGTTTGAGCCTTTGTAGAGCTGAAGTCATTTGCTTTCCTCATTCCAAGCAAGTTAAAAGAAAATCTACTGTAACTACCTTATACTGCAGCACTGTGACAGCGCTTAATAGGTCTTATGTCCGTATCAGTGAAGAACGAAGGTGCATAGCATAATTTGCTGTGCGAATAAGGTAGGTATCATACCAATCAATTCTAACTAATTGATATAAACAAAACGTGCTTTTCGTTTCATTTAATGTTGAAATTGACATTAAATAATTTCCAAGTCAATAGCTAACTATGATCACTGTTATTTCACCTGCAAAAAATTTAGATTTCGAGAGCCAAGCAAGCACTGATAAATTCACGCAACCTGAGTTACTTGAGCACAGCGAAGAGTTGATGACGGTGTGCCGCGAATTAACGCCGGCACAAATTGGCAGTTTAATGAAAATTAGCGATAAGCTTGCAGGCCTTAATGCTGCGCGCTTTAGTGAGTGGTCGCAACCGTTTACTACCGACAACGCTAAACAAGCCGTGATGGCTTTTAATGGCGATGTATATGGTGGTTTAGATGCAAACAGCTTAACTGCCGGGCAACTTGATTACGCGCAAAGTCACCTACGTATTTTGTCAGGCCTTTACGGGTTATTAAAACCACTTGATTTAATGCAAGCGTATCGCTTAGAAATGGGCACTAAGCTTGATAACAGCCGTGGTAAAAACCTCTATGAATTTTGGGGCAGTATTATTGCTGATAAACTAAATAGCGTACTCGCTGAGCAAGATAGCCAATATCTAGTAAATTTAGCATCAAACGAGTATTTTAAAGCGGTTGATAAAAAAGCCTTAAACGCGCAAATCATTACTCCACACTTTAAAGACTGTAAAAACGGCCAATATAAAATTATCAGCTTTTATGCTAAAAAAGCGCGCGGCTTGATGGCTCGCTACATTATTGAGAATAAAGTTACCCAGTTAAGTGATTTAAAAAAGTTTACTGTTGATGGTTACTACTACAGTAGCGAAGCGACCCAAAAAGAGCTGGAGCCAGTATTTCTAAGAGATGAACAAAACTAGTTATTAATCTGTTTAAAAGCCCTGCAATGCATGGCTTTTTAGTTTTGGCGCTTATTTTGCAATAACCTGACACTATTTATAAAATAATCAAGGTTAAGCAATGCTAAAAATACCTTCTATCAGCGATGCCGAAAAACTTATTGAAGAAAAACTCGGTGGCTGGTTTGATGTCGTAATAAGTCATATACCTAATTTTATAGTGGCGGTGATCATCGCCATTGTTTTCTCAATTCTCGCGCGTTTTTTAGGTTCGATGATGCGCAATGTTTTACGCCGCTCGTTAGACTCCCAACAAATTGCAGACTTAATGGCATCGATATTCAAGATGATAGTACTGTGTGTTGGGTTATTTGTTGCCCTCGATTTTATAGGGCTAAAAGGCACTGTAACGTCATTACTGGCTGGTGCTGGGATTGTTGGTTTAGCAATTGGTTTTGCCTTTCAAGATATGACCGAGAACCTAATAGCTGGTATTGCTATGGGTATTCGCAAACCCTTTAAAACAGGCGATGTTATAAAAACCGATGATGTGTTTGGCAATGTGCGCTCAATAAATTTGCGTAACACGCTTATCGAAAACTTTTATGGGCAACTGATTTTAGTGCCTAACAAAATACTTTTTCGTAATGTATTACGTAATTACAGTACCTTAGGTGTACGCCGCATTGAAGTGCCGGTGGGCATTTCATATGGTGATGACCCAGAGCTGGCAGCTGAGGTGATAGTTAAAAAAATCAATGAATTTGATTTTGTAATTAAACAAGACGAAACCGCTGTTTATGCTGAAGGGTTTGGCGACAGTAGTGTCAACTTACTGGTGTGGTTTTGGATAAAATACCCCGGCGAGGCAGACTTTATGACCGTACGCCATAAAGCAATTGTGGCAGTCAAACAAGCGCTAAGTGACGCTGATATTAGTATTCCATTCCCAATTCGCACCCTTGATTTTGGTATTAAAGGCGGTGAAAAACTCGATGCGATGATCACTGAAAAGCGCCAGCACTCAGAACAATAAATGGTTCTATCAACAGGTAATATTTACCTGTTGATAGTGCTAATTTACACAAATTTACAGCTGGTAATACAGTTGTTGATTGGCGCATATTTACCAGTATTAAGTTTTCTACTGATAGACAGCATTTATGGCGAAGCATCAAAACAAGTAAAAGGCAGTGGTCATAGTTTAGTTATCGCTAGCCGATTATCTACTGCACTTATTAGACACGAGCTAAAACTAAGGCTAGTGTCTAATAAGTAAAGTCGAAGGTAAAATTAATGAATAACATTAAAGTGAGCAATGAAGAACCAAGTAGCCCATGTATTCGGCATTGTTGTTTGGATAAAAACGATACCTGTATCGGTTGCTTTAGAACCCTTGATGAAATTCTCGCGTGGCACAGTGCAAGCCCTGCACAAAAGCTACAGGTTCTTAATGAATGCCAAAATCGCAAAAACGCGCAACATAAATAATCACTTTGTAGAGCAAACTGCAGTCTGAAAAAGCTAACCCCAAACTTCAAGATTTCGTAATAAAGATAAAAACCGTATACTAGTTTTTACTGCTCTGTACTGCCCGTTAATAAACACTCCAACACACACAAAGAATAAGTTAGCGATACACTCGTGCCACTGCATTTGTGCTAAGCATCCATAATCGATGGTGTTTTTGAATTTTTGATTGCATACGTATTCAATTTTCATTTTGTGAGAATCCCTCTACTGTTAATTCTTTGTAAATAAATAATACCTATTACTTGACAACACAACGGAACACACAATGAAAATTAAAAAAATAGTAACCACTATTGGGCTAAGTATTGGCCTAAGTGCTACGTCGATTGCAAATGCAACACCAACAACATTCGTCCATCTATTTGAATGGAACTGGCAAGATGTAGCCCTCGAATGTGAACAATACTTAGGACCTAAAGGCTATGCTGCGGTACAGGTATCGCCGCCTAATGAACATATACAAGGCAGCCAATGGTGGACGCGTTATCAACCTGTCAGTTACCTATTGCAAAGCCGAGGCGGTAACCGCGAGCAGTTTATTGATATGGTTAATCGCTGTAATGCCGCTGGCGTTGATATTTATGTAGATACTTTAATCAATCATATGGCTGCAGGCAGTGGTACAGGTACCGCTGGTAATACCTATGGTAATAAACAATACCCAATTTATAGCCCACAAGACTTTCACACCAGTTGCACCATTAATGGCTCTGACTACGGCAACGATCGTTACCGAGTACAAAACTGTGAGTTAGTTGGACTAGCAGATTTAGATACCGCTGCAACGTATGTCCAAAACACATTAGCGGCTTACATTAATGAATTACAAGCCATTGGTGTTAAGGGGTTTCGGTTTGATGCCTCTAAACATGTTGCAGCCAGTGATATTCAAAGTTTAATGGCGAAAGTGAATGGCTCGCCAGTGGTCTTTCAAGAAGTAATTGATCAAGGTGGCGAGGCTGTTGGTGCCTCTGAGTATTTAGCGTCAGGTTTAGTTACGGAGTTTAAATACAGCACTGAACTTGGCAATACCTTTAGAAATGGCTCGCTCGCATGGTTAAGTAATTTTGGTGAAGGGTGGGGGTTTATGCCAAGTGCATCAGCTGTAGTATTTGTAGATAATCATGATAATCAACGCGGTCATGGTGGTGCCGGTAATGTAATTACCTTTGAAGATGGCCGCTTGTACGACTTAGCAAACGTATTTATGTTGGCTTACCCGTATGGTTATCCAAAAGTAATGTCTAGTTACGACTATCATGGTGACACAGATGCTGGTGGTCCAAGCGTACCTGTGCATAACAACGGTAATTTAGAATGCTTTGCGAGTAATTGGCAATGTGAGCATCGTTGGGCATACATTGCAGGTGGCGTAGATTTTAGAAATAATACGGCTGATAGCTGGGCAACAACCAATTGGTGGGATAATACTAACAATCAAATAGCCTTTGGTAGAGGAAGTTCAGGTCATGTTGCCATTAATAAAGAAGGCTCAACACTCAATACCACCGTGCAAACAGATATGGCTCCAGGGCAATACTGTAACGTGCTAAAAGGAGCACTGAGTAATGATGCAACAAGTTGTACTGGTGAAGTTATTACTGTTAATGCAAATGGCACTATAAACTTAAATGTAGCCGCGTGGGATGCAATGGCTATTCATAAAAATGCCAAGTTAACCACTAACTCAACCCCTGATCCTCAGAGTGATTGGCAGCGAACTGTGATATTTATTAACGCACAAACGCAAACTGGCCAAGATATGTTTATTCGCGGCGGAATTGACCATGTTTATGCAAACACAAACCTTGGGCGTAACTGCCAAACAAGCAACTTTGAATGTGCTATGCCAATTCGCCATAATAATTTGCAAAGTGCCACTACCAGTCCTTGGAAAGCAAACGATAATTACCTAGATTGGTATGGTATTGAAACGGGCCAAAGTAGTGAGGCGCAAGGGACCGCAACCGATTGGACAACTAATATTTGGCCAGCAACTTGGGGAGCAGAAAAAACCGTTGCTAATGATGGCTTTGGTGTTACACCACTGAATATTTGGGGTGAACATTATTGGCTGCTTGATGTTGATATGGATTGCAGCAAAGCGGTTAATGGATGGTTTGAGGTAAAAGCGTTTATTAAAAATGGTCAGGGCTGGGAGGGCAATATCGCGCAAGCAAACACCCCTTATGCTAGTACTAATCATGTTGCTCAATGCGGCAAAATTAATAAATTTGAGTTTAATAATTCAACGGTAGAAATACGCAATTTCTAATTTTATTACAGATAAATCCCAGCTAAACCATAAGTATGCGTTTAGCTGGGATTTTACTTTGTAAGTCATGTTCTGGAGATTTGCGTTTTCTGTGTTTTAAGTAAACCTAAGTTGAATCACCAGAAAATCAGTTGCTTTAACTCTTTAATCTTTAGCCTAGCAGCTTTAAACTCTTCAATCTCTCACCTGCATTTTATTTTCAATAATTGCCACTCCTTGGGTGTTTTCTAAAAACTTTTGTGCCAGTGCGCGTTCAAAGCCGGTTTCGGTTAGACCATAAATGGCTACTTTGTTGCCATCAACGTGTACTCGCAGTTGCGAGAGGTTTAGGTTTGGATTGCTACGCAGTTTATGAATTATAGTCTGCTGTAGTGTTGGTTGAGGAGAAACGCTGCTGATCATAATTGTACTAGTGGCTGCACTGACTTGCGTTGCGCAGGCGAGTAAAAATACACAGCAAAGTGATACCAATGATACAGTTAATTTGAAGCGGTCCATGATTTCCCTCATAACATCTATTGTATGTGTTTAGTGAATAGTAAGCTTACTGTTACAATATTTATTCCAACTTTAACGTATTGAAATTGAAGTGGTATTTTAAGTTCGGGTAATGTTTTTGGAATTTTTTACATTCAACTGAGTAAAAAGTACGGCGATTAGCTAACTAATTTAGATTTGTAGTTGCTGTTTAGTGCAGCTATAGCGATGCAATATATTTTTTGTTAAGTGATGGTCGTAGCTGCAAGCTTGTAATGAGCAAGCTAAATGGGGGACACAAGATAATTAATTTGCATGACTGCTATGAGAGGGTTTAATAACTTACTGCGAGTAGGTAAAACTGAATGTAAAAAGCCGAGACTATGATAAGTCTCGGCTTTTTATGTGGCGTTAAAGCAGATGAATTATTTCTTTTTCTTGGCTTTAGCTTTGGCCTTTTTACGGGCTTTGATTTTTACCGGATCTTTATGTTTTTTGATTGGCGCTTTAGCTTCTTTATGACGCGGCTCAAATCCTTTAACAACACGGCGTTTAAGGCGCAGCTCAATGTAGCGTTCAATTTTTGCTAATACTGCAATGTCATGGGCTTCTACTAACGAAATTGCAATGCCTTTCTTACCTGCGCGAGCAGTGCGGCCAATACGGTGAACATACACGTCTGCTGTGCGTGGCATATCAAAGTTGATCACATGACTAATATCAGCCACATCAATACCGCGGGCGGCAACATCAGTCGCAACTAATATTCTTGTACGGCCACTGTGGAAATTTTCCATTGCCTTCATGCGTTTGTCTTGTGGCATCTCGCCACGTAACCAGGCTGCGCGAACCCCAGCATTGGTCAGCTCGCCGACTAATGTTTCTAGGCGGTCACGGGTTTTAACAAACACAATAGCTTTGCTTAAGTCTTCACTGTTTAGTATTTCAACCAACATTGCTAATTTATGGTTGTAATCATCAGCAATGTGTACCCATTGGTGGATTTTAGCTTTTTCTTTACGTGAAGATTCAGCTTCTAATAGGGCTGGATCTTTTAAAATTTGCTCTGCAAATCGTTCAACGCTATCGCCTTCAAGAGTGGCTGAGAATAAAAAGCACTGACGACGATTTTTTGCTTCTTCACAAATACGCATCATTTCTTTACGAAAGCCCATGTCTAACATGCGGTCTGCTTCGTCTAAAATAAGCATCTCGACGTTTTCGGCATGAAAGTTTTCGGTTTCTAAATATTCCATTAATCGCCCTGGTGTGGCGATTAATATATCGTTATTTTTTTCAAAAATTTCTTTATGCGTACCGTAGTTAATACCGCCAGTAACAACACCAATTTTAAGGTTAGTGCCTTTAGCAAGTAGTTCACACTGTTCATGAATTTGATAAGCTAACTCGCGCGTTGGAGTCATGATCAAAACACGGGCAAAACCAGGCTCGCGACGCGGGAAATCAAGTAAGTATTGAATCGCCGGGATCAAAAATGCCGCTGTTTTACCAGTACCGGTTGGTGCGGAGGCTAAAATATCACGGCCTTGCAGCGCTTCAGGGATCGCTTGTTGTTGAATGCTAGTTGGGGTTTCGTAACCCATTTTAGCAACGGCTTGTAGTATCTTGTTATCAATATCAAAATCAGAAAATTGCATAGAGTGTCAAAAATAGAGGACAATTGCTGGTAATTATACGCGCTATCCGCCAGTTGGTGAATGAAAAGGTGAAAAAATGTCAGGCTTTGTGTTTAAACAATTTAAAGTAGCGCAAACGCGCAGTGCGATGAAGGTCTCGACGGATGGAATTTTACTCGGTGCATGGGCTGACTTAACTACTTCACAGCGGTTACTTGATATTGGCACAGGTACTGGGTTGTTGGCATTAATGTGCAAGCAACGCAAACCAACTATGCAGGTTAATGCTGTTGAAATTGATGCCAATGCATGTGCTGATGCGCAGCAAAATTTTACAAATAGCCCATGGTCCGATATTAAATTGATGCAAAAAGCTATTCAGCAAGTAACCACCACAACTGAGTTTGATGTTGTGATCAGTAACCCTCCGTATTTTAATGCCAGTTTAAAAGGGCAGGACTTAGCCCGTAATACCGCACGTCATACAGATAGCTTAAGTTTTAGTGAGTTAATCACTGCATTCAAACACCTTAGTCACCAAAATGCTTTTTTAAATGTGATTCTACCTTGCCCAGAAGCGCAGTTGTTTATTGCACAAGCGCAATTACAAGGTTTGTATTTAGTGCGCCATTGTTTAGTACAAACTACTGCCACTAAAGCGCCGAGCAGGAGCTTAATGTGCTTTGCTTATCAGATGCAAGAATGCGAGCTGACCAGTTTAACGATTCATGGCCAAGGGGCTCAATATAGCGATGAGTATATAGCTTTATGTAAAGACTTTTACTTGAAAATGTAATCATCATTGAATAAAAGGTACATTTATCGCACACTGATGAAAAACCTCGGTGATAGATATGGATAATCAACTACCTAAACCTTTTATTTTTGTACTTTCCTTAGTGCAAGGCATTGTTCTTACTTTGTTATATCGTAGTGTTGAAAATCAGCTATGGCCTGCGACAGAGCCAGTTTGGTTGTTTTCTTTAGTTACTTTTACCATTAGTTTTGTGCTACTGACTTTACTTGCTGTAGAGCAAGCTAATATTAAAAAACTGCTTAGTTACTTGTTACCATTTAGTCTGTTGTTATCACTCCTTGGTGCTTATATTGGTGCTCAGCAATACCCTATTGCGCTGGTTAATAACGATGCTTTAACGGCCATTTTTATATTCACAGCCTTAATTGCCAGCTTTAAAGCACTTATGTATATCCAACAACTGATTGATAATGAAGCAATTAGTTATAGCCAATTATTCAAGCTCTCATGGCGTAACTTTATTTTATTTGCAGAGTGTTGGTTATTCGTTTTAATTTTCTGGGGAATTTTGCAGTTAGGAGCGGCGCTATTTAATGCGTTAGAGATTACATTTTTCTCTGAGCTACTCAAAAAAGACTGGTTTTGGATCCCAACTTTAACCTTAGCGTTCGGTTTTGCCACGGTGATCTTTAGAGGGGTTATGCATATAGAAGATAACATCTCATTTTTATTGCAAACCTTGATTAAGTTTTTACTGCCAGTACTTACGGTTATTTCTTTAGGCTTTTTAGCGACGCTACCGTTTACGGGGCTAGATAAATTATGGCAAACAGGCAGTGGTAGCTCGTTAGTTTTATGGTTACAGGTACTCACTTTATTTTTTGTGAATACGGTTTATCAATACGCTGCTGATCAGCGACCTTATAAAATTGTAATACATAGGTTAGTATTTTTTGGTATTGCTTTATTACCAATTTACAGTGTGATTGCCGCTTATGGCATTTGGCTTAGAGTTGAACAATACGGGATCACGGTGGGTCGCTGCTGGGCTATTTTAGTGTGTCTTTTACTTGCGTGTTTTTCATTCGGGTATTTAGTCGGGATCGTTAAAAAGCGCGATGCATGGCAACAAGTGCAAAGCAAAGTTAATATTGTGATGGGAGTGGTGATTTTAATATTTATGCTACTAGTGAACTCGCCAGTTTTGAATTTTCAGCGTTTATCTACCGAGAGTCAAATCGCGCGCTTAAATGAAGGTGACGTGAGTATTGAAGAATTTGATTATTATTACTTCTCAAGTAATTTAGGACGCCAAGGCTATCTTGCAATGCAAAAGTTACAAGCGCAAATTCAAAGTACTCATCCAGAGCAAGCAATGATCATTGAGCGAATGTATGTCAACCCAGATAATCCAGAGTTTGAGGCTTTAGCCGAGCAAACATCAATAACAGAGTTTGTTACGCACTCGACGTTTTGGCCTAGGCAGCAGGTGTTTTCGGATGAGTTGATTCAGGCTGTATTCGAGAGCTTACATTTCAACCGCTGGACACCGCTTAAAAGTCATTCATTTTATTTTATCGCCATAGATTTAAATCAAGATGAACAACTCGATTATGTATTTATAGATGAAACGAATAACTCAACTGAAGCTAATCTGTGGTTTCATGATGGTACTCAATGGCAATCAAAATACATGACTATCGATAATCCCGAGCAAATTAAATTACTAAAAACACTGATTGATGCAGATAACATTGAGGTTGTACAACCCAAATATAATGATTTGAAAATTGGCGATGTGCTGTTTAAAGTCAGGAGTGATATTGATTACTAAACAGGGTTTAAGGTCAGAGTGTTCAAAATATTAGTTAGTAATTCAATATAAAGTTCAACGCAATAACGTTTAGCGTAATACATTGAATCACCAAACTAATAAATATTGTTAGGCTAAGTAACAGCAGGAGCATACAGAAAATTATTCTGCTATAGCTCCTGGTATTTCGGTAATTACAGCCAGATACTGGCTTTAATTGGCATCAAATAACTCAAATATTCGGTTGTCACCAGGAGCCGTTTTTACCACTTGCAACAAGGCATTTGCCACGTTTTCACGGCTGACTTTTGCATCTTTACGTTCACTTGGCCGTTGTGTGGTGATTTGCAATGAAGCGCTGTCGTTGGTAAGTGAACCTGGGCGTACAATGGTATAATTTAGGCCGCTATTGATTAGATGTTCGTCAGCCATATGTTTAGCAACTAAGTAAGGTTTTAAATCGCTTTCTGTTGCATCAGGATCATCTGCGCCAATCGAACTGACCATAATAAAGTTTTTTACATCATATTGCTTTGCATAATTTACGGCTTTAACCGCAGCCCATAAATCAATTAATAATGTTTTATCATCGTCGGTATTTCCGCCAGAACCGGCAACAAAAATCACCTGTTCGCAGCCTGCAAATGCTTGGCTAAAGTCACCCTCGAGATCTTGCTCGGTCACGCTGAGGTAGGGACTGCTTAAATCGCTTAACTTATTTTTATCACGTACGAGAGCAACAACCTGATGCTGATCATTAAGTAGTAACTGTGTCGTTATTTTACCAATCTGGCCACTTGCGCCTATGATTAATGTTTTGCTCATCATTAACTCCTTCAAAAAATAGCTAAATTGCTCACTGTGTTTATAGACCTTGGGGGAGATATTTATTTTTAAAGGGCTAGAACCACTTTATTACTTAAACCAGAGTATTTAGTTTTCATTTTTGTAAAGCTGACTTTCAGCTGATATCGACTAACCTTTATTTAATAAGGTCACATATTTGGAGCGTAAAATGACGGTTTCAGCAATACCAAAGGGGTATCATGCAATTACTCCTTACTTGATAATTAACGGCGCAGCAAAAGCAATAGAGTATTATGAGAAGGTATTTAATGCCCAGCTCATTATGCAAATGCCGCTGCCAGATGGCGGGATTGCTCACGCAGAAATTAAAATTGGTGATTCGCATATTATGCTTTCAGATATGTGCCCTGAAGCGCATTTTAAAAGCCCTGATGAGCTTGGCGGAACGCCTGTGAGCTTAATGCTTTACGTTGCAGATGTAGATGCCGTATTTGCTAATGCGGTTGCCTTAGGTGGTAAAGAAATACGCCCAGTACATGACCAATTTTACGGTGATAGGGCCGGTACATTACAAGACCCATTTGGCCATGTATGGACAATAGGCACTCATAAAGAAGACCTCAGCGATGACGAGATTAGTCAACGCATGGTTGATCTGATCAGTAAAGAAGAAGACGCATAAATTACAGTGGCTGATATCTGATCTCATAGTTTTGAAAAATAGGTTTATATTTCATCTGAAAGACAGCTATGAGCGAGAAGCAGCCATGAAAAAGTTAAATTTATTCCTGTGTTTTGAGTAGAAATCTAATTTTGTCCAATAACATTATTAAACGCCGTTTTGGGGCAAAATAACATGCTTAATTTCTAGATGTTTTAATTACTTGTTTACAAAGGTAATTATTGGTGAAATTATCATGGTATGTAATATACGCCGTTTTGGTGTGTTATAAACCACCAAGATGGTGTTCAATGTAGGAGTATCGATGAAAGATCTATTTCCAGGACACTTTAAAGAGTCCCAAGAAAACCTAAGGGAAGTATGGGACTCATGTGTTTTTGTATTTGATGCAAATATATTGCTAAATTTATATCGATACTCAGATGCTACTAGAAACGAATTTTTGAGCCTATTAGAAAAAATAAATGACAGGGTATGGTTGCCACATCGAGCAGCCGAAGAATACTTAAATAACCGATTATCAGTAATAGGTCAGCAAGAACAATCCTACGATTCGACGATTAAATCTATTAACAGTCTTAAAAGTGACTTGGACAATGCTAGGCAGCATCCTTTTGTCAGCGCACCGACAATGCGTAAAGTTGACTCTGTGTTTAATAGCTTATGCGAGGAATTGTTACGCAACAAAGAATTTCATACAAGGCGAATATCGAATGATGAGATAAAGGATTCACTATCAAAAATATTTGAAAATAGGGTCGGCGAGCCTTTTGAAAAAGAAAAATTAGAGAAGTTGATAATTGAAGGCGAAGAACGCTATAGACAAAAGATTCCGCCAGGATTTAAAGATGGATCAAAATCCAAGGATTCTGAGGTATTTTCTGACAAGTGTCGCGAGTTTGGTGATTTGATAGTTTGGAAGCAAGTTTTAGAGCACTCTATTGAAGTTGATAAAGGTATCGTACTTGTTACTGATGATAAGAAAGAAGATTGGTGGGAAAAGTTCAAAGGCAAGACGGTTGGCCCCCGTCCTGAGTTGGTGAAGGAGTTTAAGGATAACGCTAAAAATACCTTTCATATGTATCAAGCTGATCGCTTCCTTGAGCTAGCTAGGGAAAATCTTGGTGAGCAGGTTAGCCCAGAGATTGTTGAAGAGATTCGTGAAGTAAGGCGCCGAGATAGAATGGCGTTTCGGAAAAAACAAGAATATGAACTACTCAACCGCCAAAAGTCTAAGATTAATCATATGATGCAAGAACTTGAGCACACTCGTCATCAAATGATGAAACATGAAAGTGAAATGTCTTCTCTGCAAGAGAAGCGTCATATGTTAGACGCTGAAAGAATGGAGTTGAGAAAATATAGAGAAAGCTATTCAGAGGATGATCGTGAAATAGATATGGAGCCGTTCATGCGTCACTATTCAGATATAAATGAGAATTATCATTCAGTAAGAAGCAGACTAGAAGAGTCAAAAGGCAGGTATGAAGAGCTGCAGCACCGCACAATGCAGCTTGAGCATGAATTGGCTCGCCACATGAAATACATTGAACAAGAAAATGCAGCAGACTCGTAAACTCGCCGCTGATTTTGGCGTTGAGGCTGTAGAATTACTCTTTTTTAAGAAAAACAGCCCGTTTTATGGGTTCCAAATGCATTACCTAATGCTTTAAACACGCTTAGAGTTAATTTCAGGAGCTCGTTTTTTAATTGAATGTGGCTGTTGGAGTTATTCTACAGCCTCGTTAGGCGCATTAGTGTCGCGGGTAGAATTAATAAGTATATAAATTGTAAGGACTAAAATGATTTCATCTAATGAGTTACTAAAAAATCTTTACCAAAAATCATTAAATGATTTTCAGTGTTTTACTGATAAATTTAGTGAAGAATGTCTTCATGGTCCATTATTGATTAATCCAAAAGCATATTACGGTCAAGAAACAAAGTTACTGATCATTGGTCAGGAAACCTATGGTTGGGCATCAGAATATACTGATATAAATGCGCAAATCTCATGCTATGAAGAATTTAATGTAGGTAAAAACTATGTTAGTTCACCATTTTGGAACGTGACAAGAAAAGTAGAGAGGCTACTTAACATTGAGCCTTATTCATGTGCTTGGTCAAATTTGAATCGCTTTGATCATAATGGAGGCTCTCCCGTTGGTGATGTTGAGCTTGAAATGCCACAGTTTGACAGAATCCTAGTTGATGAAATTAAAATTCTTAAGCCAGATATTTGCCTGTTCTACACGAATCATAAATACGACTGGAGATTAAAGAATATTTATGACGGTTTGCTGATGGAGGATATTCACGGATTGCCTACGAAACATTTCTGCAAGCTTTCGCACCCAAATTTACCGTTTAAAAGTTACCGAACTCCTCATCCAAAGACAATGAGAATGCAAGGGTGGGAAAGTCAGTTCATAGAGTATCTAATAAATATAAATGGAGTGTAATTCGCCTAACAAGGCGTTTAAAAATCGGAAAAAATACAGTTGGTTATTTTCACTCCGTTCAACATTGTAACCAACTATATTTAGCCGTTTAACGCGGAGTTGCCTCCGTTGGCGTTTAACCAAGGCGATAATTGTGACTATATCGAGTGTGATTTTATTTTGTTGTACATTGATGACCCCTCTTATTATTTTATATACTTCTTTGTATTATGAAAAACGAAACGCAGTAAAAGTGGTCTCGTATTATAATCATTTGGTAAAAACTCGTTTGCGAGGCGAAGAGCTTAGTTCAGTCATAATCATGGAACTAGATCCAGTCAATAGAATTAAATTTACTATGGGCATGATTAAATTTATTCCTTACCTTCCATTTGCTAACTTGATGAAACATCTAAAAACCTCGCTGGAAAAAAGTGAAGTGTTTGTTAAAAAGTGCAATGAAAATGATGGTTTTATTCATGAAGCTAGTGTTCAAGACTTGGTATCTCAAAGGGCAGCTTGTTTACAGTTCTATTTTATTGCTGAACTACTCACTTGTAATTCAATTCGATATCGAATCATTTACAAAAAGTGGAGTGAGGATTCTTCGTATTATTGGGAGTACTGGAAGAAAAAAATTCTAGACTTAATCATAGTTAAGAGGCAAAAGGCATAACAAACAATTTAAGCGTGGCTCACACCTTAATTGGGCGGTTACCGAACGGCAGTTTTTGGCACTTAAAACTCAAAGGGGTCACCCATTAGAAAGTTCCGGTCAAGCAGGCAGCTGTGTTTTCTTGATCTTTTTATTCAAAAAACCAAGTGTTGTTACTTTTTAAACTCACTTTAAATATGACTATGCATCCAGTAATGACGTCGATTGGTGTGAATATGCACCAGTCACCCATATGAATTTAGGCAGTTTAATTAAGCATCATTGATGATTAATTAAGGCCCTTGGCTTTCGCCTCAGTCATCGTTTAGTAAATAAAAGGGGTCAAATCTTGACTTCAGACATCAAAGGTCTAGATTTATAGTTTACTATTCATTGAGTGAATTACTATGTCTAGGCCGCTGCGAATAGAGTATGAAAATGCGTTTTATCATGTAATGAATCGAGGGAGAGGGCGCGAAAATATCTTTTTAAGTGATAACGACTTTAAGTATTTTTTACATTGCATTGAGCAAGCAAGTATTCGCTTTAATATTGAAGTGCATTCATATTGTTTAATGACCAATCATTACCACCTGCTAATCAAAACCCCTGATGCAAATTTAGGCCGAGCCATGAAGCATATTAATGGCCTTTACACCCAATACTTTAATAGAGTACATAACACCGATGGTGCGCTGTTTCGAGGGCGCTACAAAGCGGTGCTGGTGGATGCTGATAACTATTTATTGCATGTTAGTCGGTATATTCATCGTAACCCAATTGAAACGAACATACCGTTGGTAGAAGAGCTTGCTAAGTATAAATGGTCTAGTTATCCAGCTTTCATTAAAAGGGGAGCGACGCCTAAATGGCTAGTCCGAGGCTTTATATTTTCGCTGCAAGGCAAAAAGCGTAAATATGCTGCTTATAAGCAATTTGTTGAATATGAAAACAATAAAGAAATAAGCGCTTTTTATAGTGCTAAAAAGTTATTGTCGGTTTTGGGTTGTGAGGACTTTATTGAAAACATAAAAGACTATATTGTTAAATCAGATAGCGAAAGAAAGCTTGTTAGTAAAAAACGCTCAGCAGATGATGTTATAGCTTACTTAGCTAAACACTTTAATGTTGAAGTTGATGAGATTATAACGGTTAAAAAGGGGCGAAAAGAGAAAAATTTACCACGCTGGTTTGCTATAAAATTATGCCAAGATTTAACGGGATTAAATTTGCAGGCATTAGCAGATGTTTTTAATGTTAAACACTATTCGGCGATATCAAAAACTGTCGGTAGATTAAATGCATTAATGATTGAAGATAAGAAGGTTGAATTACAATTAGAAAAACTTCGAGATTGTTTGATATCTGAAGTCAAGATTTGACCCCTTTTGGTTTTTTGGCATCTTTAGATAAGGTCGAATGTCTGTAAATTGTTTATTTATCTAAACCTTAAAAGCAGATAGTAGAACTGTGGTATTTTAACGGTCGAAAATTTCAGAAGGTGTATAAATAGTGAAGTTGTGGCTTAAGGATGATTTGGACTCAAAAAAAACGCTTATTCAAAGAGCGATGCTATTTTCTGTGGTCACCTTAGTAATATTATTCTTGTTTCAACCTTTTGGCACGCACAGCGATACTATTTCCTATAAATATCTGCGTCTGTCTGGTTATGGTTTAGTGACTTTTTGTGCTTTATTGCTGGCTGGGTTCATAGAGATATTATTAAGCCGTAGACGGTTAAATAGCCACATTAGAAAAGGCCTTATTGCTACTTTGTATATTGGCTTTGTAGCGGTATTTAATCACAGTTATTTTGTGGTGGCCATATTAGGTGTTTGGCATTGGCAGAATCAATTGTTGTTTGTTTTTTATATTTTAGCCATTGGTTTGTTTCCGATTATTTTTATGTTTTTAGTTAATCGACATTCAGTTGCTATTACTCAGTCTCAGCCAATTGCCCTTGAGTCAAGCCAAGCGAAAAACGCTACGCTAACCTTAGAAAAACAAATAACCTTAAGAGGTGACAATAAAGATGACATTGTACAAGTCAGTTTGTCGCAGATTTTATTTATCAAATCTGCGGATAATTATTGTGAGCTTGGTATGCTCGAAGATGAAAATTGCAGTCGTAAGTTATTGCGCGGCTCGTTAACCAAACTGTTAAAACAGCTTCCAGCTGACGCTCAGGTGGTACGTTGTCATAGATCTTATGCAGTAAATCTTGGTTTAGTTAAGTTATGGCAAGGTAACGCCGGTGGTTTGCAATTGACTATGCAGGCTGGCGATTTGGTAGTGCCCGTCTCTAGAACCTATGTAGAAGCAACAAAAAAGGCCTTGTCATTCGCCCCTAAGGCTTGTTAATCACCGCAAATTTTTGTCACTAAACCCTAAATAATCAGCTTTAGCCCTAACTCATCGCCATGATGAATTGGGCTTGGCATGCTTAGCTCGAATTTTGAATTTCTTACTAAGCAGGTAACTATGAATCACACAATCAAATCACTAATATTATTAACCACCTTTATGTTCTGTCACTATTTTATGCGTGATTTTTGGGGCGAGAGTTGGAGCGAAGTATTACTTAACCTAGATCAACAAACTTATCTTTTACACACCTTGGCGAAATATCTATTTATCTACGGGCCACTTGTCTTAGTGGCGGTCTTATTATTTAAACAACACCCTTGGTATGACGTAATAGGTGTAAACGTGTCTGGCAGTCAGCACTACTTATTGGCAGCTGTAGCTTGTTGTTTGCCTATGACCTTAGGGTATGCATTCTTAAGTACCGAATTAGACCTCTCACTGCCTGGCATTATTACCGGCTCAGTATATGCTGGGTTGTTTGAAGAAATTATCTTTAGGGCAGCGTTATTTGGGGTGTTATTTCACTTTTGTCGTTGGGGATTTATTCCTGCCGCATTAATTAGCTCGGTTATTTTTGGTCTAGGGCATATTTACCAAGGGCATGATGTTATGTCTGTTGTTATGGCGCTAACCATCACAACTATCGCTGGAACATGGTTTGCGTGGTTATATTGTGAATGTGGATACCGCATTTGGTTTCCTATGTTTATGCATATTTTCATGAATGCAGCTTACGGTATATTTGGCATGTCAGGCGGCGCCGCTGGTGACCTAGAAGGCAACCTTTTCAAGGTCACTGCCATTATTCTAAGTATAATTTATGTGCATATACTGGTGCGTAAAGGGAAAACACGGGAAATAGCCTTTAAAACACTATGGCGCAACAATGGCGATGTTAATTCACAACCTCAATCAGAACTAACCACTCAAAACAGCTACTAGGAGAACCACTATGTTTGAATTATTTTTAGTTATGCTAGCCCTTACCTCACCGATTTTAATTATCATCTTTGTGCGTAATTATTTTAATTACAAATCTGAGGTCAATCAGAAGATATTAGCGCTGCAAAAAGACACAGATACCGAAGCGGTGAATAACATGCAGAAAAGGGTAGAGCAGCTGGCTAAAAGAGTGATAGTGCTTGAAAAAATAGTCACCGATAGCAAGTTTGAGTTGGGGCAGGAAATCAGCCAATTGTGATTGATGTAACAGACAACAATAAACGGCTCATGTTGAGCCGTTTTTTTGTTTAATAATTTAGTAACCTGGAGGAGCGCTATCTAACAAATAAACTTAGTTTCACGTTACAAAGTTTTATGGTCGGCTAATAGATAATGAGACATGCAAGATTTGCTTGCTGACAGTCGCAAAAACGGCAAGAGCGGCCGTACGTCATTCAGAACCATACGAGAACATTGTGCCAATGCCCGTCATTCGAAGTCACGTCAGTTAAACTGATTTTGCGATAAATTGTCAGTCTAGTTCGCATCTTAAAAGGGAAACTAACGCCCAAAACGGTCATAAACATTTATCACCTGACCGTTGAAAAAACAAACATAATGGACTTTGCCGCTAAGCTTGTAGTGTTTTTTAAAGCCAAAATCTTTAATTAAAAGCCAGAGGGGTCAAGCCAGTAAAAGCCAGAGGGGTCAAATCTTGACTTCACACATCAAGAATCATCAATGTCCGCTTCTACCACTTTGCCGATATTACGGCTGTGAGCGATAACCCTCAAGATTTCAAAAATGCTGTTTATATTTCATAGTGCCCTTAACTGGGAAGCAGAGAATTATATTGAGAGTGTGACTACTTAAAAGGTTTAGTTATTAAAATATTTTCAAATAAACTTTTTTGGAACATGTATAAGGCGTTTTTCACAATAGGTGTTTTTCAATAACGTGACCCAAAGCGCTGTGACTTTTATTATCTTGCTAGGGTGATTGATTGCAGCCAATCCATAAAGACAGTTAGGCGTTTAGTTGGTTGTCTACGTGAAGAATAGAGCAAAGACACCGGCATTGGCTCGGCTTCAAATTGAGGTAGGACAGAAATGAGCTGGCCTTTCTTGATGAGGTTTTCTGCACCAATCGCGGGGAGTTGGGCAATGCCAAGCCCTGCTAAGCAAGCATCTAAATAAGCATCTGTGCCATTAACCGCTAGGCTACTTGGCATGGATTGTTGTTTTACCTTGTCGCCTTCCATGTATTCAAATTGGGCATCGAGATTACCAAGCGTATGAGAATATTCGATCAGTTTATGATTGGCTAATTCTGCAAGACTCTGTGGAATACCATATTTTTCAACATAGCTTGGCGACACACAGTTTACGCTTCGGTACAGCGTTAATGGGCGAGCGATAAGGCTGCTATCGTCAAGATTACCCACTCGAATGACGCAATCAATGCTTTCTTTAATTATATCAACTCGATAATCTGCGCTGCTGATCTTTAGGCGTATGTTGGGGTATTTTTCGAGGAAGTAGGATAAATGCGGAATGACAACCGTAGTGGCAAAACGACTAGGCATGTCGACTCTGAGTACCCCGCGAACATCATCAGAGTTACGTTGGAACTGGCTTGCCAAAGCGTCTAACTCGGCGAGCAGTACTTGGCACTGTGGTAAGTAAGTCTCGCCGTCTTGAGTTAAGGTGACGCTGCGCGTGCTGCGATGAAAAAGCCGCGTGCCTAATTCACTTTCAAGCCCTTGAATAGCACTTGATACGCTTGACTTTGGCAGGCCAAGTGCGTCTGCTGCCTTGGTAAAGCTGCCAAATTGAGCAACCAATACAAAGCGCTGCATGGCTTCAAATTTGTCCACATCTTCTACCTTTGTTTGTTTTATCCGAACAATGTTATCACTTTTGTCATGTATATCTAACACAATAAATTATCTACTCTGTTCTACGTGGTCAGAGCCGCTATGGTTTAAGGTTTTAAAATTGTTACAGAATAGATTGGAGAGAGTGATGAATAAATTAGCAATTATTACTGGTGCTAGCCGAGGGTTAGGAAGAAACAGTGCTTTAGCGTTAGCTGACAAAGGCATAGACGTTATTTTTACTTATCACAATAATGTTCAACCGGCACAAAATGTGATTGAAGAGATTAAACAAAAAGGTCGAAAAGCCTTTGCTCTTCAATTGGATTCGCGCGATTTTGATGCCATTCCTGAATTTGTTAGTCAGGTTGACGGATTGTTGACCAATGAATTTGCACGAAGCGATTTCGATTATTTGTTAAATAACGCTGGCACAGGTTTGCGTGCAAGTGTGGAAGAAACCACTTATGAAGAGTTAGAAAATATGCTGGCAATCCATGTAAAGGGACCTTTCTTTTTAACCCAAGCATTATTGCCACATATTAAAGACGGCGGTCATATTCTTAATATTTCATCTGGCTTGGCACGGTTTAGTATGCCAGGTTCAAGTGCCTACGCGATGGCCAAAGGTGCAGTCGAAGTCATGACGCGTTATATGGCAAAAGAGTTCGCAAACCGACAAATTCGCGTAAATACCTTGGCACCTGGCGCCATCGCGACAGACTTTGGCGGTGGTAATGTGCGTGACAACCAACAAGTGAACCAAATGGTGGCATCTGTTACCGCCTTGGGTCGGGTTGGGGAGGCTGACGATATTGGTAAAGCCGTTGCCATGTTACTGAGTGAAGACAGCAGCTGGATTACCGGACAGCGTATTGAAGCGTCTGGCGGTATGTTTCTTTAATTTACCGCTAATCTTAGTGCTCTGCCGAATTATTTTTTATAAGGATTCAAAGCTCTCTTCGTGAGGGCTTTCATCACTACTATGAAGCTCTTAATATATTGTCAGAATTAGTTAAACTCGAGCAGTGTTTACTGGCTCAGACTTGCTTTGACAGTTCAAGTTAAGATTTATTCACATAAATTACAGTGGTTTTTTTAACCTGAATTTTGCTTTCGCTTTTTGCATTAACCCTGCCCTATTATTACAGGCTGGGCAGAAGGTAATTAAGGAAAGGTAATTTCAAATGTTGAGGCTTTATTCAATAGTGGTAATAAGGATTTTTCGCGTCTTAAGTCCTTTAACTCACGTTCTAATTGGCGTTGCTGTGTATTTAACTCTTTACGCTGCGTTTGCGTGATGTTATTGCTGTTTAATTGCTGATTAGTTTCAGAGAGTTGTTGTTTTAGCTCGGTTAGACGGTTATCAATTTCTATACGACGTTGTTGAATTTGATAACGGTCGTTACCTTCTTCCCACGCTTTTCGAAATGCACGGCTGTTACATACACCGTTATACGAGACTCCACGCATAGCAAGAGTAAAGCCGTTTTCAGGTTGACAATACACCGCTAAACCACGTTCGTAGCTACTTTTGAATTGTGCTATATTTGGGGTAATATTGTAATCGTTACACGCCGCGATCTTTGTTATGCCATCGGCATAATCACCACCGTTTACGCCGTGCTCATAACCTAAACTTTGCCAACTAGCGACTTTACACTCATCTTGACTTAACGTTGTGCAGCCATTAAGTAGTGCTATACAACTTAATATAAATAAACGATTTGGCATAACTATCCTGTTATTTCGCTCTGTATCAATACGGTATAATACGTTTCATCGTTATTAAAAATCTACAATTTAAGCTGATTTGTAGACTATTTTAAGTAAAAAATTATGTGTTTTATTTAGTTTAATTGCCACAAAGCGCATCTCAACTAGTGGCGTTTTTTACTGCGAGGAGCGCCTAGTACAATCGCTATTTGGCAGACACATATCGACAAAAATCCACTTATGCCCAAAGCTCCGCCAAAATTACTAAGGTAAGGCACTAAATTATCAAACAAAATCGAAAAAATAACACTGGCAGAAAACAGCGTGTAAATACCAAAGCGTTTTGGTGCGCTCATGCCTATAAATGTTCCACCAAAAAAAATGCTGCTATATAGCTCTGCGTTGAACTCGGTGGTAAGTAAAATAAGGTAAGCGATAATAGCTAAAATTGCTGACGCTCTAATCGCATCTAGACGGTTATGCTTAGCTAAATAAAAGGTCAAAAACGCGCCAAGTAAAGCAAGTGTTACTGATGATAAACTCATGCCGCGAGCCCTTTAGCTAATACAAACAAAGCAACACTAATAAAGGCAATACTTCCTAATTTACCACCAAAGCCAGTAAACACTTTAGTCGTCAGTACGTATAAAATAGCCCCAATCAATGAAATAATTGCTAATTCCCAATAGGTATTAATCAACCCCTGAGAGCACATTCCAGCAAAACTACCAGCATAAACAGCTGCGTAAGGATGATTTGCATACTGTTTTGGAAAAGGAATAAAGCTGCCAATAAGTCCGGTTAGGCAAGATGCAATAACCGCAGGCACTGCAAATTGCGTATGAAGGGTAAAACAAGCAACACATCCACTAAAAAAAGCGATGTATTTTAGGAGAAAAAATTTAGTCATAGAGTCGGTGATTTTTCTTAACTGAAGTACTTAATTCTGAATGAAGTTAGTGCTAGCTTATTATGCTTGGCACTAACCATTATGCAATTAATCAAGGTGCAATTAAACTAGATGCAATTAAACAAGATATAATTAAACAAGGTGTTGCTCAAAAAATGCTAAAGTTCGTTGCCATGCAAGTTCTGCATTCGGTTTATCGTAACGGCCCGTTGAGTCATTATGAAAACCGTGATTGGCATCTTTATACATATACATTTTGTAATCTACATTGAGACTTTTTAAATCGCGCTCATAGTCAGGCCATGTTGCATTTACGCGCTCATCAAGCTCGGCTAATTGGATCATTAACGGGGCTTTAATATTTTTGCGCAGAGCTTCGCTGGCGGGCGTGCCGTAAAATGGTACTCCAGCGCTTAATAATGATGAATCAACCGCAGCGAGGTAATTGACAATATAACCGCCAAAACAAAATCCAACGGCACCAAGTTTACCATTACTGAGTGGGTGTGATTTTAAATAGTGGGCTGCGGCAACAAAATCATTTTGAATTTTCTCTTTATCCATTGAGCTTTGCATGGCTCGCCCTTCGTCATCATTACCCGGATAACCAACTAGCGGAAATAGCGCATCGGGTGCAAAAGCGACAAAACCCGCTTTGGCTAAACGACGGGCCACATCTTTTACATAAGGGTTTAAGCCTCGGTTTTCATGCACCACTAAGACTACCGGGCGCTTGCCCTTTAATTGCGTTGGCACTACTAAATAACCTTGTCCTTTGCTATGACCATTGGGAGAATCAAAACTTTGATAAGTTGCTTTAATTGATTCATCATTAAACGAAACTTGTTCGGCTAAGGCATAATTTGGTAATAACGCTGACGTGAGCACTGTCATTGAATAACCAAGGGCGACTAAGCCACCAAGTTTTTTCATAAACGTGCGTCTATCCATTTTGCCATGAGCGTATTCATCGTACCAATCAAAGGCTTCTTGAGGAATGTGATCTGAATGTGGGTTATTCATTGCAGTGCCTATATGTTATTGATTTAAGATTTAATAACATAGCTGAGAGAACTCAAAATGTATATTGCTGTATGCTTAATATACTTAGCTAACTTCTTCACCGGCATGTTTTGCGGCTAATTCATCAAGTTCTGCGCAAGTGTAATCAAACCCCGCGCCATCGAATTGATAATTTACTTTAACGTCAAAACCACCATTAAGAAGTTTTGTTTTTACTCGGGCGACAGGCCAATGCTTTAATTCGTTTAAAAAACGATTAGCGATTTGACCAGATTGAAAGCGATAGCGTATTTCTGAATTCATATAAAGTAAGTATAATTTGGGCTGTTAACTTCGCAGTTTGTGGATTTAGCCGATTTAGTCAAGTTTTTTGTTCTTTAACATGCTTGATAAGTTCAATTGTGCGCTTATTAGCATTGGTTTTCGTCTGCTTTTGCTTTAACGTAAGGGTCTGTCAGATAAAATAGTTTGCGAGAAGATTACAAGGTATGCCTAAGTACGGTATAAGAGTGTCATGAAAACGCCAAAACAGATTTTACCGTTAATAGAAGACGGTATCGTTGATGAAGTCATCAGCCAATTAATGAGTGGAAAAGAAGCCTCGGTTTATGTGGTTCGCTGTGGCGAGCATATTCGCTGTGCGAAAGTGTACAAAGATGTACAACACCGAAGTTTTAAACAAGCAGTAAAATACCAAGAAGGACGTAAAGTACGCAATAGTCGCCGCGGTCGTGCGATGGAAAAAGGCTCTAAGTTTGGTCGTAAAGAACAAGAAAACGTGTGGCAAAATGCGGAAGTAGATGCGCTTTTCACGCTTTCTCGGGTTGGCGTAAAAGTACCACAACCTCATGGTTGTTACGATGGTGTACTGATCATGGATTTAGTCACCGATAATGATGGTGATGTTGCGCCGCGTTTAAATGATGTGAGTTTAACTGCTGAGCAGGCAATTGAAGATCACGCTACTATGGTTCATTACATTCGCTTAATGCTATGTGCGGGTATTGTGCATGGTGATTTGTCTGAATTTAATGTGTTAGTAGATAGCTACGGTCCGGTGGTGATTGATTTACCGCAGGCAGTAAATGCGGCGGCGAATAACAATGCGCAAGAAATGTTTTTACGTGATGTACGCAATATGCGCTTGTATTACGGGCAGTACGCACCAGAAATACTCGATACGCGTTTTGGTGAAGAAATGTGGGCTTTGTATCAAGCGGGTGAATTAACAGCAGAAACTGTTCTTTACGGTGAGGTTGCAGATAACCATGCTGAGGCTGATGTTGATTCAGTGCTTGATGAAATCAAAGCTGCATTTGAGCAAATGCAAGAAAACCAAGAGCGAATAAAAGCAGCACAAGCACCTGAAGACGACTAAAGTTTATTAGCTTCATTATCGATTTTAAAGATGCGCGCTAACAGCATTAAATTCTGTTAGACTGCGCAGCCTTTAGCTACTCGCGGTGAGTTGCTTTAAATGACAGTTAGGAACGCAGGTGTCAAAATTTTTCTATCGTGGTAAGCCCGATATTATGGGTAAAAATAATCAAGGTACTTATCAGCCTAAACCGAAAGTAAAACCTGGTAGCGAAGAAAATCCGCTCGTTTTACAGGTGCAAAGCGCTGCACGTGAACTTGAAATAAACGCTATTTTGATAGCTAACGATTTATTTGCAGATATTCGTGTTGATAGTACGCTTGCTGAAGATATTACTCCTTTAGATATTGTGCTTAATAAACCTGTTACTCAAGTTTTTGAAAAAACACCACAACGTAATGATCCATGTTCGTGTGGCAGTAATAAAAAATACAAAAAATGCTGTGGTTAAAATATCTTGTTTAGGTGTGTAAACTCAGGTTGGTGCTGGTGTTAGGAACTTAAAAAATCAGCTCCAGTGATATAAAACGGCAGTTGTATTTAAAAGCTATATATTCATTAGCTTGTGATAGCGTTATTTAATATAGCGCTCACTTAATCAGCGAAACGTGTATGAAATACAGTGATAATAAACTTCAACAACAAACGGCAAAAAACACCTTACAAGCCGTGTTTTCAGCTGTATTTGTAGTTACTCTGTTTTTAATAGTTACCTCGTATATTTATTTCTATCCTGAATTAGATAACAGTATTTTTTTTAATGGTGTCCTTACCGACGCAATTAACCTATTAATTGTGGTGGCTATTTTTATCATTGTCCAAAGGGCCAACTTATCAGTTTTTGCTTATGTTAATTTAAGCATCGGTTTATTATTGTGGTCAGCGGGTTTAACCTTTGATCTACTTGATGAAGTGCTGATCCAGCCTTTGTTTATTGGTATTTATGTTGAGGATGTTTTACGTACTGCAGGCATGTTGTTTACTTGTTATGGTTTAAAGTTAACTATAGGCGATTTAACAAGTGTGCAGCAGCAGTTATCAAAAGAGCTGATCACTGATTACTTAACCCAAATAGCGAACCGCCAATTTTTTTATCAATATATGCAAAAAAATCAATCCGCCCCGTATACAATTTTGCTTATTGATATCGATTTTTTTAAAGTGATTAATGATCAGTTTGGTCACGATAGGGGGGATCAAGTACTGATCGAATTATCATCTTTATATGCCAAAGCTTTACCTAATAATAGTGTTTTTGCACGTTTAGGTGGTGAAGAGTTTGCAATATACCTGCCCGGCGATGACCGACCAAAAGCCTGCGATTTAAGTGAGCAATTACTATCACTTGCACATACCATTGAACTTGCTGCTAATCGAACGGTAAGTGTAAGTATTGGTGTGTCATTTAAGGCCCCAGAAGAAGCGTTTAATGAGGTAGTTAAACGTGCTGATCAAGCCTTGTACAAAGCGAAAAATAGTGGCCGTAGCCAATATTACATTGCTTAATCCCTAAGCGATTGATTACAGTAAAATTTACAATTTTAATTGGGGGTTTTTACACTATCAGTTAAATTTATTTGCCTGTTCCTGTTAAATTGTATTAAAAAATGCTTATAAAACAATGTACTTATTAATTATGCAAGGCTGGTATTGAGCTTGCAATATGCTTATAAATATAACTTATAAGCACTACCAAGGTGATACTATGGCTGTTATGCAGCGCTTAAAGCAAAAAACACGACAATTTATTGATTCAAAGCATATGTTAACCAGCATAACGGCGGCTTCATTTTTAGAGTCAACGATAGTTCCTATCCCTCTTGAAGCAGTATTGGTGCCGTTGATGCAAGCGCGGCGTGAAAAGCTTTGGCTGATAGCCTTAATGGCGACTTTAGGCTGTATTATTGGGGCTTTGTTTGGTTACGCGCTTGGCTATTACTTGTTTGATGCGGTTGGCGATTGGGTGATCAATACCTTTTCAAATCCAGAGCAGTTTGAACACGTAGAACAACAAATGCAGCAGCAAGGTTTTTGGTTTGTAATAATGTTGGGGATAGTGCCAATCCCTTTTCAAATAGCTATGCTCGCAGCGGGTGCGACCAAATATTCATTAATAATGTTTTTAATTGCGACGACTATTGCCCGTTCAATTCGGTATTTTGGTCTGGCGCTGGTGGTGTATTATGCTGGCAATCAAGCGGAGCGAATTATTACAAAACATAAAACCAAAGCAATGCTTGGTTTGACTGTGTTGGTGTTAGTTATTTGGTGGTTAACAACGGTAATATAGCCGCCAAGTGACGGCTATATTTGTTTAGTTTACTTAACATCGCCATGGATAAGTGAATGTACTTGGCGCCAATCCACCAGTTTAAAATTTTGTGGTTGCTGTGGCATACGATTGTAGCCATCTTGCACTATTAATACGCCAAGAGGGTAGCCAGGCAGCGGTTTGGCTGTAACGGTTAAGCCATCGGTTTCTGACACGCCATCAATACCGTTATTTAAGTTTGCAAGAATATTAAACTTACTGACAAACTCAAGGGTAGGGTGTTTTTCACCTTTATTTATGCGATACACGACATAACTATTGTCACCTTGGCTAGATACCACTAATAAGCGCTCGTCTTTACCATGATAAATCTCCATACCTTCTACATCATCAACTAGCATTTCATTCACGGATTGCAATAAAATAGGCGCTTGCTGTGAATCAGGCTCTGCTTGGATAAACCAAATACCAGCGTCTTCCTCACCGGCAAAAAGTTCCCCATTTTTATCGTCACTACTACAGCCTTCTGGTTGGCTAGGTAGATTAAATTCGCGCACCAGTTTGCCCGAGACTTGTTGCTGTTGGCTGGTTATTTTATATTGCTGATATAACCCTGATTTATCATTCACAAATACATAGTCACCTGATTTCGATGAGTACATGCATAAGCCATAAATCTCACTCAAATTGGTAGCCACGCTACCTAAGTGGTGTACGCTGTTTTGTATGTCGACAGTGAACAAACTAATGCTATTTTCACTACGGTTACTGGCTGCAATTAGAGTGTGAGTTGGGTTGTTGATATTACTACTTTGACGAACGTCAACATTGTTAACTCTACCTACGTCAAGGCTTTGAATTTGCTCTCCAGCTAAGTTATAGATCATCAGTCCGCGACGTTTATCTGTGCCAATGATCAAGCTTTTAGCGGCGTCGGTTGGATGCACCCAGATGGCTGGATCGTCTGCGGCATCACCAAATGCTGCAACTGGTGTCGTTTGCACGTTTGCATACACATGTGCTGTTTTTGCAGTGGTGGTGTTGGTTTTTGTCGTACTGGTGATTGGGTCTAAAATTAACTGGCTGCTGCGGTACGCGCCACTTTCATCGTCATACATAATGGCTTGAGCAGTAGTGGCGTTATTATCAATTACCACAGAACCAATACTGAGATCTCCAGAGACACGCCACTTTTGTTGTATACCTTGCTCTGGATTATATCGGTATAGGGTGTTATTGCTGCTGCTAGTAAACCAGAGGCTGCCATCAGTGCTGGTGGTTAATGCGCCAATACCGCTGGCCAGTTCACCAAAGGGAGCAACCATGGTAAGGGGTTGTTTACTCGCTGAAGATTCTGCATTGGCGTTCATTTGCCAAATGCCAAGTTCTTCTTCACTGATAAATAATTGTTGGCTTACATCATTAACCGCACAACCCGCAGCTTCATTTACACCGGCAAATTCTCGGACCGCAATGTTAGTGGTTTGCTCTGTGGCAAAGTTATAAATTAAGGTTTCGCGCATTAAGCCGCGAACATCAGCAACAAAAGCAGAAATACTCCCGGTATTGTGATTGTTAAATAGGCAGACCGCTTCAGGTTTTGCTTGTGGTGCAACAATCGGTGCGTGCTCCGTTAGTTGCCAGTTGCCGTTACTTTGAGTTAGGGTGAAAACGGCAACCAGATCACGTTCATTATCAATACTGGTCACTAAAAAGCGATTATCGCCAATAGTACGCACTGACAGAGTTTCAAAGTTACCCGCGTTAAGTACTTCGCTATGTTGTTTATTTTGCTCTACTACAATTAAGCCTTGGCTTTCACTGGCTAGTAACCATGCATCATCAAAAAGCCAAGCAGCTTGCGATCCTTGAGCATTATTTTGTTGCCAAAATGGTGTGCTGTTAAGCTTTAGTGTAGTTTGGCTTGGTTGAGTGGAATTAACATCTTGGCTGCTGCAAGCGCCTAATGTTGCTGTGAGTGTTAATATGCTCAGTGCATAAGCAAGTGGTTTAAGTGTTGGCACGAGTAAAGTCCTAAGTTAGCCATGTATGCGATGCAAGCTAAATAACTTTTATGACAAAACCGTGACAAAAGAAAGACTTCTGCAGTGAGAGTAAAGCTATTTAGGTTTCCTTTCATTCAATGCTTTTTATTTTATCCATCTGTTTTTATTGGTTTTAATTTTTAACTTTTAGTTTTTAAATGGCGCATTAGAGCATCGCTTTCATGCTGAGCTGATGTGACCCTAAGCATGATATAGCGGTTATTTTTCTGTGATGGTGGTGTGTATTTCTGTTTTCATTTGCGCTAATGCTTGTAGCACGGAACGTTGCCAAATAGCTTTAAATGCCTTACTAAATAAATATAAGAATAGCAAAGGCATGATAAATAATTTGATGATTAGTAACGACACTAAGTTTAAAAATTCAATAAATAAGCCCTCTAAAGAATTAGCCATATCGGTAATGCCAGTGGTAACGGTATCAACGACTTTGCTAATTAAATTGCCAGAATTACCTGCTAGTCGGTCGTTATAATCATGCAGCTGTTGTTGCAGCTGAGCTTTCTGTTGATATAACGCGGCGAACTGATTGTTGATAGATGCTTGTTGTTGCTTTAACTCGCGCTGTTTTTGCAGTAATGGTTTAGCCTCGGGAAGCTCTGTTAAGGTGAGTTTTTCGGCTAAACTGCGGGTCGTTTGAATGGCGTCAATTTGCTTATTTAATTGCTCAAGCTGCTGTTGGTTATCTGTAATAATTGCTTTTAATTGTTGTTGCTGAACGGCAATAAGTTCGAGTTCATCGAGGGTTGTTTGCTTGTCACTGTTAATTTTTGCGCTCAGTTGTGCTGATAATGTGGAGGTTGCATTAGCCTGTACGCTAAGTGTGTCAACGGTCTTTTCAACATATTGATTTTGATAATTGATTTCTTCATCTAGAAAGGCTTGGCTGGCAAGCCCAGTTGCAAGTACCACAAATGGAATTAAAAACCGTACTAAAATCAGGCTAGCGAGTAACTTACCTTTAAGCTGTTTTAAATACCCAAAATAATCACAGACTAAATAACTAATGACGCTGGCGGTAAACAAGGCGCTAAAAAATACCCCTGATGAAATAGTAAATAAAATCCACTGGATAAACAGTGAGCCTAATGATATGCGCATCGCATCGGCAATGTATTCGGCTAAATCGTTCACCGGATCAAGCAATTGCGCAGGCGCTATGCTTGCTATACCAATACCGACTTCAGCCGACTGTAATAAAGAAATAATGCCGTTAACACTGCGTGCAGAAGCATAAACTAATGATGACTGCACTAAGGTTTGGTCAAGAAAATCCATGATGTAGCTGTTAAATTGCTCTGACCAGCAAAGTAGTAGCAGTATAAGTATGGCAATATACTTGATAACATCTCGTTGTTTACTTTGCATGTATTCCTCAATAACATTAGTTAGCTTGTTCGACGCTACACTAATTAGGTGTCACTACGCAATTATGTTTGATTGAATTATTATAGCTATTAACGGTCAATGAGTGACCTTCACGCAGTTTTTGAGAATTTATGAAAGAGTCCGCTTCACTTGTACAATGTTGTATTGATGATCTTGATCCCGTTCAAGATCTGGGTCGGTTAGTTGCTTATTTACGGTCAAATTTAGTAACTCATCTAGATGCTGGCCTTACGCCAATGGATTTAACTTCGGCGCAATATATTGTTGTGGTGCTATTAGCTCGAGGCAAAGTGCATACTTTGGCAGAGCTATGTGAGCATATGGTTTATGATCGTGGCGCGATGAGCCGTTTGTTGTCTCGTTTAGAAGAAAAAGGCTTAGTTGCAAAACAACAATCCGCAGAAGATCGCCGCTCTACGCTATTATGCCTTACGGAAAAAGGCCAACAGCTTTACCCTGAAATACTCCCTATTGTGAATAATATTTACCGCACAGCACTAATCGACTTTTCTGATGATGAAAAAAAACTGTTGGCAAAGCTGTTATTTAGAGCAATCCATAATTTGAAATCGTAAATCTAGCTAAGGGTTATATTGCTGTGAGTGCAGAGATTTGATAATATAGTTGCCTAGGCATTTATATTTAACAAATCGCAGGGTGTTATGATCGAAGCTACTTTATTACAGCAGTTACAGCAGCAATTTCCAGAACATCAGTTTGCAGCCGAAAATTTAAATGTTGTTCATACCGGACGTTTTGCAAATGCTATTGTCTATCGTTATACCGATCAGCAACTCGATTTAGTAATTAAAGATTTTCAACATAGCCCATGGTGGATCAGAAAAACCTTTGCGCCTTTGTCGGTGAATCAAGAGTATAAAGGGCTGGCTCGTTTAGCTGGCATAACTGGAGTGAGTGGGCGATTTTTACGATTATCGCCGATTGCTGTTGCCTATGACTATATTACAGGCACACCACTTAAACAGTTAGTACAACAAAAAGAAGTGCTACCCGTTAGTTTTTTTAAAGATTTTGAACGACTGGTTGCATTAATGCATCGCCGAGGGGTTGTACATTTAGATTTGCGCAATTTGGGTAATGTGCTTTGTAGTGATGATGGTAAACCGTATATCATCGATTTTCAGTCGACGATACGATACGCGCGATTTCCTCGCTGGTTACAGCAATTTATGCGTGGTGCAGATATGTCGGGTGTTTATAAAGCATGGGCAAAGCTTGCTGATCAACCTCTGCCAGATGCCAAAGCTGATTATTTAAGTAATTTTAATCATGTTAGAAAGCGTTGGATTTTTAGAGGTTACCCGATCCAACGTGCATATATGTGGGGATGTGGAATAGCTACGCAAATCGCCTCCGCTATCATGGAGCGTTTTTTATAAAGCGCGTTATTACACGCTTTATAAATGTTGTTAAGTTGGCTGGTTTAAAATCTTGGCCAACCATTTGAGTCCCAATTTAGTATGCTGATCAATAGTTTTGGCACACCGTTGTCACCTTTATCATAAGCATGGCGAACCATTACATCGGTATTAAGAATATCTTGGCCGCCAGGTCCGGCCCACTGGCTGTTACCAGCATCTAAAATACTGCCACCACCAGAGAGCATATTGTTGCCATTCTTGTCTAAGTAAGGACCACGAATATCCGTTGCACGCCCATATGCGATACGATAGGTGCTATCGGTTCCTGCGCAACATTTACCAACAGATACAAATAGGTAGTAGTATCCTTGGCGATAGATGATCGTTGGTGCTTCAATGCCACCTGAGCGGCTAGCAAGGGAATAGAGCTCACCAAATGGTTTCATCGTTATTGGGTTGATCCGCATTAACTTGATACCTGAATTCCACGAACCGAATGTTAACCATGGCGCACCATCTTTGGCGACGACTAAATCTGGGTCAATCGCATTGTAGTTATTGCTGTTGGTGGTGTTTATCACTAAACCATCATCACGCCAATTACCGGCAGAGATACTACTTGCTGAGGTTAAACCAATTGCCGAAACACGCGAGCCAAAGGTTGATATTGCATAATAAAGCCAGCTGCGGCCATTGTAACTTTTAAGTTCAGGCGCCCAAACATCAATGCCATCGTGTTCAGGCACATAGTTAGACCACCAATTTAAGCCATTGGGAAAAATCGCTGCGGCATCATTCCAAGCAACGCCATTATTTGACCACTTTCCAGCGATACCAGGCCCAGTTTGAAATATCCACCACGTGCCATTTTCGTAACTGATGGTTGGATCGTGAGTGACTAAACTACCGGTTAATGGCCAATGATCCGTTGCGCCATTGGTAGTTGAAGGATCAAAGGGAGCGGATTCTACGTTGGCGAGTTTATTGAGCTGCCAAAGCTGTGCATCACTGCCATTGTATGCCCATTGGCTGATATTAGCCCCGTCATTGCCGTCAAAGTCATACAGATCGAGCGCTTTTTGGCTATTGGCATTGATAAAGCTCACATAGCCGTTGCCTTCGCTATTAATTTGCCAATGCTGCGTTGCACCAGCGCTATAGTCATATTGGACTACGTTTGCGCCATCACTAGTTGACCACTCAAAGACCTCCATTGCTTTACCGCTGTTAAGGTTTATTACAGAGTAGTTATTATTTTCAACCTGAGTAATGAGCCAACGTTGGGTATCGTGATTAGTATTAGCCCATTGGCTAATATTCGCGCCATCCGCAGTTGATGCATTGGCGACTTCGACAAATTTGGCGCTATATTTTGATTTTATGGTATAGACACCATTATCGATAGCGAATGCATTATTAAAAAATGGGCTGGCGGCTAAACTAAGCCAGCAAAGTAATTGTGTGGAAAATTTCATTTTATCTCCAAAGTACTGTGTGTGTATGATCCGATAGCTCAAGCAAATTTAGCATTCGATGAGCAGCTCAACGATTAACCTTTAAAAGGTTAATTATAATACTTTATTATATTATTACTTTTGTAAAGATAAATGGTGATTTAAGTTAAATAAAAGTTGGGTTTGGGTGGGCGTGGGAGCATGTTTTGCTCCCCATTGTTGTTAGTTAATAAACTGGCTTGGAATTTCCCAGCTTTGAACTAGCAATTCACCTTGCCACGTTTGGAGTGTGATCCATGCCTTATCTTTGCTGGTTATTAATTTTGGTGCAATAGCGTGCACATGTTGACCATGACGCGTGCCATGTAAAATACCTTCATCGGCTTTTGATAACTGACTAAGTGGTAAAGGAGTGGGGCCAATATTCATGTAACCTTGGCGTACATCTGCTATTTTTCCTTTATTAAACATTACCATAAAATCTTTAACGTATTCACCATGGTGGCTATAGGGGGGCGCCATATTAAGTGGCATGGGTGCAAGGGTAAACTCTCCCATTGTTTGCTCGCCCCATGAGTCAGGAAATATGAGAATCATTGATTGATATAAAAACCAAAATGGTAAAATTAAAATACTAGCATGTAGTAGATACTTATAGCGTTGCCACCAAGTACTTTTAAGTCGCGCCATTATTGTGCCTCCTGAATATAGTCAGTCGTTAGCAGCTGCGCCTTTGTTGTCTTAGCTAACTTACTACGCCACATCATAAAGCCTGTAATAGACATACCGCTTAAGATCACGCCAAAAATAAACCAAACTAGCTTGGTCCAGATCCCGCCAATTGTGCCGTAATGCAAAGGGTCTGCAATATGAGAAATAGTTTGTAGAGCGTTCATTGATCCGGGACTTTTAGTCTGTGCTAATTCGCCTGTCCAAGGATTTATCGTCGTTGAGAACGCATAGTCATCATAGAAAATAGTGTTGTTCGAGCCGCTGATACTGTACATGCCTCGGCTATGTTCTGGGAACATGATGTAATGAGGTTCAAAGTCAGTAAACTGCTGCTTAGTGAGCTGTAGAGCCTGACTTAGACTGATGGCCGGTACCGTTTTAGAGGTGGGCAAATCAGCTATGCTTACCAGCGGCGGATGCTCTTCAATATCAATTTCGTTATGCCACATAATTGCTTGAGTTAAATACCAAAACCCCGTTAAGCTCATAATGAGTAAAAACCACATAGACCAGACGCCAGCCAAGCTATGTAAATCTTTTAGTAAGGTTTTTTTACCTTGATTGAAGCGCAATTTAGGCTGAGTAAAAGCACGCCAGAAATTTTTATAAATAATCAGCCCGGTGGCTAATGCGCCAAACATGACTATTGCCATTGCAGATACAAGATAATAACCGACGCTATAACCAGATTGCCATGGAAACAACAGCCAACCATGTAACGCGCGCATAAAACCAATAAAGGTGATGCCTTGATTAACTGCTTGTATTTGCCCTGTGTATTGATTTACGTAGGCAATTGCTTGGGGTTTATTGTGATCTGTAAATATAATAGCGTTTACTAAATACGGTTCATACACCAATACTGATGTGATATCAGCAGTTGGATGTTGTTGTTCTACTGCTGCTATTAATTCATCGATTGGTTTTGCAGGCAAATTGTTAGGATTACTTGCTCGAGCAGCAGGGTTGGTTAACCAGGTAAGCTCATGACTCACTACAGAGAGAGTGCCTGTAATACAAATAAAACAGAATAAAACCCATACAGGCAATGAGAACCAGCCATGTAATTGAAACCAAAATCGCTTGCTTACTTTAGCCATAGTGAAACCTATTGTTAATGATATTTGTTATCATTCATATTGCATTTCAATAATTGTACTATTAAACTACCTTCAATTTCAATTTGTCCTAAGGAATATTAATGCAGTTAAGTGGAATAAATACACCGTTAAGTATTTTATCTTTGACTCTTCTTTCACTGTTAAATCCTTCTAATGCTGTTGCCGAACAGCAAGCTGTGAGTGAAGGTCACGATTTAGAAGTTATTACGGTAAAAAGCCAACGAGGTTTGATTTCATACATGAGTGCATCTGGTGCAAAATCAGACGTGCCAATTATTGAAACTCCGTTGTCTGTTTCAGTTTTAACGCAAGAGCGAATTGAAGATTTAGGCGCACTAACTATTCAAGATGCAATTGGTTATGTGTCTGGTTTATATAACGGTCCATACGGTGTTGATACCCGTGGCGATTGGTCGGTTATTCGTGGTGTGTCGCCCGTACAATACTTAGATGGCTTAAAATCGTTGTATGGTAGTTATAATAATGTTCGTACTAACCCTTATGGATTGTCGCAAATTGAAATACTCAAAGGGCCGAGCTCAGTACTTTATGGACAGGGGTCAATTGGCGGGATTGTTAACTTAGTCAGTAAAAAACCAGAAGCTGAAACATCAGGACAGCTTTGGGGGCAAGTTGGTAATTACTCGCGCAAACAAGTTGCGGGAGATATTACCGGTGCATTAAATGATGATGCTTCATTACAAGGGCGAGTAATTGGTTTATGGCGAGAGAGTGATACCCAAACCGATTATGTGCCAGATAACAGTATTGTGTTTTCTCCATCATTAACCTGGTATGCCACTGATGATACAAAAATAACGCTATTAACTAATTGGCAAAAGAATGAATCAGGCACGAGTACCTCGTTCTTACCTCACTCAGGCACTATTTTAGAAAACGAAAACGGCAAAATTCCATCAAACCGTTTTGTTTCTGAGCCGGGTTTTGATCGTTATGATACTGAGCAAGCGTCAATCACTGCGATTTTAGAGCAAAATATTAATGCTGATTGGCAGTTTAAACTTGCTGCGCGTTACACCGATAGTCATGCTGATTATCATACGATTTATGGTTGGCCACCTAAATTTTTAGAAGATGGGCGCAGCGTCAAGCGAGTGTCTTATCTTAGCTCCGCTGATTCGCGGGCTATTGCCAGTGATGCCCAGTTTCATGGCAATATAATAACCGGTAATATTGAGCACACAATAGTGATGGGGCTTGATTATCAAAATGCTTATACCGATAACGACTCTGTTTCTGGACTCGCTGGCACGCTAGACTTATTTAGTCCTGTATACGGTAAAGTAGATAATTTACCAACAGCGGGTGATTTGATTGACGCTCCCCCATCAAAGACTTATCAAACTGGCCTATATATTCAAGACAGCATGAAAATAGCCCAGCAGTGGATTGTATCAGCAGCACTACGCCGTGATAAAGCAACAACAAATCCTGAAAACGGCAAAAGTGAGTCACAGTATGCGACCACCGGTCGTTTAGGCTTGATGTATTTATTTGACTCAGGGGTTTCACCGTATGCAAGTTATAGTGAATCATTTGAACCATTGCTAGGCTATGATGCCTTTGGTAATGCGTTTGTACCAAAAACAGGTGAGCAAGTTGAAGCCGGTATCAAATATCAACCTGCCGGAACAGAGCATCTACTTACGGCCGCCGTATATCATATTGTAGAGCAAAATCGCACTACCCCATTTAATGCAGAGCAAGCCACAGATAGCAAAGTAATTTCTCCAAACGGCCAAGTGCAACAGGGCGAAGTGACGGTAAAAGGACTTGAACTTGAAGCACAATTAGCTTGGCAAAGTGTCGATGTGTATGCGTCATACGCATACAGCGATGGTTACGTCAGTCAGAGCAATAAACAACGTGAAGATGGTGCAACACTTGCAGCGTTACCAAAGCAGCAAGCATCAATTTGGACGACATGGCGACCAGAAACTATGCATGGTTTTAAAATGGGCTTAGGTGCGCGCTATGTGGGAGAGACATCTGACGGTAGTGTCTATGGTGAGCGAGATGGCTTAGTAGTTGATCCAATTAAAACTACCGATTACACACTCTTTGACGCTATGATTGGCTATGATTTTGGGCAATACAGTTTCAGTTTGCAAGCACAAAACATTACTGATAAGACCGTGATCACCTCATGTTTAGCGCGTGGAGATTGCTTCTATGGTCAACGCAGAACTGTAACTGCGAATGTGCGCTATAAGTTTTAATGAAGTTAAGATGTAGTATAAATAAAGGGAGCAATTAGCTCCCTTGTTTGCAGTATTGCTAGCTTAGCTATCAATACTTTGTTGGTTAATTGTGACAATTCGTTGTGGGAATGGAATTTCAATATCCGCACCTTGAATCGCACTATATACGCCACCGTTTACGGCCAGCTTGGTTTCAATTATTTTCGTTGTCGGCACCCAGTAGCGGTAACTAATTGTTACTCCACTTTCAGCAAACCGTTCAATGCCAACTTGTGATAGCGGTTCACTTGCGACTAACTCATGGTCTTTCAATACGTTTTCTATAAGCTCTATAGCATGCTCAGCACTAGCATTATAGGCAATATCAATTTCACCTTTGACCAATGAATAATTAAATGAGTTATGTAGTATTTCGCCAACGATGTGTTTGTTAGGAATAGTAATTTCGACTTTTTCTTCGTTGATCAAAATGGTGTAGCCTAACTCAATGGTTTTTACTTGACCGCTGACATTTTTAACTTCAATCGTGTCACCAACAATAAAGGGGCGGGTGGCAATAATAGCCAAGCCTGCGCCATAATTTGATAACATCCCTTGCAATGCTAAACCAGCGCCAAGAGAAGCGGCACCAATTGCAGCAACAAAAGGTGTGACACTTATGCCAATTTTACCCAGCGCAATAATAATGAACATAACGATAAACAATACTTTCACTACATTACTGACAAAATTAGTGAGAGTAATATCAATATTGTTACGCGCCATTAAAGCGGCAATCATCTTAGATATTTTTTGTGCCACCCACAAACCAAAAATCAAGATCAACAATGCGCCAACTAATTGCATGCTGTACTTAACGAGGTACTCAGTGATCATGGTGTAGTATTTTTCAACTTGTTGGATTTCTGTACTGATCATCTATTATCCATAAATAAAGTGGTTAAACTATTTCATCATAGCAGAGCTTGACTCAAAAAAGGATAAAGTAATGGTACGATTAAAGCGGTAAGTAATGCGCTCAATGCCATTGCCACTGAAGCAAATGCACCAATACGCGGATGCTCAACAAGTGCGGCGGCGGTGCCTATTGCATGAAATGCAGTACCAATCGCAACGCCTTGTGCCTGATGGTTATAAATGCCCACCTGACGAAGAATAAGTAGCGCGAACAAAGCACCTAATAAGCCGATAAAAATCACCATCGCAGCTGCCAGCGAAGCGATGCCTCCGAGTGAATCAGTGACTAGCAGAGTAATGGGAGTAGTGACCGATAAAGCGGCAACAGATGCTGCTAATTGTGTAGGCACATTAAATGCAGCACTGAGTAAGGTTGCAACCACAGTGGCATTGATTATGCCCAGACTACAGCAGCCAACAATCAGCAAGAGATTTCTTCGTATATGCACAAATTGTTGATATAGCGGTAATGCAAGCGCAACAATGGCAGGCTCCAGTAAATAGCTTAATAGCTGGCTATGGCTAGCAAATTGCGAATAAGGCAGTGAAAAACTCACTAGTAATATGGCTATAAGCGTAATAGTGATAAAAACGGGATTAGTCAGCGCTTTTAATAAAGGATTGTTAATGGTTGTATTGAGCTTCCTTAACCCTAAAAACAGCGTGATAATTACAGGAATACTTAACCACCATAGATCAATCATGTTCAATCCTGCCTTTAAATATACTGATCACCGTTGCGATAAGCAGTAAGCTGGTCAATGGCACCAAAATGAAAACTGCACTGAGAAATTGCCATTGCAGGGCGATGATTTCAAGGTGTTCGATAAAACCAACCCCTGCAGGGATGAAAAAAAGCGGCATGACATTTAATAATGGCTTAGCACAGGGAGTTAAGTGATGCTCTTTAACTACGTTTGTTAAAAGTAACGTAAGTAGCATTAGCATCGCTAATAGGGGGGCTGGAAAGCTACCTTGCAGCCAGTGCATGATTATTTTTGCTATCGCCAAGCAACCCAAAATCAAACAGCTGCTGAGTAAATAAGGAAAGATTTTTTTAAGCACTGGTGTTTGGTGATCCATTGATTATTTACTCACTACAGGTCGTATTATACTTCATCACATTTGCTTGTTGAAAACTATGCGACTTATTGCTTAGCGTTGATATTAAGTGAATTTGTTACCAACGTTTACTATTTTGATACTCAATGTTGTCGACGCCTTTGGCTTTTGCAATGGCCTTTTTTGTATTGCTGTTAATAAGCAGACGAATTTGGCTAATGGTTTCTTTTGCTAAAATTTGTCTTCTTGGAGTATTAAAACTTTGTTGGGTAACGCGTTTGATTGCCGCTAAAGTATCCGGTGAGCGAGCTAATAAGGTATTGATCATTGCTAAACAGCGTTGCTTTGGATCCGCATTTACTTCGGTTATTAACCCTAATTGCAGCGCTTTATCAGCACTAATAGGATCTGCATGACTGGCAAGCCACATGGCATCGTCACGTTTTAGTAAGCTAGGTAGTACAACATTTGCACCCATATCAGGGCATAGTCCCCAGCGCGCTTCCATAATGGCTAATTTAGCATCTGGGTGCACAATCCGATAATCAGCCCCAAGAGCTATTTGCAGGCCACCACCAAAGCAATTACCTTGGACGACTGCGAATACCGGCACACTTAGTGATTGCCAACCCAGCACAACTTGCTGCGCTAAATTACAGTTACCCGGTAACCATTTAAATAGCAACTTGGCAATATTTATGGGACTTTTCATAACGGCAGCAACATCCAGTCCAGCACAAAAATGCTCACCATCACCTTGAATAACGACAGCGCGGATAGTCGGGTCTTTTTTAATTTTTTTAATGATACTTGTCAGCTGTTTGAACATGACAAAATTCAACGCATTTTGTTTATCTTTTCGGGATAATGTAACGAAGGCGATTGCCTGCTGTGTTTCAAAATTAATCATGTCAACTCCTCTGACCTGTTTAAGTTTAGCTTACGAGCTAATTGAATTGATGTAAAGCGTGGCTTTCTTGTTTGAAAAGCAAGCTATTTTATAGCCTGTTATTGTGAACCTCAGATACAAATGATTACAAAGTGGTCTATATTTTTAATCGGGTGGCTTGTTATATGATCGACCCATAATAGCCTCTGAACGTAACTTGGCGTTTAAACACAATTTAAAATAAACATATAAAGGTAGTGCGCGCAGCTACTAAGGAGATAAACCATGCTAAAAAGGTTCACGCCTAGCATTTTAGGAACTTACATGTCATTAGCGATCAAAGGGGTTGTTGGTACAACATTAATCGCTTTTTTAGCTGGTTGCTCAGATGATAATGCTACCAAACAAGTCGCTCCGCCTCCTGCGGTTTCAGTATTTAATGTTGTTACCCAAGAGGTGGGGAATTATCGAGAGTTTGTTGCTCGCACGGAAGCTCATCAGGAAGTGAAAATTCGCGCTCGTGTTGAGGGTGAATTAATAGAACGTCATTTTGATGAAGGCTCATTTGTTGAAAAAGGACAGCTACTACTGAGAATCGATCCAAGTGAATATCAATCTTCTGTTGCTGAAATTGAAGCGGACTTAAAAAGTAAGCTTGCTGGCGAAGATGGCGCATCTCGCGATTTAAAACGCGGTAAAGAAGTTGCTGCACAAGGGTTTATCTCACAATCTGATTTGGATAAATTAACCACTAAGTATGAGCAAGCTGCTGCGGCTGTTATCTCAGCAAGGGCAAGCCTTGAAAAAGCAAAATTAAATTTAAGTTACACCGAAATTAAAGCGCCGTTTGCAGGGCGTATTGGTAAGGTTAATTACGATGTAGGCAATATTGTGAGTCCTTCCTCAAATGAACTAGCGGAATTGACCGATGTGGATCCAATTTATGTTAACTTCCAGGTCGAAGAAGGTGATTACATTAGTTATCGTCAAAAACATCAAGACAGTGCTAATAACCCTCAAAATGTACCAATCGATTTATCCCTGCGTTTGCCAAATAACTCGGACTTGGGGGCTAAAGGGCAGTTAGATTTTGCCGATACGAAAATTGATCGCAGTACTGGCACAGTTGAATTAAGAGCGACATTTGCCAATCCACAAAACATTATAATGCCAGGCTTGTTTGTCACCTTAATTGTTGAAAGTAAAGATAAGCAATTACAAGCACTTATTCCTCAAGCAGCAGTACAAGAAAATCAACAAGGTAAATTTGTACTCGTGGTGGGTGAAGATAACAAAGTTGCTACGCGCATTGTGCAACTAGGACGGCGCATTAATGCGATGTGGGTCGTTCAATCGGGCCTTGAAGAAGGTGAGCAAGTGATTGTTGAAGGTTTACAAAAAGTACGTCAAGGGGTCGAAGTTAAACCAGTTGAAAAAAAGGTCGATCACACCACCGGTACAATTTCTAGTCAATCAGACGCTGCAAACTAAAGGAAACGCACATGATAAGTAAAACGTTTATCGCGCGGCCTAAATTTGCCCTAGTCATTTCGATAGTGATTACGCTAGCGGGTTTGATTTCCATGGGTTTGCTGCCAGTTAATATGTATCCCGAGATTACTCCACCGCAAATACAGATCACCGCAGTTTACCCAGGTGCCAGTGCGCAAATAGTGGAAGAGTCTGTGGTCAGACCCATTGAAGAGCAAGTTAATGGTGTAAAAGATATGATGTATATCGAGTCCAGCTCCAGCAATAACGGCACTGCTACGATAACTGCATACTTTAAGGTGGGCACGGATACTGATATTGCTCAAGTCAATGTACAAAACCGTGTCGCGTTAGCTGAGCCGGGGTTACCCAGCGAAGTAACACGCCAAGGTGTATCGGTTAAGAAAAAATCCAGTTCAATGTTATTGGGTATTAACTTGTATTCTAGCCAAGCAAACATTGATGCTATTTTTTTAAGTAACTATGCAACAAATTACTTAACGGAACCGCTGGGACGAATTAAAGGCGTGGCATCGGCTGAGGTTATGGGTGAGAAAACCTATTCAATGCGATTGTGGTTACGTCCAGATAAAATGGCGGCGTTAGGGCTGACAGTAGGCGAAGTTAGAGCAGCATTACAAGAGCAGAATACCATAGTGGCAGCTGGTAAATTAGGTGCTGCACCGAGTTTACCAAGTCAGCAGTTTGAATATTCAATTCAAGCTAAAGGGCGTTTAAAAACTCCAGAAGAGTTTGGCCAAACAATTATTCGTGCTAATCAAGATGGTAACTTTGTACGTTTAACTGATATTGCCCGCATCGAACTTGGCTCAGCTGATTACAGTATTAACGCTAAGTTAAATCAGCAAGATACCGCTTTTATAGTTATTTACCAATTAACCGATGCCAATGCAACGCAAGTGGCAAGTGATGTTAAAGCCACCATGGCAGAGCTTGCTAAGCAATTACCAGATGGTGTTGAATACTCAATACCATACGATACGACAGAGTTTATCAATCGCTCAATCGAAGAAGTGATTGTTACATTATTTCAAGCTGTTGGCCTGGTTGTTTTAGTGGTGTTTTTGTTTTTACAAAATTGGCGCGCGACACTTATTCCAACTATTGCCATTCCAGTATCGTTGGTGGGCACGTTTGCTTTTATGATGGCTATGGGTTACTCAATTAACTTAATTACCTTATTTGGTTTAGTGCTGGCGATTGGTATTGTGGTAGATGATGCAATTATTGTAATTGAGAATGTTGAGCGGATCCTCAAAGAAGAAAAGTTGCCGATTAAGGAGGCGGTCACTAAAGCGATGGAGCAAGTAACCGGGCCTATTATTGCGACCACGTTGGTGTTATTAGCCGTATTTGTGCCTGTAGGCTTTATGCCTGGTATTACCGGGGAGCTTTATAAGCAGTTTTCTGTAACGATTTCGTTTGCGGTATTAATTTCATCGGTTAACGCATTAACCCTAAGTCCAGCTTTATGTGCGCTATTGTTAACAGAAAAGTCAATGAAACCGATAAAATGGCTGGCGCCAGTCGAGCAAGGCATTGTTAAATCAACTTCCATCTATTCTAAAATCATCCACTTTGTTTTAAAACGCTCGGCACGAGTGGGTATTTTTGCCTTAGTTATTTTTGTGGTGGCAGGCTGGCTGGCTAAAAGCGTTCCAACAGGATTTGTGCCAGCCGAAGATCAAGGTTTTGTGTTTGTAGATGTGCAATTACCAGATGCGGCGGCTTCTGGTCGCACTGCTGATGTGATGCATAAAATAGGTGACATTATTAAACAAGAACCTGCAGCAACTGATTTTATTGCGGTATCCGGTTTTTCTTTGATTGGCGGGGCGGGCTCAAATAATGCTTTAGGTATTGTTATTTTAAAAGACTGGGAAGAACGCACTAGTGCTGAACTAGGCTTAAAGTCAGTGATTGGTCGTTTGATGGGAAAAATGTGGGCCATGCCAGATGCGCAGATAATGGTATTTAACCCGCCGCCAATTCCTGGTTTAGGTAATAGCGCTGGTTTTGAGTTTCGCCTACAAGACAGTGAAGGTCGGGATCCGACTGAATTGGCGCAAGTACTTAATGGTCTGGTATATGAAGCGAACCAACATCCAAGCTTGAGTAATGTGTACAGTACTTTTAGAGCAAATGTACCGCAGTACTTTTTAGAGATAGATCGCAATAAAGCAAAGGCTCAAGGGGTTGCATTAAGTGACATATTCTTAACGCTCCAAGCCCAGCTCGGCTCATTATATATTAACGATTTCAATCAGTTTAGTCGTACTTATAAAGTAATCATGCAAGCTGAGAGTGAGTTCCGTAAAAATCCTTCCGACTTACAGCATTATTTTGTGCGTAATAATGAAGGCGACATGGTGCCATTAACGACACTTGCTAAACTTGAACCAATTCTTGGGCCAACAACCCTTAAGCACTTTAATTTATATCGTAGTGCGAGTATCAGTGGTCAAGCAGCTGCGGGGTTCTCAAGTGGTGATGCAATAGCTGCCATGGAAGAGCTAGCTAAGCAGTTACCTAATGGCTATGTATTTGAATGGGCAGGGCAATCTAAACAAGAAATTGAAGCTGGCAATATGGCACCGTTGCTATTTGCTTTGGCCGTTATCTTTGTTTACTTGTTCTTGGTTGCACAATATGAAAGTTGGACGATCCCTTTTTCAGTTATAGCCGCAATTCCACTGGCGATGTTTGGCGCAATGTTAGCGTTATACGTACTGGGTATGGAAAATAATATTTATGCACAAGTGGGGTTAGTACTGCTTATAGGTATGTCGACCAAAACTGCAATCTTGATTGTAGAGTTTGCGATGGAAGAACGGCTTGCCGGCAAGAGTATTTTTGATGCGGCTCTTAGTGCAGCCAAAATGAGGTTTCGTGCGGTATTAATGACTGCTCTTTCATTTGTATTAGGTGTATTACCGTTAGTATTTGCAACTGGCGCGGGTGCTGGAAGCCGCGTATCGCTTGGTGTCACTGTGCTAGCCGGCATGTTAGCCGCGACTATATTGGGTACTTTGCTGGTGCCATTATTTTATAGTTTGGTGCAGTCAATGCGCGAAAAAGTAAAGGGCACAGCGACAACGCAAACGTAAAATAAGCCCTGTATAAAAAAAGTCAGGGAAACCTGGCTTTTTTTTGTCAAAAATTTGCTGAGGTTTGATACTATATCTGGCATTAGCATCATGAAAGGTTTATGGCAATGACAGGACCCCGTTTATACAGTGAAGAAGAAGTAACGCATCAAGCTTACGATATCTTTTTAGAGTTAGCCCCAGATAACCTTAGTGAGCAAGATGTTGATGATTTTAACCAGCATCGTGAAGAGCTTGGCTTTATTGAAGAAGGTGAGCCTGATGACCAATGGCAAGATTTTGTCGCATTAGAAATAGAGCCAGAATTATTTATTCAGGTGTTAGTGGGACTTGAATTCGATAATCAAGATATTTTATTTGCTAAAATTTTGATTAGCCGTGATAAAGACGCGCCGTTTTGTCATATATTATGGAAAGATAGCGAATAATCTCGATGCAGTATCTTAGTGAAAACAGCCTTGTTTTAAATATCAACACAGTGAGCGAACAGTGATTAGGTTACTGCTGTTGTTGGGCTGTCTGCTTAGCTTTAGAGTCTGGGCGGTTGATCCTTTTGAAGACTTTCATGAGTATGGTCAACTCTCAGATGAAGAGATCCATAAAATCCATCAAGGCGAACTATTATACGGCGATACTGAATTTGGATTTATTGTTAGTCGCGGTAATACTAATTCGACCAGTTTTAAGTTCAAAGGTAACTTATATCAAGATCTTGAGAATTGGCGTAATCAATTCAAAATAGATAGTTTATATAAACGTGATCGTAACGACACCACTGGCAATGATGAAGTCTCGGCAAACCGTATATTTTTCTCTGCGCAGGGCAACTATAAAGTTGGGGTAAAAAATGCCTCATTCTTTATGTATGGTGATTATGAAGAAGATGAATTCAGTGGTCTTGAGTTTAAAAGCACACTTGCGGCAGGTTATGGTAATCGTTTATATCAAGGGGTAAAAAACCAAGTTGATTTTGATATAGGGCCTGGTTTATACCGCTCGGTAGCACAAGATGATGCTGAGCTTGAAGATGAGCAAGACAAAACCAAAACCGGTTATTTATTACGTTTAGCACTGCAGTGGGAGCGTACGGTCTCGACTCGAACACGTTTCAATCAAGATTTAAGTATTGAGCAATCATTGTCAGGATTAAACTCACGATTAAAGTCAGAAACATCATTGATCAGCCAACTAATGGGCGCTGTATCATTAAAGTTTACTTATTTATATCGTTATAATTCTAAGCCGGAAGACGATAAGTTAAAGTTTGATTCAGAACTAAGTGCGACATTAGTTTATAGTTTTTAAGAGAGTATTATGTATCAACATAAGCAATTTGCATTGTTCATTTTTGTTATTCTAAGTTGGATTGCCAGCTTTGTTGGTTTAGCTTGGTATTTAATTGGTGCTGATATGCCGTTAATGGTATTTGCAGCGATTTTAGTGCTGGTGGGTTTTTTGTTCCATGGTTTAACCATTAAAGTTGACGACAGCCAAATTAGCTGGGGTTTTGGTCCTGGTGTGTTTGGTGATAAGTTACAGTTAGTGGATATTATTGAAGCTAAAGCAGTAGAAAATTCTTTTCGTCATGGTATTGGCTTACGTATTACCCATGATGGTTGGGTATACACAGTGTCAGGATTTAGCGCGGTACAGCTAACTTTAAAAGATGGTAGCCAATATCGCTTGGGAACTAACGACCAAGATGGTTTACTGGCAGCGTTGGCGGGTAAGATAAGTGAGCCAGTAGCAGAGCCTACACCCGTTTGATTAAATTATAGATATAAAAAAAGCGCAGTAGCGCTTTTTTTATTGTCGGTTTAGTTCACTAAGTCGATATTAGTGATCGTGACCACAGCCGCCATCACCATGAACATGGCCATGCTCTAGCTCGTCTGCTGTTGCATCACGCACTTCAAGTATTTCTACATCAAAGTTTAAAGTGATGCCAGCGAGTGGATTATTACCATCAACAATTACATCGTCTTCTTGAATATCAATGATCATTACAGATTGATCGCCGTCATCTGTTGAGGCACGAAATTGCATACCAACTTCAATTTCCATACCTTCAAACATCGACTTAGGTACTGCTTGCATCAGATCATCATGGCGTTCGCCATAACCTTGCTCTGGTGGCACAGTAACGCTGAGTGTGTCGCCCGCTTTTTTACCTTGCAGGGCATCTTCTAGGCCTTGAATTAAGTAACCGGTACCAACGATAAAGATCAGTGGCTCACCATCAAATGAGTTATCGATAGAGTTTTTGTCATTATCCATAACTGAATAATGCATTTTTACCACTTTATTTGTTGCAACGATCATAGTCACTCCTATTTATTCGTCTTCGAGAGAGTAGGGTAGAGGAAGGATTGATAGCTCTACCGTTGGGGCATGTTTTGCACGCAGTAACTGACTAGGTTCACTGTCGTTTGGCAACACAACAAGGCCAAATAAGGTTTTACTTTGTTGATTGTAGGCTTGGCTTATTAATTTGCCAGCACGACGCCAGTTTTCACCCATTTGGGTTTCAAGCTCTGGTTCAGCTAATTCTCCATCGCTGTGCCCTGATACGATATACATAGCGCGTTTATTTTTACCAAGGTATTTCATGCGGGCAACGGTTTCTTGGCCTGTGTAACAGCCTTTACGAAAGCTTACTCCACCGATAGCTTGCAGGTTAACCATTTGTGGTACGTATTCACCGAGTGCCGCTTCATTGAGCTCAGGCTCACCCGCTAAAATACTATGTTGGTGCCACAGCGCGTCGTTTTCAAGGGCGATAACCTCATCAGGCAGTGAAAATTCATCATTAACCATCAGTAAAATGCGGTTTTTTGCTAATTTTAGTGCTTTACCATGACTAAAATCGCAAGCGCTATCTTGCTCATTAAAATGAATGTTCAACGCATTTAAGGTTGCAGCTAGATCATCACCGATTAAACCAATTAACTTGCTGGTAGCAGCTTGTATTTCAACTTTTGAAAACACCGCATACTTTTTTAATTCAGTTAAAGATTGAGCGGTTTCAACCGCTGATGCTGCTAAATAGTAACTATCTTGATAAGCAAAGAGCTTGGCTACACTCCATAATTTACCTTTGGCATTACAGTGCCCAGCCCATAAGAAGTTGGTTTGGTTGAGCTTATTAATATCTTGGGTAATTTGGCCATGAAGGTAGGCGAGTTTATCAACACCGCTAATGCGGATCAGCTGATGTGATAAAGGGCATGCGTGTACTGTTGACATAAAAACCTGCGTTACAAGAAATGTAGGCGCGTATAATACCGTAGTTAGCGCTGCTGGTATAGATGCATAAATAGCTGTTTATTCAGGTGCAATTTGTTAAACTGCTAAGCAACTTAGTACGAGGTAAAAAATGACTGAAATTCACAATAAAGCGCGTATCCGCTGGGCTTGTCGCCGCGGCATGTTAGAACTAGATGTGTTATTTATGCCATTTGTAGATGAGGCATTTGATTCGTTATCTGTACAGCAGCAAGCTGTTCTTCAACGTTTGCTAGAAGCGGATGATCCCGATCTATTTGCGTGGTTTATGGGCCATCAAGAATGTAAAGATCCTGAGCTTAAACAGATGGTACAACTGATTTTAGACCGAGTTCGTGTATAGGTTTAGGGTTACTAATAATGTTCCAGACCACAGGCCTTTTGTGGTCTACTTTAGCTTGTTCGCAGTGTGTTATAGCCTATTTTTAACTAGCATATTAGCGCAATTTATTTGTGTCGCCAGTAGTACTGTTTTTGGCTATGTAAGTTGGCACTGGTATAAAAAATCCCATCCTCAGCAAGGCGTTTTTATATTAGATTCTACGCAATGTCGTTTTGAAAATAATACGCTAAAAATAAATGGCCATATCAGCAACAAAAGCCGTGTTTATCAAAGCAGTGTTTGGTTATATATTAATGGCTTTGCAAGCTCCCACTGGCTGATTATTAATGCCAGCGGGGTTGATGAACTGAGTTTTGTGCGCTTGAAACGTCTTACTTTGGCTGCTCGTCATGAGCAAGCGGAGTTAAAATAGTGGGCGTTGGATTATCATTTAACTGCGGGTAGTCAATGGTATAATGCAAGCCTCTGCTTTCTTTTCGCTCCATTGCACTGCGAATTATAAGCTCTGCTACTTGCACTAAATTACGCAGTTCAAGCAAGTTATTCGAAACGCGGAAGTTTGCATAATAATCACGAATTTCTTGCTGTAGTAATTCAACTCGGTGTAACGCACGTTCTAGGCGTTTAGTTGAACGCACAATGCCAACATAGTCCCACATAAATAGTCGTAGTTCATGCCAATTATGGGTGATCACCACTTCTTCATCTGAGTTAGTTACGCGGCTTTCATCCCACATCGGCAGCACTTTTAATGCTGGACTATGTTGTATTTTTGCTAAAATATCTTTTGCTGCGGCGTGCGCGAACACAATGCACTCTAGTAATGAATTACTGGCCATGCGATTAGCGCCATGTAGCCCCGTATAAGCGACTTCGCCTACCGCATATAAGTTATCTAGATCGGTCTTGCCGTTAAAGTCAGTCATTACTCCACCACAGGTATAATGTGCCGCAGGAACCACTGGAATTGGATCTTTAGTGATATCGAGCCCGACACTTAAGCATTTTGCATAAATGGTCGGGAAATGCTCAATAATAAAGTCTTTATCTTTATGACTGATATCTAAATACACACAGTTAGCACCTAAGCGCTTCATCTCAAAATCGATAGCGCGGGCAACAATATCGCGTGGTGCAAGCTCTTCACGCTCGTCAAAGTCTTTCATGAATCGTGTGCCGTCAGGGCGCTTTAAATAAGCACCTTCACCGCGCATCGCTTCGGTGATCAGAAAGTTTTGTAGCTCTGGGTGATATAAACTGGTCGGGTGGAATTGGTTAAATTCCATATTGGCTACTCTACAACCTGCCCGCCAAGCCATGGCGATACCATCACCACTGGATACATCAGGGTTGGATGTGTAAAGGTATACTTTACTGGCACCACCGGTTGCTAAGGCTACAAACTTAGCTGAAATTGTTTCAACTTTCTTCGCCGCTCGGTTCCACATATATACGCCATGAATATGTTTACCGTTTTGGCCTAATTTTTTATCACCAATTAAATCTATCGCGTTGTATTGTTCTAATAAGGTAATTTCTGGGTGCGCTTGTACTTGGCTTATTAGCGTTGTTTGCACTGCTCGGCCGGTGGCATCTGCAGCGTGTAAAATTCGGCGATGGCTATGGCCGCCTTCACGGGTTAAATGAAAGCGCTCTTTGCCTTTGCTATCAAACTCCATATCAAAAGGCACGCCTTGCTCGATTAGCCATTGCAAGCAGTCATGGGCATTACTTGCGGTGTATTGCACGGCGGTTTTATCACATAAACCACCACCGGCATCTAAGGTGTCTTGTACGTGAGATTCAATGCTGTCATTCTTTTTATCAAACACGGCAGCAATGCCGCCTTGTGCATAAAGTGTGGAACCTTCCGTCAATTCACCTTTGCTGATCACGGTAACTTTACAGTGATTAGCTAAAGATAATGCTAATGAGAGGCCAGCTGCGCCGCTGCCAATAATTGCGACATCCGTGATATGGTGTTTATTTTGGTTCATGTCCGTGGTCTTTGCGGTTACAATGCTCAGATACTAATGTATAAACAGTAATGAGCAAATAATAATATTATGATAGGCGTATATGTATCATATTTGGCGCGACACTATTAGTGATTTTCAACTTTCGCCAACATATTTATATGCTATTTTATAAAAAAATAATATTAAACAGAACTTTTCATTCATGCAGCAGTCAGAGTATTTGTAAACAATGGCAGGATATGAATGACAAGCAATAATCAGACAGAGGAGTACCGGCTCGAATGAGCGAGCAGGATTTGGATTTAGCGCTAGTAAAAAGGGTCCAGCAGGGCGATAAAAATGCCTTCAATCTTTTAGTAAAGAAGTATCAGAACAAAATAGCCGGTTTGATTTCACGTTATGTATCAAATCAAGGCGATATTGCTGATGTTGCTCAAGAAGCTTTTATTAAAGCATACCGCGCACTTCCAAACTTTAGAGGGGACAGTGCCTTTTATACTTGGTTATACCGTATCGCCGTTAATTGTGCTAAAAATTACTTAGTGGCTCAGGGCCGCAAACCGCCAGCAAATGATATAGATGCTGACGATGCAGAGTTTTATGATGGTGCTGATGCAATGCGTTCAAATGCATCCCCTGAGAACTTGTTATTAAGCGAAGAAGTTCGCGCAGTGATTTTTAACACCATTGATAGTTTGCCTGAAGATCTTAAAACCGCGATCACTCTACGAGAAATCGAAGGGATGAGCTATGAAGAAATAGCCGTGGTGATGGATTGCCCAGTCGGGACGGTGCGTTCGCGTATTTTCCGTGCCCGTGAAGCAATAGATAACAAATTAAACCCATTAATAGGCGAGTCTTAATATGACAAAAGCACACGTTAACAAGTTGGATAATCAGCATTTATCCGCATTACTTGACGGCGAACAATCATTAACTGATGAGGTTATTGCCCAGCAAGATGCGGCAACCTTAGGACGTTATGCGCTAATAGGTGACGTAATGCGTGCTGAGTCAGAAGATGCGTTCGTCTTTGATATAAGCGATAGTGTTGCGCAAGCGCTGGAAAGTGAGCCAGTTTATGCTGATTTCACACAACCAGCGGCACAGCCAACACCATTGGCTGCCACGGGCACCGATAACGTAGTGGCATTTAACTGGCGCAAACCAGTTGCACAACTTGCAATTGCAGCAAGTGTCGCCATGTTTGCAATTGTTGGTGTACAAACATTGCCACAAGGTGAAAACTCACCTAGCAATGAAATTCCGATGTTACAAACAACACCAGTAACAGGAATGGCATCACCAGTTAGCTATTCGTCAGAACCCGCTTTACAAAATGCAGAGCAAGGTTTGCGTGAGTTACAGCAACAGCGTATTGGCGCGTTAGTATTAGAACATCAACGCCAAGCACGAGTTGCATATTCATTAGAAAAAGCTCACACTGAGGCGCAAGCCGAAGAGGAAAAAAACTAATTAAATGAAAGTAATTACTTTTATTTTGTCGTTGGTATTAATGGCTCCAGCCTTTGCTGACGACGAAAACCCCGCAAAAGAGCTACTGCTCAAAATGGCTGACGCCGTTCATAATCGTAACTTTGACGCATCATTTGTGGTCGTTAAAGGAAAGTCAATGGAACCATATCGTTGGTTGCATGCAAAACAAGGTAATACAGAACTCGAACATTTGAGCTTACTCAATGGCGCAGGCCTTGAGATGGTTCGTATCGATGACCAAGTTACTTATTTTGAGCCACAGTCTGAGCCTTATTCAATAGATACTGATTCTATAGCAGGCCCAATCCCAGAAGTGTTGTTTAAAGATGTTGAGCGCTTAAGTCAGCATTACGATTTTGTACTCGGTGGTAAAGGCCGTATTGCAGGGCGTGCTGCGCAGCTTGTGCGCATCGAATCAAAAGACGAGTATAAGTTTAATTATTGGCTGTGGCTTGATGCAGAGTCATCACTATTACTAAAATCTGCTTATGTTAATCATGCCGGTGAGATGTTAGAACAACTACAGTTAACCCATATTAGTGTAACCGAAGAGCCCGCTGCGTTATTACTTGAAATGCTTAATCGTAAATTTCCAACGCCACTACCGGCAGCGGCAATTACCAAAAATGAAGCAAATACAGGAAGTAATAATTGGCAAATAGGTTGGTTACCTGAGGGGTTTAGTTTACTAAAATCAGACCGTCATAAGCTTGATTTGAACAATGAACTGACGGATTATTATTTATACTCAGATGGTTTTGTCGAAATTTCAGTGTTCGTACAAAGACCATTACCAGGTCGCAGACCAAGCGGTGCATTGTCATCCGGTGCCACGACAGTATATGTGCATAATAGCGGTAGTTTTGATGTGTCAGTGGTGGGGAATATTCCAGCAATGACTGCAAAAGCAATTGCTGAATCGGTTGCAAGACCCTTGTAATATAAGCTGATAATGATAGAACAAACTCTTACAGTGGTGTCGATTCAAGGCGCCACTGCGCATTTAGAAGCCCAACAAAAGCAAGCCTGTGAAGGGTGTAATGGCCGTTGTGGTTCACAAATTTTTAGTAAGCTATTTGGCACTGCTAAAAAAACCTTCCCCTATCGATTTGAAATTCCTGTTGTGGTTGGGCAAAAAGTAACCCTAGCACTGGATGATAGCCACATGGTAAAGCATGCTTTTGCAGTGTATATGTTGCCTTTGGTGTTAAGTCTGGTATTTGCGTTAGTGGCTGCTGAGGTTTTTTCTGTGCCTGAATGGTTGCAAATCATTGCCGCTATAGCTGGTGGTTTTACTGGCTTTGGCATCGCTAAAAGCCGAGTGAAAAGCCTAAAGCATGATGTTAAAGTAATAAAAATTCACCCTATTAGCCTTCCTTTAACTCAAATAGATGGTGATTGAAGCCAATTAAATGTAAAATTACGGCTTTATACACTCAGTCCATTAAAATAGAAGTTTAGAATCCAGTTTATGAAGCATATCCGTAATTTTTCGATCATCGCCCATATTGACCACGGTAAATCGACCCTTTCAGATCGTTTGATCCAAGTTTGTGGTGGTTTAACAGACCGCGAAATGCAAAAGCAAGTATTGGATTCAATGGATATTGAGCGCGAGCGTGGTATCACCATTAAAGCGCAAAGTGTAACTCTAAATTATAAAGCCAACGATGGTGAGACTTACCAACTTAACTTTATCGACACCCCTGGACACGTTGACTTTACTTATGAAGTATCGCGTTCACTAGCAGCGTGTGAAGGTGCATTATTAGTTGTTGATGCCGGTCAAGGTGTTGAAGCGCAAACTCTAGCGAATTGTTACACCGCCATCGAAATGAATTTAGAAGTAATTCCGGTATTAAATAAAATCGATTTACCACAAGCTGATCCACTACGGGTAGCCGAAGAAATTGAAGATATTATTGGTATCGATGCCCTAGATGCCGTGCAATGTAGCGCTAAAACAGGTGTGGGTATTGCCGAAGTTCTTGAAATGATTGTTAAGGACGTACCGCCACCAGTGGGTGATAAAGACAAACCGCTACAGGCGCTTATCATCGACTCATGGTTTGACCCGTATCAAGGTGTTGTATCGCTGGTGCGTATTAAGCACGGTGAATTAAGAACGGGCGACAAAATAAAAATTATGTCGAACGAGCATATTCACACTGCAGATCAGGTTGGTGTTTTTACACCAAAGCAAACCAACACCGGTATTTTAAGAACTGGTGAAGTAGGTTTTGTTATTGCGGGTATTAAAGAAATACATGGTGCGCCAGTAGGTGACACTATTACCCATCAAAAAAATGCAGCACCTGAGCGCTTACCGGGCTTTCAAAAAATTAAACCACAAGTTTATGCCGGTATGTTTCCAATTGCCTCGGATGAGTATGAATCTTTCCGTGATGCGCTTAATAAACTTAGCTTAAATGATGCGTCGTTATTCTTCGAACCAGAAAATTCAACAGCACTTGGCTTTGGCTTTCGCTGTGGTTTCTTGGGCATGTTGCACATGGAAATCATTCAAGAGCGTTTAGAGCGTGAATATGATATTGACTTAATTACCACTGCACCAACGGTAATTTATGAGGTTGTAACTAAAGAAGGTACGATTCAGATTGATAACCCATCTGATTTACCTGCTGTAAACGATATTTTAGAAATTCGTGAGCCCGTTGTTGAAGCTAATATTCTTGTACCACAAGAGTATTTAGGCAGTGTTATTACGCTTTGTATTGAAAAGCGTGGTATGCAAACCAAGATGAATTATCACGGTAAACAAGTCGCAGTTACTTATGAACTGCCAATGGCTGAAGTGGTGATGGACTTTTTCGATAAGTTAAAGTCAACCAGTCGTGGTTTTGCCTCGCTTGATTATAACTTTAAGCACTTTCAAACATCAGACATGGTACGTGTTGATATTTTGATCAATGGTGAGCGTGTTGATGCGCTGGCGATTATTGTTCACAGAGAGAGTGCGCAATCGCGTGGTCGTCAACTAGCTGATGCATTGAAAGAGCTTATTCCTCGTCAAATGTTTGATATTGCGATTCAAGCGGCAATAGGTGCACACGTTATTGCCCGTACCACTGTTAAACAGTTACGTAAAAACGTAATCGCGAAGTGTTATGGTGGCGACGTGAGTCGTAAGAAAAAGCTACTTCAAAAGCAAAAAGATGGTAAAAAACGTATGAAGCAACTAGGTAATGTTGAAGTGCCTCAAGAAGCATTTTTAGCTATTCTTAAAGTTGGTAAGTAAGTTTTTTAACCAAATTACGTAAGATAAAGGATTTAATGCATGGCAGGTTATTTTTCAATATTTTTAGTGTTGTTAACTTTAGGCTCAGGCTTAATTTGGTTAATTGACCATTTTATGTTTGCACCAAAAAGGCAGCAACGCTTAGCTCTTGCGCAAAGTTCTGCTGGCGGCGAGCTCGATGAAGAAACTGCAGCACTAATTGCGCCAGAACCGACGATTACTGAAACGGCAAAATCAATTTTTCCGATGATTGCGGCTATTACGATTTTTAGATCGTTTATATTCGAGCCGTTTCAAATACCATCAGGTTCAATGATGCCGACACTATTAGTTGGCGATTTTATCTTAGTACAGAAATATTCGTATGGCGTGAAAGACCCTGTTTGGCGTACTCAATTAGTTGATGTGGCAGAGCCTGAACGTGGTGATATTGTGGTATTTAAATACCCATTAGATGAAAGTATTGATTATATTAAACGTGCGATTGGTTTACCGGGTGATAAAATCGTTTACCGTGATAAGCGTTTATACATTCAGCCAAATTGCGAACAAGGACAAACACAACAAGGTGACTTATTGTGTAATGAATTTAATAAAATTGATATGGAGATCATTAATCGCGATGAATTTAAGCAAGGCTCTATGGATTTAGTTCGGTTAGATGAAAATTTGACTACGCTAAAACATAATATTTTAATTAACCCTGAAGCGCTGGAAATGAAAGGGCGTTACTATCAACAACCGGGTACACGTTCTGATGAATGGGTAGTGCCGGCTGATCATTATTTTATGATGGGTGATAACCGCGATAACAGCCAAGATAGTCGCGTATGGGGCTTTGTGCCAAAAGAAAACTTGGTGGGTAAAGCTGTCTTTATATGGATGAGTTTTGAATTTGAGAATGGCCCAGATGACATTTTACCAGCCTGGGTTCCAACTGGTGTTCGTTTTGAACGCCTAGGTAATATTCAGTAACAATGAAAAAAAATGTAACAGAGTTATATAGCAAAATAGGGTATACCTTTATTGATCAAGTATTGCTTGAGCAGGCGATGACCCATCGCAGCCATAAAGGACAACACAATGAACGCTTAGAGTTTTTGGGCGATTCCATTTTAAGCTTTGTCATTGCCAATGCTTTATATAGTAAGTTCCCCAAAGCGCGTGAAGGCGATCTTAGCCGCATGCGTTCAACGCTTGTGCGTGGACAAACCTTAGCTGAATTTGGTTTAGAGTTTGGCCTAGGTGATTACTTACGCTTAGGGCCGGGTGAGCTTAAAAGTGGTGGTTTTAGACGTGAATCAACTTTAGCTGATGCGGTTGAAGCAATTATTGGTGCGGTATTTTTAGATGCTGGCATTGATGTTTGTGGAGACTTGATTTTAGCGTGGTATGAATCTCGCCTTGATGCCATTTCGCCAGGTTTAAACCAAAAAGATCCTAAAACATTGCTACAAGAATACTTACAAGCCCGCAAATTACCTTTGCCAGGCTATACTGTAGTTGATACTAAAGGTCAGGCACACAATCAAACGTTCACGGTTGAATGTATTGTTGAAGGTATGGATAGCATCATCTCAGTTGGCAGTTCTCGTCGTAAAGCTGAACAAAAAGCCGCTGAAAAAGCGTTGAAGATACTTAAAAATGAATCTTGATACATTGATCCAACCGCACACGCGTGATTTAGATACTTTTTGTGGCATGGTCGCTATTGTTGGCCGCCCAAACGTTGGTAAATCTACCTTGCTTAATGAAATTATTGAGCAAAAAGTAAGTATTACCTCGCGCAAACCGCAAACCACACGCCACCGTATTATGGGTATTCATACCGTCGGTAAGCACCAAGCCGTGTACGTTGATACACCAGGCCTGCATGTTGAAGAAAAGCGTGCCATTAACCGTTTAATGAACCGTGCTGCTTCAAGTTCATTAGGTGATGTTGAGCTAGTTATTTTTGTTGTTGAAGGTACTCACTGGAATGCTGACGATGAAATGGTGCTTAACAAAGTAAAGCAAAATGGCAAACCAGTATTACTTGTGATGAATAAAATTGATCAAGTAAAAGACCGTGACCTTGTGCTACCGCATATGAAGTGGTTAGGCGAAAAGTTTGATTTTGTTGGCATTATGCCAGTATCTGCGACTCAAGGTAAAAATATCAACCTGATCAAAGATGAAGTAACTAAGCGTTTACCACCGTGTGAATTTTACTTCCCTGAAGATTACGTAACAGATCGTTCAATGCGCTTTATGGCAGCCGAAGTGATCCGTGAAAAGTTGATGCGCTTTATGGGTGAGGAGCTTCCTTACTCAGTTACCGTTGAAATTGAGCAGTTTAAATGGCAAGAAAATGGCATTTGGCATATCAATGGCTTGATTTTAGTTGAGCGTGAAACGCAAAAACGTATGGTTATTGGTAATAAAGGCGAAAAGCTTAAAGTGATTGGCCGCGAAGCCCGTAAAGATCTCGAAGAAATGCTTGATAATAAAGTGTTTTTAGAACTTTGGGTGAAGGTTAAATCAGGTTGGGCTGACGACGAGAGAGCACTTCGCAGTTTAGGCTATGGTGAAGATTAATAGCCTAAGCGATATTTATGGATAGCGACTTCTACACGGCATATTTATTACACCGACGTCCTTTTAGTGACTCACAAGTAATGCTTGATATGTTAGTAGAAGGCGTTGGCCAGTTGCGCATGCTGGCGCGAATTAGCGGTCGCCAAGCAACAAAATACAAAGCTCAGTTACAACCCTTCCAAGCCTTACTGGTAAATTATACCGGTAAACACGACCTGAAATATATCCAACGATTTGAACTACATGGCACGCAATCCACACTAGTTGGGGATCAGCTTTATTGTGGGTTTTACCTCAATGAACTAACCAATCGCATTGTACCAATTAATGAACCAATTGATCATGCCTATCAATTGTATAAAACTCACCTACAACAGCTTAACCAGCACCCTAACTTACAAGCTGTATTACGTTCTTATGAATTTCAACTATTAGAATTATTAGGCTATGGCGTTGACTTTAGTTTTGATGCCGCAGGCGATCCAATTTCGGCAGAGCAAACGTATAGTTACTTTGCTGAATACGGCTTTGTTGCCCAAGAAAATCAAGGCAGTGGCTTTTCTGGCGCGCAGTTAAATGCAATTGCAGCTCATGACTTTAGTGCGCCGGATGTGTTATATATGGCAAAACAATTAAGTCGTCATTTAATGAAGCCTTTATTAGGCAAAAAACCATTAAAAAGTCGCGAGCTGTTTATATCCAAATAGTTTGGGTATTCACCAACAATCTTAATACGGTATTTTTAACCGTTATTTTTACAGGTAAAAAAATGAAAGATATTCTTTTGGGTATAAACGTTGATCATATTGCTACCTTACGCCAAGCTCGGGGTACAAATTACCCAGATCCAGCACATGCTGCGAGTGTTGCTGAGCATGCTGGCGCTGATGGGATCACTATTCATTTACGTGAAGACCGTCGTCACATTCAAGATCGTGACGTGTATGTGATGGCTAAAACAATCCAAACACGAATGAACCTTGAAATAGCGGTTACAGATGAAATGATTGATATTGCTTTAGATGTTAAGCCAGCTTATGTTTGCTTAGTACCAGAAAAACGCGAAGAGTTGACCACCGAAGGCGGTTTAGACGTTGTTGGTAATCTAGATAAGATTAAAGCCGCGACAGCAAAATTAACTGACGCCGGTATTAAAGTATCATTATTTATCGATGCAGACAAAGCACAACTAGATGCAGCTAAAGCCTGTAATGCCCCTTATGTTGAAATTCATACTGGCGCTTATGCGGATGCGCAAACTGATACCGAGATACAAAAACAACTTGAGCATATTCATCAAGGCGTAAAGTATGCAGCAAGTTTGGGTTTGATAGTAAACGCCGGCCACGGTCTTCATTATCATAACGTGAAACCGATTGCTGCTATGAAAGAAATTTACGAATTAAACATTGGTCACGCAATTATAGCGCGCGCAGCCATTGATGGATTAGATAAAGCAGTACGTGACATGAAGCGACTAATGCTAGAAGCGAGAGCATAGCCATTGTAATAAATTATAAACATGCACCGCATAAAGTGCGGTGCATGTTAATGCAACTGAAAGGATTTATTTAAAATTGGACTTTAATGCCCATTTTAAATTTGCGGCCAAGTACATCATAGTTACTTGGGAATGTATTACCTGAGTTAGAGCTGGTATCGCCAGCTTCACCACCAACGACAGGTGGTTCTTTTTCAAAAATATTATCTATACCGAAATTAACTACAATGTTTTCTGTTGCGTAATAACTAGCAAATAAATCAAAGTAGTCGTAGCTGTCAATGCTTCTAAAATCTTCAAAAACATTCGGGGCTTCAATCGGCTCTACTTCAACGCCATCTATATGACGCCATTGTAATGACATTGTTAAATCTTTCCATACCCAGCTAGTACGTTGCACCCAACGAAGCTCTGATACAGGGTCACAACTGGTACTGAAGTAACCTTTACAATCGATTATTCTAGCTGTGTCTGAGCTTTGTGACTCCTGTGTTAGATATTTATTGATATTACCTGAAAATTGCAATTCGCCCATTTCGTCCATTAGTACAGCAAAGTTAAAACCAAGTTCGATACCTTCAGCACGTTGGCTTTTCAAGTTAGTGGTGAACTGTTCTATACCAGCTCCAGCAATTGTTAAATCACCACCAATTCTATTTATTTTTGCACACTCATTGGTATCGCCAAGTACATAACAAGCATCAAGAATTTCTTGAGCAGAAAAGTTGCCAATAATATTACTAATATCAATATCATAGTAATCTAATGTGATTGTAAAGTTTTCAAGCGCATCAAACTCAGGCGTCCACACAATACCTGCTGTAAATGTGTCTGCTTCTTCGGCCCCCGGAGGATTCAGAGGATCACTACCGCTAATAACTTGTACTTGCCCTGAAATAACATTTTGCACATTACCAACTTGCGCTTCAGTCATTCCAGTTGATATACAAAGCTGTTTTAATGTTTCATCAATATTACCTGCATTAGCTACTGAACACGGGTCACTTTGAGCATTATCTAATCCTGTGACTACAGGGGATGCAATCTCACCAACATTAGGTGCACGAGTAGCTTGTTGTTGCATGACGCGGACTAAAATATCGCTGACTGGACGCCAATTAAAGCCTAACTTCCAGGTTTCATTGCTACCAACTGTATCATAATCAGCCCAACGAAAACCAAACTCAACATCAAGCGTTTCAGCACCTGGTAACCCATCTAATACCGGCAAGTACCCTTCCATAAATAACTCATCAACGGAGAAACCGCCAGAGATTGGAAGTTGATTACCGCCAGCACCACCTTGGCAGCTTGCTGGAGCAAGCTTTAAACATTCGTCAGGCTCAAATAAGCCTTTTTCTTTACGCTTTTCATAGCCAAAACTCATTGCCAGTGGTGCGCCAGCGCCCGGAATTTCAATAAAGTCGAATGAGCCATTTACACTAGCAGTGAAAACTTCTTGGCTGTATTTTTGTTGTTGCAATGCAATTGCTTGTGCATAACCTGCCATTTCTTCGGTGATTGAACCAAAACCACCAAATAAGTTGATAGGAACACAACTAGAATCACCATTTTTACAAGTAACGCCATCTGTAGTATCAAGCGCGTTTTGAATGTTAGTTAAGTTGGTGTAACCACCACGAACAGTTGTTCGGTTAGATTCACCATATTGATAGCTTGCATCATATTGCCAATCATCTAAAAAGTAACCTGTAACCCCAGTCACCATTTGAAATTGAGTGCTGTCAAATCGTTCTGTTCGAGCGCCAAGCTCTAATGTACGTCTTCTAAGTTGAACTGACAGGTAGTCAGCTTCATCAACAATACCATTGCCATTTATGTCTTGCCAATTAGATGTATCTAAACTTCCTTCACCTAAAGCAGCCGTAGCGCCATCGATCATAAATTGCCTTGCTTGATCGCCTATTAATGGATTGGCTAATGGTAAATTGAACACAGATCCAAAAGTACCAGAAGGAGCTACTTGGGTATCAACACTGGTATTAGTAAAGTTCACAGATGAATAAACTTGGTGATCATCTGTCAGGTAGTAATTACCAATAGCTGTTGCTGAATAGCGTTCAGATGGTGTTTGATAGAAGTTGTATGGGTTGAAGTTGAATACACTACACTCAGTAGCGGCTAATGTGCCATCATTTCTGAATTGGCCACTACCATTACCGCCAGCACCAACAATTGTAAATCGAGTAGGAAAAGCGGTGGTAGATCCACCACTTTCGACGGAGTTTGGACCACTACATGCATCAGGAGCTGGGATTGGCGGCTCGCCATTTAAGAATTGTTCATAGTTAGCACCCGTTTTAGTTTCAATTCCTAGCAGGCCTAATGGTCTATCACCTAATAAAATTTGATCTCGTTGTGTCCAACCTAGCGATAACACTACATTACCTTTGTCATCTTCAAGATTAGAACCCAGGGTAATACTGAAGCTGTCTTTATCACCGTCACCATCGCCAGTTTCTGAATGTTTGGCGTCAAAAACCACCCCTTGGAAATCATCTTTTAGCACTATGTTGACAGCGCCCGCTATTGCATCAGAACCATAAACGGCAGATGCTCCACCGGTAACAATATCAATTCGTTCAATTAATGCACTGGGGATGGTTGAACTATCTACGGCACCATTATAGTTATATGGGATCATACGACGGCCATTCATTAATACTAATGAGCGTTGAGCACCAAGACCGCGTAAGTTTATTGTAGCTGCACCGCCAGAACCATTATTAACGTTACTACCATCACCAGGTACTGTTGCTGGTAAGTTTCTTAATATTTGTTCAACTTCAGGTTCTTGTTGAAAACCAAGTTCTTTTTCTCCAATGGAAATGATAGGACTAGCGGAAACAGCTCCTGGTTGGCGAATACGGCTACCTGTAACAGAAATAACTTCGACGTCTTTGTCGACTTCAGTTTCTTGTGCTGTGGAAAGTGGTGAATAGATGAGTGCGGTTGAGACAACCCCTGCACTAAGTGCATATTTCACTGCAGATGAAATTCTACTTTTTAACATTGTAATCTCCCAAATATTTATAATAATTAGGCTAAATACAACAGGAAGCACATTGCAGATGCTTCCTCTTAGCTTTTTAAAGATAGTCATTAAGTTGGGACATACAAATAATTTAAAGCGTCAAAATATAAAATTTTGAAAAGTTTGAAATGTAAAACGAATGAAATACGGCAGGGTAGATAAAAAGATTGTTTTTAAACAGTAGCTTAAATAAAAAAGCGGCTTCAGAAGCCGCTTTTTAATCTTGAATATATTTATTAACAGTTAGTCTCTTTAGCGTTAACGCCTTCTTTTACTTCTTCACAGGCGTCTTCTACTTTGTTTTGTACGTCGGTAACAGCTTCATCGATGCGCTCACCGGCCTCTTCTGCATGATTGTCTTCACAACCCATGATAAAAAAACTAGCGAATAAAGCGATCACAGCGGTTTTAATAGTTGTCGATTTCATAATGTAATTCCTTGTAAAAATAATAAATGTGTTGTTATTTAAAATAAATTGTTATCACTTAGGGACATTGCCGCGCAATGCACCTGAAACGAGTGAAATAACTAACAATACAATAAAGATAAAAAAGATAATCTTAGCAATTCCTGCTGCGGCACCTGCGATACCACCAAAACCTAACACTGCAGCAATAAGTGCAATAACTAGAAATGTAATTGTCCAGCGTAACATTGTCGTCTCCTTGGTTTGTTAATTTGTTCAGAGTAAATAATGCCAGTTACATGCCATGTATTTAAATCCTTTATTATCAATGTCATAGGGGTTTATTTCATTTCTCTTCATAAATTAGGTGGGAATTATTTACAGCTTTATCTGTAACTTATACTCGACGCTCTAAAAATCAATATTTAAGTCGTTTTTTGGTAAGACCAATTTCATTTTTGAGCCATTTTGTATTTAATCAAGCGGTTGTTCAGTCGTTCAGTCGGTAGGTTTTCCAGCTGCGGATAAGCTTTTACTTATAAGTTATAGCTATATTCAGTATTTTTATCATCTATATCCTATGAAATTATAGCAAAATGTAGAGTGTTAACTTTGCTGAGCATATGTTAGCTTTGTATTAATTGGTTTTACCAATTTACAAAGTGTTGGACTTGGTCTTTTTCTTTGTTATGATTGTTGCATAATTATTTAAATAAAGTGATTTTTTACCTAGCGGGGCTGGGTGGAAATAATCAGGGGGGAGCAGGATGGATATAGGTCAGTTACTTGCTACAGCAGCAAACTTAATGATCACCGGGATGGTGGGCGTTTTCGTTTTTCTTTCGTTGTTGATTTCAGCAATTACCATTATGTCTAAATTAGCGAGTCGTTTTGAACAGCCGGTTGCAACAACGCCAACGCGTACACCGTCAATCAAAGCATCAGGTGTATCAAGTGAACACATCGCTGCGATAAGTGCAGCCATAGCTCAATACAAAAATAAACAAAAACTATAAGGAGTGACTTGTGGCTAAATTAAAATTAACAGAATTAGTACTTAGGGACGCGCATCAATCATTATTAGCAACGCGTATGCGTTTGGATGACATGCTACCGATTGCACAAAAATTAGATGATGCAGGTTATTGGTCGATCGAATCATGGGGTGGGGCTACTTTTGATTCATGCATTCGTTATTTGGGTGAAGATCCTTGGGAGCGTATTCGTGCTCTTAAAAAAGCTATGCCAAATACTAAACAGCAAATGTTATTACGTGGTCAAAACCTTTTAGGCTATCGTCATTATGCCGATGATGTTGTTGAAAAATTTGTAGAGCGAGCGCACAAAAATGGTGTTGATGTGTTTCGTATTTTTGATGCGATGAACGATGTTCGTAATCTTGAAACGGCTATTAAAGCTGCAATTAAAGTTGGCGCACATGCACAAGGTACAATTTCGTACACAGTAAGCCCGGTTCATACACTTGATATGTGGTTAACGCTTGCCAAGCAGCTTGAAGAGTTAGGCTGTCATTCAATTTGTATTAAAGACATGGCCGGTTTGCTTAAACCATACGATGCAGAAGAGTTAATCAAAGCGTTAAAAGAAACAGTCTCTATCCCAATTGCAATGCAGTGTCATGCCACAACAGGTTTAAGTACTGCTACTTACCAAAAAGCGATTGATGCTGGTATTGATATGCTTGATACCGCAATTTCATCAATGAGTATGACTTACGGGCACAGCGCAACTGAAACGATTGTATCGATTGTTGAAGGTACTGAACGTGATACTGAGCTGGATTTAAATCAACTCGAAGAGATTGCTGCTTATTTCCGTGATGTTCGTAAAAAATATGCCGCGTTTGAAGGCAGCTTAAAAGGTGTTGATGGCCGTATTTTATTAGCGCAAGTGCCTGGTGGCATGTTAACTAATATGGAAAACCAGCTTAAAGAGCAAGGTGCTGCGGATAAATTGAATGAAGTATTACTTGAGATCCCACGTGTACGTGAAGACTTAGGTTATTTACCGTTAGTTACACCAACATCACAAATTGTTGGTACACAAGCAGTATTAAACGTATTGACGGGCGAGCGTTATAAAACTATCACCAAAGAAACTGCCGGAGTGCTAAAAGGTGAGTATGGCGTAACTCCTGCGCCGATGAATAAAGAGTTACAAGAGCGCGTACTTAATGGCGCAGAAGTCATTACTTGCCGCCCAGCTGATTTATTGCAACCAGAACTAGAAATACTCCAAGCTGAGCTATTAAAAGAAGCACAAGAGCAAGGTTTAAGCTTAGCGGATGAGCAGATTGATGATGTGTTAACGTATGCATTATTCCCACAAATTGGGTTGAAATTCATTAAGAATCGTAATAACCCAGATGCATTCGAAGCTGTGCCAAGTGCTGAATCTGCTAATAAAGAACAACCAGTTAGCAATAAAAAAAGTAACAGCAACACAGTAAAAGCAGAGCAGTACAGCGTAAAAGTAGATGGTAAAGTTTATGATGTAGTGGTTGCACAAGGCGGTGAGCTTAAAGAAGTAACACTTAAAGATAGTGAGCATATTCCACAATCGGCGTCAGTTGCTTCCGGCGAAACACTTAACGCTCCACTTGCTGGTAACATCTTTAAAATCAAGGTGAAAGCGGGTCAAACGGTAAATGAAGGCGATGTAGTGATCATCATGGAAGCGATGAAAATGGAAACTGAAATTCGTGCAACCCACACCGGTACTATTGCTGAAATTCTTGTTGCTGAAGGTGATTCAGTGGCAACGGGTGACGCTATGATAGCACTAGCTTAGGAGCTCAGAGGATGGAAGCATTATTAAACCTCTGGCAAGCAACAGGTATTGCTAATTTTACATTTCCTGCGCTTATTATGATCGCAGTAGGGTGTTTATTGTTGTATCTGGCAATTGCGCGCAACTTTGAGCCGTTATTATTATTACCAATTGGCTTTGGGGCAATATTAACAAATATCCCCGTAGCGGGCTTATCAGACCCCGGTGGTTTGCTGTATTACGTTTATCATATTGGGATTGATACCGGTGTATTCCCATTATTAATATTTATGGGGGTTGGTGCACTCACTGATTTTAGTGCCTTGATAGCTAATCCTCGTATGTTATTGCTAGGTGCTGCAGCTCAGTTTGGTATTTTTGCAACCTTGTTTGGCGCAATTTTACTAAACTATGTACCAGGTTTTGAGTTTTCTTTACAAGATGCGTCAGCAATTGCGATTATAGGTGGTGCAGATGGCCCGACGGCAATATTCTTAGCCTCAAAACTTGCTCCTGATTTATTGGGTGCTATCGCCGTAGCTGCATACTCATATATGGCGTTAGTGCCAATTATTCAGCCGCCAATTATGCGGGCTTTAACCACACCAGAAGAACGTAAAATTCAAATGCCACAGTTACGCACCGTATCAAAAAAGGAAAAAATTATTTTCCCGCTAATGGTATTGAGTTTAACGATTTTGTTTTTACCGGCAGCAACGCCACTGGTAGGCATGTTCTGTTTAGGAAACTTGATGCGAGAGTCTGGTGTGGTTGACCGTTTAAGTAATAGTGCACAAAACGAGATCATAAATATCACCACTATTTTCCTTGGTTTAGCTGTAGGCTCTAAGCTTGCTGCAGATAAGTTTTTAACCGTAGAAACAATTGGTATTTTGGTACTCGGCGCCTTGGCTTTTGCAATTGGTACAGCTTCAGGTGTATTTATGGCAAAAGGTATGAACAAGTTCTCTAAATCACCAATCAATCCACTCATCGGCGCGGCTGGTGTATCAGCTGTGCCAATGGCGGCACGCGTAGTTAATAAAGTGGGTCTGGAGAATAATCCGCATAATTTCTTATTAATGCATGCAATGGGACCAAATGTTGCGGGAGTACTGGGTAGTGCTGTGGCTGCAGGTATCTTGTTAGCACTGGTAGGTTAAATAAATCATTAAACTATACCCAGCGAGCTGAGTATAGTGAGGTAACTTTTACTTCCAACCGACTGCGCAGTATTTACTGCGCTTTTTTTTTGCGCTTAGGGTCTGTTGACCTTTCAGGGTTAAAATTTGTTCAAACTAGGGGCGATTTAATCACGGCGCGAGATTTGTAACCTAGTGGGCTAAGTAAAAATCGAGCAACAAAGAGTTAATCGCCCCTAGGCAGAACCCTTCGGGCAGCGCGTGTTTGGCATTTATGCCGAGTTATCTCCTATTTATGGGGAATAACCACACTACATAGGCTCTGCCTTGCCTAAAAACCAAACGCGCAGCTGCAAATTTAACCTCGAAAGATAAACAGACCCTAGGTATACTCGATAGATATTTTATTAAATAGGAATGGTATGAATATCTTCGTGATTTTAATTTCACTGTTTGTTGCATTAATCATTCTTGTGCCACTACTTGAAAAGTATCAGTCTAAAATGGGCCTAGATGGTGCGACTAAATACGCCAAATACATTTGGCCATTAGTGATGATTTCATTGGTTGTGCAATTGATTTATGTGTTGGTGAGGTAGAGCGTAGCCGTCAGTTTTAAGGTCTAGGAGCGGTAAGCTTTAAGTTGTAAGTGATAAGCTCGTGTTTAAATGGATTGTGTAGGTTGGGTTGAACACCCCGAAACCCAACGAAAAAATTGTAACGGTAGACATCAATCTTTGAATATTTATCTATGCTCGTTACTCTGCGATCCCACAACAGTCACGCAGCTTTAGGTTTCCCGTGAAGGCCACATGGTCTGAACGATGTTTAAACGCTTTGTATGGATAATAAACCCATCTTGTTAAGTTATTAGTGCCCCATTGGATCAAAGTAAGCCTCCCAGGTTAGAGCACAAGCTTGTTTTGATTTTGCTTTTTTCATGTAGAACATTGCATTTTCGTCAGTTGAACAATTCATAAGCGCTACACCTAAATTGTAAAATGCATGTTTGTTATTACTGCCTTGATCTATTGCTTTTTTAAAATATTCAGCCGCTTCTTGATGTTTGCCCATATCACATAGAACAGTTCCATAGTTTATGAGAGTTAGCTCATCATCAGTATGGTTATGTAAGACTTGCTCAAGAATGCTTTTTGCCTCATCAAAGTTTTGATGCCACTTGGAGTTATCTTTCCAAGTTTCATCTATTAATGATTTGGCTTTTTTGTTTATATCTTCAATGCTCATTCTGAAACGTAACAATCTATTTGTCCCATTTTGGTGGTTTTTAGCACACCAAAACGGCGGTCACTAATGTTATCGGAGAAAATTGCAATATTAATAATCGCATGGCTAAATTTCAATCAATAAAAATATTCAATTTTCGCTCATCGCCGTTTATCAGGTGACGTTAGCTTAACTTTCAAAACTATAAAAGTAGATATGAGGCAGCACATGCAAGTTCTATTGCAACATTAATTTGCGAATACAACTGGAGCGCATCACATCAAACAGTTCAACAAAAAGCCGTTGCTATTTACATAACAACGGCTTATATTTTTCGCTGACCGCTTTACTTAAGCGCTAACTGTAGCTCTCGGTTGCGCTCTAGCTGCGCTAAGAAGTTATCTGCGATTGGTTTAAACTTAGCAAGCTCGTCGCGAGGCAGTGGCTCTGATTTCGGTAACTTAACCGTTTTAGGGTTACGGTGAACGCCGTTAACTAAAAACTCGTAGTGTAAGTGTGCGCCTGTTACACGACCTGTGGAGCCGACAGTACCAATTTGTTGACCTTGCTTAACTTTTTGACCAGTTTTAACTAGTTTCTTGTTAAGGTGTAGGTATTTAGTGACGTACTGTGTGCCGTGACTAATAAATATATAGTTACCATTATACTTACTGTAACCAGCTTTAATTACTTTACCATTACCAGAGGCAACTACTGGCGTTCCAGTACGAGCTGCGTAGTCAATCCCACGGTGTGCTCTTACTTGTCCTGTTACAGGGTGTAAGCGACGCGGATTAAAGCTTGAGCTTATATATTTAAAGTTAACTGGTGCACGTAAAAATGCTTTTTTCATACTACGCCCTTCAGGCGTGTAAAAAGTACCATCGCTGTGACGGATAGCCGCGTAACGTTGACCTTGGTTAATAAACTCAGCAGCAATAATTTTACCTGTGCCAATAAACTCGCCATCAACATAATGCGATTCATAGATTAAACCAAATTGATCGCCTTTACGGATATCATTGGCAAAATCCACATCCCAACCGAATATGTCAGCAAAGTTCATTATTTGCCGTTCACTTAAACCAGCAGCAATACCTGAGGTCCAAAAGCTGTTGGTAATTTCTCCGCCTGTTGATTTAGTTAATGTTTCAATTTCTTTACTATCAATAGACGTATCGTAGTTACCTTCTTCATTTAATGTAACGAATAGGGTATCTGTTTTTGAAATCACATAACGTAACTGTGCCAAAGAACCATCTTCGGCGGTAGCAAAGCTTAATGTTTCACCAGGGTGAATTTTACTAAGTTTACGTGTTTCTGCATTGGTATTAAGCAGTTTATGAACGGTTTGCGCTGAAAAGCCGGCGCGTTTGAAAATAAGTGCTAAATTGTCACCGTTCTTTACTTCAAAATCGACTAGATTGTATTCTGGGAATTTTGCTGCATCTTCTTGCGAATTTAATTCAGTTAATTTTTCGTTATCATCAACTTTAATTTGTAATTCGTAGCGCTTGCCAATTTCTAGCGCATCAGCGCTATTGTCTTTAGAGGCGGTGGCTTTTTCTGAAGGAATGAGTGTTAAAGCAGCAATAGCAGAAACCAAGCCTAGAATAAGCAATTTGTGTTTTTTTGGGAGAGTGTGCACAACGCGAACCATAACGTGCCTTTTCCTGCTGTCAAGATAATTAATCACTAATATTGCAGGATATACTTAATAAAGCGTTAATACCAGTGTTTTGTAGATTTAAACTGGCGCGGATTTACGCTAGAATCACCAGATTGACTGAATTTTTTGGAGTAATACATAGTGGACTTACAAACCGCTCTAGCAGAGATAAAACGCGGTGCTGAAGAAATATTAATTGAAGACGAGTTAGTCGAAAAGCTAAAGTCTGGTAAAAAGCTAAAGATCAAAGCTGGTTTTGATCCAACTGCACCTGACTTACACTTAGGTCACACTGTGCTAATTAATAAAATGAAAACCTTCCAAGACTTAGGTCATGAAGTGATTTTCTTAATTGGTGATTTCACCGGTATGATTGGTGACCCAACGGGTAAAAATGTAACTCGTAAGCCACTAACCCGTGAAGATGTATTGGCAAATGCTGAAACATATAAAGAACAAGTATTTAAAATTCTGGATCCGGCTAAAACCACGGTTGCTTTTAATTCAACTTGGATGGAGAATTTAGGCGCTGCAGGGATGATCAAGCTAGCAGCACGTCAAACTGTTGCTCGTATGCTAGAACGTGATGATTTTAAAAAGCGTTATGCTGGCGGACAATCAATTGCGATTCATGAGTTTTTGTATCCATTAGTGCAAGGTTGGGATTCAGTGGCACTTGAAGCTGATGTTGAGCTCGGTGGTACTGATCAACGCTTTAATCTATTAATGGGTCGTGAGCTACAAAAAGACGAAGGGCAAAAACCACAAACCGTATTAATGATGCCTTTACTTGAGGGCACCGACGGTGTGCAAAAAATGTCTAAGTCATTAGGTAACTACATTGGTATTACTGATGCCCCTAACGATATGTTTGGTAAAATCATGTCTATTAGTGATGAGCTGATGTGGCGTTATTATGATTTGCTAAGTAGCTTATCAATTGACGAAATTGCTGCGCTCAAAGAAAAGGTTGCACAAGGTACTAATCCGCGTGATATTAAAATCGATTTAGCAAAAGAAATGATTGCTCGTTTTCACAGCGATGCAGCAGCTGTTGGTGCGCATGAAGATTTTATTAAACGTTTTCAAAAAAATGCGTTACCGGATGATATCCCAGATATGACAGTAACGATTGATGAAGATACCGTATTTATTACTAATTTGCTTAAAGAAGCAGGCTTAGTTGCGAGTACATCAGAAGCTATGCGAATGATCAAACAAGGCGCAGTTAAAATCAATGGCGAAGAAAAGGTCACTGATACTAAGCTTGAAATTGCAAAAGGCAGCACAGCTATTTATCAAGTTGGCAAACGTAAGTTTGCAAATATTACCTGTGCTTAATAGGTAAAGAATGAAAATTCAGTTTAAAAACCAGCTTCGGCTGGTTTTTTACTCTTTGTGATCTACAACATTGTTTTAATGATTTCGATGCCAAATATAACCAGTAACCAAAAGCCACGCGCTTGATTTAGCCGATTGATCAATACCGCAATATCATCAGCCTGTGGTAAACGCTCAGTACCAATACGCATTTTATCAAATCGAGTATCTTGGTATATGGCAGGGCCACCGAGTTGCACACCAACAGAGGCCGAACAACAACTTAATAACCAGCCACTATTTGTTTGATAAAAATGCCGTCCATAATGCTTAATATAATGAACGCTCAATTTACTGGCTTTACTTGCTGCAACAGTCAGCGCCAATATCCGCGTAGGTAACCACTCAAGAATATATAATAGCCAACTGAGTGATTTTAAAAATGGGCTATTAGGCAAAATATCTTTGCGCCAAGCTTGGTGGATCAAAGTCAGTAGGCGATAAGCCAGTGCAGCCATAGGGCCAAATAGTAGATAAAAGAAAATAACGCTAAAGTAATGACGAGCCACTCTTAAGATCAGCGTTTCCATAATGGCTTTGCAAAGACCAGGGCCTGATAATTTATCAACCTGGCGAGCAAGTAGTGGTTTTAATAACTCTCGGGCTGTAGACTTTTGATTTTGTTTAACGAGTCGTGCAATACGCAGCGCTTTACTTTCTACACTTCGCCACTCTAGGCTGAGGTATAAAATTAACCCAGCTAATAGTTCAGGGTAATATGCAAATTCAAGCAGTAAGATTACCAAGGTCATGATCACTAAAATGACTAAGGTGAAACATAACGAAGAGGACAAATATTGGTAACTTGCAGGTTCACTCTTTCGAAAAACGCGTTTCCCAAGTGCTCTAAATACCGCAATTAAAAATGTATTTGGGTGATACCAGCTTACCAAAGGTAAAAAGCGCTCAGCAAGGAGCGCTAATATAAATACAATAAAGTCCAAATGTTGCTGAACTAAATTGAGTAACACCTTATAGCGTTACCGTAGTCAGCTTTTCTAGTAATGCGACCACCATTTTTGATGAGTTTATTGAAGCGGTTTCTAGGTATTCTTCAAATGACTGTGGTGACTCTTTACCTGCAATATCAGACATTGAACGGATCACTACAAACGGTGTAGCTAAAGAAAAGCATACTTGTGCAATGGCAGCGCCTTCCATTTCTACAGCTAACATAGTAGGGAAGTCCGCGCGGGCTTTATCAATACGCACCGGATCACACATAAATGAATCGCCAGTACAAATTAAGCCGATCAGGGTCTTCACGTCACTGATGCTTTCAACACTTTGTTGTGCAGCCTCGATTAATTTAGGGTGAGCGGCAAAACCAGCAGGCATCTGTGGTACTTGGCCAATTTCATAACCAAAAGCGGTTACATCAACATCATGATGACGTACCTCAGATGAAATTACCACGTCGCCAACACTCAGAGATGGATCAAAACCACCGGCAGAGCCTGTGTTGATCACACAGTCTGGTTGAAAATTATCAATCAATAACGTTGTTGCAATACTAGAGGCGACTTTACCAATACCTGATTGCACTAAAGTCACAGTGTTACCAGCTAATTCACCTGTATAAAAAGTGAAACCTGCTTTAGTTAGAATTTGTGGATTTTGCATTGCTTCACGCAAAATTTTAACTTCTGGCTCCATCGCGCCAATAATACCGACATTCATAATTTTAAATTCCTCTAATTAGATGTTTAGATTATACGTGAAGTTAGCGATAAAAAACAAAAATGCGAGCTTAAAAGCTCGCATTTTATCGTTTAAGAAAACTTATATTTCAGCTAAAGCTGTGGAATGGGCTTTAGCTTGCGAAGGAGATAGTACCGCCGGCTTAGTAACACGGTTGCGTGTCGGGCGACTACTTTGTGCTGTCGGCTTGCCAAGCTTAAACATAATTGCTTCGCGTACTTCTGATGGCCGATAGCCAGATTTAACTTTCATACGGATATGTGGAATGCCAGCAGCTTCAAGTGCACCATTAACAAACCAGTCTCGTTGTGCTTTATGACCATCTTTATTGGCGTTGTTTACTAAGTCAACCGCTGCCACAATCGTCATCTTTTCTTTATCAATCAGCACATAATCCAGTTGTTTGTTTTTTGCTTTAGCGATTGCAGCACGTTTAGCTTTAGCAGATAAACCTTTTTTACAATCAATGATATCGATTAATTTTACACGGCTAACAATTTTATATTGATCGCCTACAGCACGTTCTAAAAGGTTTAAAAATGAGCTTTCAACTTGCGTAAATACACTGGTTTTACGCGTGAATGGGTAAGGGTTTCCGCCATCATCGGTAAACTTTGACGCAACAACAGATGCCCCTACGACTAATACTAAAATTGATAATAAAGCGAATTCCATACGGTAACTCCACAACAACAAATTGACACTATAAATTACTTAGCAATTTACGTGCCCAGTTGTAATGAAGTTACACTTTATAACAGCTAAGTTATGGCTGGTATCCGCCAGCAATTCCTTTTACTGCAATCGCTACAGCATCATGGGCATGCAGAGATTCATAATGGTTTATTTGTAACCAGTAATCGGCGTATTGTGCATCTTCTAACACGGCTTTGATTTTACGCGCAGCATCTTCACAAAACATCAGATTTTGACCATTTAAACGGGCGAATTCTTGCTCATCTTCACGCTTAACTGCCGCTTGTACAGGGGTTTTAAGCTCATCTTCAAGAGTATTGATCAAGCTTAAAATATCAAACTCACGGATGCTGCTATCTAGTTTGACTTTTACATTGGCAATAGAGCGTTGAGAATGCGGTGTGGCGATTATGCCATCGGTACTGCCAAGCCAGTTGACCACTTCTTCATGGCTAAGAGTATGCTGCTGAAACTTTTCAACAAAGGCTTGTTGAATAAGTTGGCGAGCTAATGCCGCTGAGCATGGGCAAGTTGATGAGTAAGTTACATCAAGGCTTAACTCAAAACTAAGTACACCGCGGTCAATTTTTGCCACTATGGTTAACGGGTAGCTTTTCCAACCCGCTTTGCCGCTAAGGAGTGATTTTCTGCGCAGCGGTAGTTCAAACTTAAATTCAATTTTAGCTTGATCCGATAACCCTTCATGGCTGGAAATAAAAGTATCTAGTGCTTGAGCAATCGTTGTGGGGTTTACCTGCTGCTCAGTTGATAAGGTATCGAGCGCTAAAAATAACCGCGACATATGAATACCTTTTGCGTCTTCTTTGTGAAGATTAACAAAAGCACGAGCTTTAGCGTTGACATTAATAGGCGCAAGATCACGAGATTCAAATAAAAAAGGCAGTTCAATATCAGCCATACCAACCCAGTCTAATTTACCTGTTTGTAAGGCGGGAGCCGTATCTGCTATATCGGGCATGTTGCTTTGCATGAAAAATCTCGTTATTGGCAATTGTAAAGCGCGATATTTTACACGAAATAAATAAAAAATACGTGGTAGATGAAAATTTTCTGTTTTCGTCGCGGAACATGAAAATAGTTAATGCAAAAATGCTAACATATTAGCACTAGTGGTTTTTTTGTAGCTGTGTAGTCAGCTGATTTTTTATATACTTATATGTATAGTTAAGAGACAGATTTATATATGATCGATTCCTCTTTGAGTCCATGGGCTCGAACACTTTCCAGTTTAATTACTCGATTCGGTGAATTCAAAACCGCAACTATCTGTTATGCATTACTATTAGTCTTGGCATTAATATTGTCGTGTATGTTTTATTATGTTGCAGTGGGCGAGGTGATGCTCGTTGATGTGCTTGCCGTAATGTTTTTTACTGCAGTAGTGTCGCCCATTATTATCAGTGTGTTGATCAATTCAATTCGCCAGTTAGATGCTTCCTATGCGTATTTAGATAGTGCCACCAAGCAAGAAAAATTATTAAATCAAACTTTAAAAGATAATATCAATCGCTTAAATGTAGAGATAGATGAACGTAAAATGGCATTTCATGCCAAACACCGTGCAATCGAAGAACTCAGACGAGAAATCGTCGAGCGTAAAAAAACCCAGCAAGAGCTTGCTCAACAAGGCATGTTACTGCGCTCTATTGTTGATTCATCGCCTGATTTATTTTATTACCGTGATAACAATGGTGTTTTTGCCGGTTGTAATAAAATGTTTGAAGAGGTGATGGGTAAATCAAGTGACGAGTTAATAGGTAAAACTGCAGAGGAAATTTATCCAACGCAATTCTTACCGGAAGTATTACTAACTGATAACAAAGTCGAAAAAACTCACGCCGCATTAACGCTTGATGTTGAATACCCTGTAGGCAATGAAAACCGTTGGTTTGAAATGCGCAAGCTCCCATTTATTAATGATGACGGTGACTACATTGGTTTATTAGCGTTTGGCCGCGACATCACCAGCCGTAAAGAAGCTGCTCAAGCACTTGAAACCGCTTATAAAGACAAGGGGAAATTTATTGCCACCCTAAGTCATGAATTACGAACTCCGCTCAATGGTATTGTGGGTTTAACCCGGATGTTGCTAGACACCGACTTGGATAAGCAGCAACGTAGTTGGTGTAATACAGTATTTTCTAGTGCTGAAACATTAGGAAATATTTTTAATGATATTATAGATTTAGATAAAATAGACCGCGAGCAACTCGATATTGTTACCGACTCAATAAATGTTTCCGACTTTATTAATGATGTGGTTAACTTTGCTGGATTAATTGCTGAACAAAAAGGCCTAGAGTTTGAAATTAAGCGCAAAGGTATGTTGGATATTTATGCGCAACTAGATCCGACCCGATTACGCCAAGTGGTGTGGAATTTAATAAATAATGCGGTTAAATTTACCCAAAAAGGTAAAGTTCAATTAGCGTGTGCTCGGGAAAATCGTGCGGATGGCGCGTGGTTAGTCATGAAAGTAACAGATACCGGGCAAGGTATTCCACAAGAGCAATTACATCGTATTTTTGATATGTATTATAAAGCGCCAGATTTAAATGGCACTAATGCGATAGGATCAGGTATCGGTTTAGCTGTCACTAAGGCATTGGTTACTGCAATGAAAGGACAGTTACATGTGAGCAGTACCGAAGGGGAGGGCAGTTGCTTTGTGGTTGAAATACCGCTGGCCCTTTGTATTGCTCCGGCTGAACAAAGTTATGTTGGCCGTAGTTTGAATATCTTGCTAGTTGAAGATGTGCCGCTTAATGCTGAAATCGCCACTAACTTACTTGAGCAACGCGGCCATGAAGTTATCTGGGCTGAAACCGGTGAAGATGCATTGTCGTTTGTTGAAACTGAGGATGATCTGGATTTAGTACTGCTAGATATGCAACTGCCAGATATTAATGGCGATGAAGTAGCAAGGCAGATCCGTGCCGATAGCCATTTTGATAAGTTACCTATTGTAGCCCTTACGGCTAATGTGCGTAGCGCCGAAGAAGAGTTACAAGGTATCTCAATTCAAGGCGCATTAGCCAAGCCCATCAATACCACGAAGCTTGATAAAATGTTGGCTGAACTATTTGATATTAAACATCTACAACAGTCTGATGAAACACGCCTGACGGTTAGCAAAGAAGCCAGTGAAAATATCAATGTAGAGTTACTTGATGTTGAAACCATAGAAGATTTTGTTAATTCGATGGGTATAGTAACATTTAAGCGCAGCAGCAGTTTATTTGAAAAGCTAAATCCACAGTATCAGCAAGAGTTAGCAACGTCATTAGCAGCTGGTGACCGTGAAGAGTATAAGTCCGTCGCACATAAGCTTAAAGGTGCTGCAGGTTCAGTTGGTTTAAATGATGTACAGTTACACGCTAAGATCATGGAACATGGTGCGATTGAAGAAAGTGATGAAGTATTAAATACTTGGCTAACAATATTGGCAGATAAAATAAATGAAGGGCAACATGCCCTTCATTTATTCTTACAGCAATTAGAACGTTAATGCTGTCATTACTTGGTAGAACGGATATTAACTATCGATTTTACCAATGAAACGATAACCTTCACCATGGATGGTGCTGATAAGCTCAGATGTGCTGTTATCACTTTCAAAATGCTTTCTGATACGACGGATCGTTACATCAACAGTACGGTCATTTGCACGTAACTCACGACCAGTCATATGCTTGATTAGCTGCTCACGACTAAAAATACGGCCTGGAGAGTCAAGCATTAAACGTAGTGCTCTGTATTCACCTTTAGGTAAACGTTTGGCATCACCATTTGGTGATGTTAAACAGCGGCTATTTTCGTCAAGTTCCCAGCCATTGAAAGTGATCACACCATTTGTTTCAAGGCTTGATTCTTCACCGCCAAGGGCAGTACGTGAAAGCAAGTTACGAGCACGAATAGTTAATTCACGAGGATTGAACGGCTTAGTAATATAGTCGTCCGCGCCAATTTCTAGGCCTAAAATACGGTCTACATCATTATCACGACCGGTTAGGAAAATAAGTCCAACGTTACGCTTTTGACGTAATTCACGCGCTAATATTAGCCCGTTTTTGCCTGGCAGGTTGATGTCCATAACTACAAGGTTCACATCATCATTATTTGTAAGCTTGTCATGCATGTCATCGCCATCAATGGCTTCAATAACTTTGTAACCTTCAGCTTCAAATAAACTAACGAGGTTTAGTCGAGTTACGTCTTCATCCTCTACAATCAGAATGACTGGCGTTTGCATTATTAATTAACCTTTTTCGGAATATTTTATTTACAATTAATTCGGTATTGTATTATAAAACCGAATACTAGTGATTATAGGAGTATATCCAATTGTTAACAAGTAAAATCAATTCGGATGAAATTTAGAAACAGCTAATAACCGAGATTGCACTTTAAAACTGCTGCGCAACAACTGCTGTTTATTGATATACAGTCGGATTTTATTCCCTTCTTGGACCAAAGAGACAACGCCCCCTTTTTCTAAAAAATTGATACTCTCACCAACTGTTAAGGTATTTAATGAAATGGTATCGATCCAAAGTGGAATTATATCATCTTCCATTGTTTCATCAATGTATGTGATATCACAAAAGCGAGAAAGTTCAGAAATTTGCTGTTTTTTATCAATTAACACTGTTTCAATCGGTATATCGTTAATTTTAAGATTCGAATTATCCTTTAATAACTCACCAATTCCATGTTCAACGTCATAAAAACAAAAAGTCACAGCCTGTTTATTGTTAACTTTGGGGAACTCGACGAATTTTGCAATCTGAAATAGAAATGCCGATTTGACTTGTTCAGGTGATTTAGCCTGTAAAAATGCTGGAAACAACAGCATCAGAGCCAATAATAAACCCGTTAGTTTCATAATTTGCTTGCCTCAGTTAAGGGCAAGGTAATTATAAAGCGTGTGCCTTCTATATTTTGATCATCAAAATAAACATTGCCACCTAAGGCTTGTGTGACTAAGTTGTAAACTAGATGCATACCTAAACCACTGCCACCTTCGCCGCGTTTAGTGGTAACAAAGGGATCAAAAATGCGTTTTTTAACGCTTTTATCAACCCCGATACCATTATCATAATAGTTAATGCTCAGGCTACTTTCGTTGCGTTCCACTGTAATTTCGATTTCGTTATTTTGATTATCTTTAAAGCCGTGGATCACCGAGTTACTTAACAATTGCTGCAATATCTGCTGAAGCGGGCCTGCTTTACTTTCGATCATCAATTGTTCAGAACAATGAATAACGATTTTAGGAGCTTTGCTCTCTAATTCAGTACGCATTGAAAGCATCACGTTGGTGATAAGCTCATGCATATTGACCAGCGAATTAATCTCTCCATCTTGGTTCACCGCTACTTTTTTAAAGCTGGATACCAGTTCCGCAGCGCGATTTAAATTCCGATAGATAAGATCTAAGTTTTCTATACCATTGTCGATAAAACGTTTCAATTGACTTGAGGTTAAGGTTTTTTGCTCAAACCCTAGGCTTATTTCTGCCAGTTTATCGCGTAGCAGGGTAGAGCCAGTGATCCCTAAACCAATAGGTGTATTTACTTCATGTGCAACACCTGCAACCATTTGCCCTAAAGAGGCCATCTTTTCACTTTCAACAATCTGATTTTGGTATTGATGCATCCGTTCAAGGGTTGTTAGCAACTCTTGATTTGCTTCTCTGAGCGCGATTGTACGTTGGTTTACTTTTTCTTCTAAGCTTTGGTTTAATTGTTTAATTTCTTGCTTATCGTTTTTATGGCGCTCTATTTGATTTTGCGTGCGAGTCAGCATGATGTTTAAACTGTTCGAAAGCATGTTGATTTCGGTAATATTAGTTTTTGGGGCTCGGGCGTTGTAATTATGATTTTTCGAGACATCTTGCAGTAATCTGCTTAAGTGGTCTATAGGGTCGGCAATACGTTTTTGAATTCGTTTTGCTACAAAATAAACCAGTATTAAAACGAATAACGTTAAAAGAATATCAATAAGAATTTTTTGGTTGATATACTCGTTGAGGCGCTCTAGGCCGCCACGAATATACACATAACCCTTAATATCACCTTCGTACGTGATTGGCTTGATTAGTTCTACGTAGTCTTCAGTGATCCTAGGCTGTTGGAGTTGTTCAATACTATCAACCCGAAGCGGCACTGGTGGCGTTTTTCGTGCATTAAAGCTGGTAAAAAATACCGCTTTATTTGAAATTTCGTCAATTGCGTAAATATGTATATTTTTAACGAGTGGAATTTTTTCGAAAGATTTAAGACGTTGTTCTTCGGTTTTTCTATCATCAAATAGTACGGTTACTTGGGCATTAAAGGCGATAATTTCTGCAAGGATATTGAGCTTATTGATGATTAACTGTTTTTGCTCTTTGACATCAAGGTAGGTCGAAATAGAAATAGATAACGATAAACACAAAGCAGTAACAAGCATGACTGCACTGATCAGGGCTTTGCGAATACTTGTTGGCGATGTTGATAAAGGCATTATTGTAATGAAGGCCCAGTTATATAATTTTTATTGAGTTGCTGTAAGTCTAGCAAAGACCTATCAAAGTGACTAAAAAATATAATAACTTTGTTGAAAAGCTGCCATTTATATTATTTGGCAGCGTTTGTGAGGCAATAGTTGTAATTAACTGCTATACACTGAAAATTTATTGGTTTTGTGTACTACTTGATAAGTACCGAACTGAGTTTCTAGAATTGGCGGGTATTTTAAGAAGCAGTTTGCAACAATAGTTAACTTGCCTTGCTTAGTTAAGTGCTGTTTAGCACCACTTAAAAACTGTTCAGCAACAGTATAATCAGTGGCAATACCGGTATGAAATGGTGGATTTGAAATAATAAGCTCAAATTTTCCAGTTACATTTGCTAATCCATCACTTAGTAAAGCGCTACCGTTTACACCGTTAAGTGCCAATGTTTGCGTGGTTGCATAAGCTGCAAGAGCACTAACATCCGTACAGGTAAAACTCAAAGCTGGATTTTTCAAACCTAAGAAGGTCGCAATAAGACCCGCGCCACAGCCAAAATCCAGCACATTGCCAGATTTAATTTCAGGTGCATTCTCTAACAGTATTTTAGTACCGCCATCAAGTTCACCGTGATTAAATACGCCAGGTACGCTAATGGCATTAAAACTAACGCCAGCCACATCAACATTAAATTGTTTGTGGTAACGAGTAATAACAAACTCAGCTAAGGTTTTTATCTCGGTGAATAAATACAAAGCACAATGGCGGGCACTGTCGATTTTATTGCTGTATTCACAGTGGCTACTAAATTGCTTTTCGATCGATTTCACACCACTTTTATTTTCACCAACCACCAGTAACTCAGCGTCTGGGTTGATAACCGCGCGAATATTGTCCAACGTCATCAATGCTTCAGGTTTTGCTTTTGGGTAGTAATAAATAACGAGGTCAAAGTGTTGACCGGCTATCTCATGGCTAACACAAACATCAATAGTGTTGATATTTTTAGCAAATTCGCCATTAGCATGGTTGTAGCTAAAAGCGCTGATCTTGCTGTTTGGATTTAACTGGCGCAGTTGTGACAAAAAGCCATCTTGCACAAAATTAACTACTAAAATAGAGTCCGCCGTTAGGTTTGCACTATTGCGTAGTAAAAGTGAACTTGGATTAGTTAATGCGCTCATATATGGCTTTGCCTTTAAAGTTGTTTTGATTAATTTAGCTAATACGCTCGAACATTAAATCCCAAACGCCATGACCTAAACGATGGCCGCGTTGCTCAAATTTCGTCAAGGGACGTAAATCAGGACGTGGCACATAATCGTTAGTCTCTGATTGGTTTTTAAAATGCTCCGCTGCTTGCATTACTTCAAGCATATGTTCTGCGTAGTTTTCCCAATCAGTTGCCATATGGAAGACACCGCCAATTTTTAATTTGCTACGCAAGCTCTCTACAAATGCAGGTTGTACAATACGACGCTTATGGTGACGTTTTTTATGCCATGGATCAGGGAAGAATAGTTGCACCGTTGTAATGCTGCCCTCAGCAATACAATCAGCAAATACTTCAACAGCGTCATGCTCAAAAATACGTAAGTTTGTAATGCCTGCTTCATCAGCATCCATTAAACATGCGCCAACACCAGGGCGGTGTACTTCAATACCAATAAAGTTAAGGTGTGGTGCGCTCTTGGCCATTTCGACCAATGATTTACCCATACCAAAACCAATTTCTAAAACAACGTCGTTGTCATTGCCAAATACTTGGGCTAGATCAAGCATGCCTTGTTGATGTTCAAGCCCCATGGTTGGCCAGCATTTTTCAATTGCCGCAGCTTGTCCTTTGGTTAAACGACCTTCGCGCTTAACAAAACTGCGAATGGTACGAATATATTTACCTTCTTGCATCGCTTGCTCAAGGTTATCGTTACTTGAATCACTCATATATTTTGGCCTGATGAAAACAACATGTCTTAAAATGGTGGCGTATTATCCCTGACCACGGCGTTGATCACAAGGCCTTATCTTTTGTGTATGTTTATAACTTGATATTTTAACTCACTGCAATAGACTGAGCGCCATTAAGGGTCGGGTTTTAAAAGTAGTTATTTTGAAGTTAAACAACAGTGAAGCAAGCTGGTTTTCTCAGCAAGTAGTCGATTGGTATGAATTACATGGGCGTAAAACCTTACCTTGGCAATTAAATAAAACACCTTACAAGGTGTGGGTGTCTGAGGTGATGTTGCAACAAACTCAGGTAATCACAGTTATTCCTTACTTTGAAAAGTTTATGCAAAGTTTTCCAGATATTATCGCTTTAGCAAATGCAGATGAAGATCACGTGCTGCATCACTGGACCGGATTGGGCTATTACGCTCGAGCTCGCAATTTACATAAAACCGCAAAGATAATCCGAGATCAATACAAAGGCGAGTTTCCAACAACGTTAGACGAGGTTGTTGCTTTGCCTGGAATTGGGCGCTCGACTGCAGGAGCTGTTTTATCGCTTTCTCTTGGCCAACATCATCCTATATTAGATGGTAATGTAAAACGTGTGCTTGCCAGATTTTTTATGATTGAAGGTTGGTACGGAGTTAAAAAAGTTGAAAACCAATTATGGCAACTATCAGAGCAGTTAACTCCAGCAAAACAAGTGACTGAGTTTAACCAAGCAATGATGGATTTAGGAGCAAGCCTCTGCTCACGTAGCAAGTTTGATTGCCAACCTTGCCCGTTGCGCTCGCGTTGTGCAGCGTATAAGACTGAGCAGGTAAAACAGTTCCCTCATTCAAAACCTAAAAAAGCAGTGCCAAAGAAAGTGTGTCATCAATTAATTATTCAATGTAATGATCAAGTATTGATGGAAAAAAGGCCTAACTCAGGAATATGGGGCGGCTTATTTAGTTTTTTTGAGTTTGAGCAAAAATCTCAGTTAGATACTTTTTTAGCACAGCAAGGGCTTGCCGTTACAACTGTGCCAATTGAGCCTTTTACGCATATATTTTCGCACTTTGAATTAACTATTAATCCGCATGTACTCACTTTGCATAAAGTGTCTGATGTGGTGAATGAGCGACAACTAGTTTGGTACCCATTGGACCAGTCCATAGAGGTTGGTTTAGCCGCTCCAACTAAAAAGCTAGTTAAACAAATTGCTACAATAGTTTACACTAACTGATATCGTTTCTAAGAGCACAAGAGAGCAATCATGGCACGCACTGTATTTTGTCAAAAGTTACAAAAAGAAGCCGAAGGGCTTGGTTTCCAACTTTACCCTGGTGAGTTGGGTGAAAGGATTTTTAATAATATTTCTAAAGAAGCATTTGCACAGTGGCAGCACAAGCAAACAATGCTGATCAATGAAAAGCATTTAAATATGATGGATCCAGAGCATCGTACTTTTTTAGAAGAGCAAATGGTTGGCTTTTTGTTTGAAGATAAAGATGTAGAAATCGAAGGCTACCGTCCGCCAGAAAAATAATTTTCACATGCGAATAAAAAGGGCAATAAGCCCTTTTTTAACGCTTGAATTAAATCAGATCATCTTGCTCTTGAGCATTACTAACTTGCTCTTTTAAAAACTGCGCAACACGGGAGTACTCAATTTCTAAATTGTCACGCAGCTCAATTAGTTGATCACTGGTTAAGTCTTGTTCTTTACAGTTATCTTCAAAGTCAGCAGCTAGCTCAGCTACTTTTTCTGCGCCAATTGTTTTCGATATAGATCTAAGTTGATGGCAAGCTGCAATTATTATTTCTTTATCACCGGTCATTACCCCCGTATTAATGTCTTTAGCTAACGTATGGCTTTGCTCTAAGTACATTTTAAAGAACCGTAACTGCTTTGCGTCATCATTGTTTATGTATTTAGCGAGCATTTCAAAGTTAATTGGTGCTGACGGCTTATTAGGAGAAGCCGTAATCGACTCTTGTTTGCTTTCACTCCAACTATTAAGTGTTGCCTCTAGTGTATTTAATTCAACGGGTTTAGTAATGAAATCGTTAATACCGGCATTTAAACAGCGTTCTTTTTCACCCTTTAAGGCATTTGCCGTTACTGCAATAACATAAGGCTGAGCGTTGATGTCTTCAAGTTGCGCGGCTTCGTCGCGAATTTTTTCAACCATGTCATAACCTGACATTTTAGGCATATGTAAGTCAGTTAAAATTAATGGGTAACGACCGCTTTGCCACATTTTTAAACCTTGTTCGCCGTTTTCAGCAACCTCAACGCCAAACCCAAGTAAATGTAGTTGATCGGTAAGCACTTGTTGATTCAAAATATTGTCTTCAACAAGTAGCACGAGTTTGTTTTCTTCGCGTGCTTGTTCAATATTTAAATAATTATTAAGGGTTTTAACTGGTTTAACTTGTCTTGGTGTATGCAGCCCCGCAGCAACCAATAGCGACATCATAAAGTTTGACTTACATAATGGCGACGCATTAAGGTAAAAGATGTTTTTGTGATTTATTGCGGCTTCATCCAATTTACTAAGTACGATCACCTGTTGGTTATTATCTTCAAGGGTATACAGTAAACGGCGTAGTAAGTAATTAATGCTATCCATTGAATCGATACCATCAAGCACCCAAATAACACCGGGGTTGTCTTGATACTGTTCAATTTCTTGCACCGCTTGCACTGTAATTGTTTTTGCTCCCATAAATGATAAATAACGAGAAAGCGTTTGTTGTCTGCTTTGATGCTCAGTGACGAGTATCACCGAATGATCTTTCAAGGCGCCTTTATGGGCATACTTTATGGTGTTTTCAGTACTGAATGGCAATTCCACCACAAAGTCACTACCAATACCTATATCGCTGGTAACACTAATCGACCCTAACATTAACTCGGTTAAACTTTTACAAATAGATAAACCTAGGCCAGTGCCACCGTACTCACGGGTAATTGATCCTTCGGCTTGAATAAATGGATTGAATATTTCACGCAGCTGAGCTTGGCTCATACCTTTACCATTGTCGCTGACGCTAAAACGCAGAGTAAAATGGTCAGCAGTATTTTGTGCCACTTCTACAGCAATGCGTACCTGACCTAGGCGATTTTCATCGGTGCTTGTAAATTTAATCGCATTACTACATAAGTTATAAAGTACTTGGCGAACGCGAACAGTATCACCAATTAAATTAATTGGTACATCAGGGGCTATGGCAAGCTCTAAATCAAGCTGGCGTTTTTTTGCAACCGATGACAATACTCTGGCAACTTCTTCAATAGTATCCGAGACCGAAAAAGGAGTTGGATCGATATTTAGTTTGCCCGCTTCAATCTTTGAGAAATCTAAAATATCATCCAGAATACCCAGTAGTGAAAAGGCTGATTCACGAATAATTGTGCTTAGACGATGCTGAGCGCCATTAAGATCTGTTTGCCTTAGTAAATCAATGGTGCCAATAACGCCATTCATTGGAGTGCGTATCTCATGGCTCATAGTTGCTAAAAACGTGGTTTTGGCTTCGCTTGCTTGTTCAGCTCTATGGCTCGCTTTTTCAAGCGCTAAAGTGCGGTTTTGCACTTCAGTTTCCAGACTGCTTTGCAGCTTATGCAAATCTTTTTGGGCTATGTCATTACTATTGATGGCATCTTGTACTTGCTGTAATAATTGATTGATATTTTTAGCTACAACGCCAAGGCCAATATCTAATTGTTCGTCGATATGTGTATTGTAACTACCAGATTTAGTGATGCTCTCTAATTTATGCGCAAGAGTGTCACTACTTTTGCGGATCCGCGTATTAAGATAAACGTTAAAAAACAGCGCCAGTAAAAATAAACTTACTCCAGCAATTCCTGCAATAGCCAATGCAAGTCCGATGGAATAATTTGGCAGTAGAGGGGTTACAGCTATTTTTTGTTTAATGATCAATTCACCAACGGGTTGATCATTTAAATTTAATTGATAGTGAATAATACCTTGCTCAACTGAATATTGATCAAGTTTTAGCGGTGCAATTGCCGGTTTATTACTAGCAAAAACCAATTGTGTTTGTGCAGTAGGTGTATATCTATATAAGTAGTAATCAAATTGATTATTAAGCGCAGCACTTAAATTTAGTAGTTGTGTGGCATTATCTTGTCCTGTTCGAGTTAATGCATTTACTAAAGGTGTGTCTAATTGCTCAGCTAATGTCATTAAACTTAGTGAGCTTGGTGGTGCTTTTGAGTCTTCAGTGTGGCTAGGGTAAAAAGAATAAGCAACCACAGCGAGTGCTGTTACGGCTAAGTTTATTAGTATAAAAAGAGGTAATAGTCCTTTTACAGGAGAAGAAAATTTACTCAGCATTTATTATCCAACTTATCTATTATCAACCGCAATCTAAACAGTCGCTTGTGTACTGGAAATCAATCCTATCATTTACCAGAAATAATTCACTACGTTTTTAGGACTGTTGTACACAAAGCAGTTAAAATACCTATCCAATACATAAATTAAAGAGTTATTGCTGTAAAAAACAGCGTACTTTACATTTATTAGTCGCTTTGTTGAAAAACTGTGCAAACAGTTATAAAGAATAAAAAAAAAGTTGACTTGAAAGGGCAAAACCAGTTTAATACGCCGCACACGCAGATAGCTCAGTCAGTAGAGCTAAGCTGAAGTTATATTAAAAATCCTTTGTGATTTTTATTAAAAATGAAATCGCCCATATAGCTAAGTAAGTAGAGCTAAGTGGGAATTATATTTAAAATCCTTTGTGATTTTTTATTAATACTGAAATTGCCCAGATAGCTCAGTCAGTAGAGCTAAGTGGGAATTGAATTGAAAATCCTTTGTGATTTTTTATTAATACTGAAATTGCCCAGATAGCTCAGTCAGTAGAGCTAAGTGGGAATTGCATTGAAAATCCTTTGTGATTTTTTATTAATACTGAAATTGCCCAGATAGCTCAGTCAGTAGAGCTAAGTGGGAATTGCATTGAAAATCCTTTGTGATTTTTTATTAATACTGAAATTGCCCAGATAGCTCAGTCGGTAGAGCAGAGGATTGAAAATCCTCGTGTCGGTGGTTCGATTCCGCCTCTGGGCACCATTATTTAAATAATGGTGTTTAAATCAAATGATTAAAACATTATTATGCGTGCCTTAGCACACAGTTTAGTGTGCCGACTTAGCTCAGCTGGTAGAGCAACTGACTTGTAATCAGTAGGTCAACCGTTCGACTCGGTTAGTCGGCACCATTTATTTAAATTAAATGTTTTAAAAACATTTAATTAGCACTGTTTAAGTGCCTCGATAGCTCAGTCGGTAGAGCAGAGGATTGAAAATCCTCGTGTCCGTGGTTCGATTCCGCGTCGAGGCACCATTTATTAAAAGTTATCAATCTTTAAAATTGAAACGTGCCTTAGCACACAGTTTAGTGTGCCGACTTAGCTCAGCTGGTAGAGCAACTGACTTGTAATCAGTAGGTCAACCGTTCGACTCGGTTAGTCGGCACCATTTATTTAGATTTATTGTTAGGTTAACAATAAATCAGCACAGTTGATGTGCCTCGATAGCTCAGTCGGTAGAGCAGAGGATTGAAAATCCTCGTGTCCGTGGTTCGATTCCGCGTCGAGGCACCATTTATACTAAAGCCCTGCATGAAAATGCGGGGCTTTTTTGTTTTTATTTAAGTTAAAACATAAGCGGCCTCGAACTACGTTCGATTACAAAATGCTTCCCTGTATTTTGCCCTACGGGCCATCCTTCGGACGTTAAAAATTGTTCCAGACAATTTTTTGCCGCCTCAGTGCACCATTTATATTAAAGCCCTGCATGAAAATGCGGGGCTTTTTTTTTAGAGAAAATTAGCACAAGTAAAGTTTGCCAAGTACTCGGTTGAGTTTTCTAATTCACCTTTCACCTTTCACCTTTCACCTTTCACCTTTAATCCCACAAAACCTGCGCTTCACCGCTGTTTCCTTTAAGCATGTGTAATGTTATGTAAAGTCAGTTGAGCTATTGCTGCACTGGTGCTTGAATTACACTCATAAATAGCAGTAATTCAGGTTTTTATATGATTTGGCAACTTAAGCCGAGTTTAGTGGCGGTGAGTGTGTTGCTGCTCAGTGCATGCAGCAATCAGCTCAATCCTACTGAACGTGCGCAAGATATCGCAAATACCCCAGAGCTTTGGCAACAAGCGACTACGTCTGCATTAAAGGTTGAAGATAATTGGCTGCAGCAGCTAGAAAACCCACAAGTTTTTTTTCTAGTTGAACAGGCATTAGCAAATAACCAGCAAATTTTGCAGTCCGGTTATGATGTTGCTATTAAACAGCAGCAGCTAATTGCCACAGGCGCCGCGTTGTGGCCGAGCTTGGATTTATCTTCGCGGACGAATCGCAGCAAAGATAATCGCCCTGTTAGCTACAATAATGCCAGTTCGGCAAATTTAACCCTCAGCTACGAAATTGATCTATGGGGCAAGCTATCTGATGCGCAGCGTCAAGCTAACCTTGAATTTTTAGCAGAGCAAGCCAATTTTGAGCAAAGTAAGCAGCGCTTAGTAGGCGATGTAGTCAGCGGCTGGTTTAATGTCATCAGTGCGCAAAAGCTATTGGCACTGTATCAACAGCGTGAAAAAAACGCTGAGCAAAATTTGGCAATTATTGAATCGGGTTATCGCCAAGGTTTAAATGATGCGTTAGATGTGTATTTAACGCGTAATGAACTAAATACTGAACGCTCGCGAATTGCCGGGCAAAAAGCGACATTAAATCAAGCTATTCGAACACTTGAACGGCTAACTGGAGATTATCCAAAAGGCGCCTTAACTGTCGAGGCCGAGCTACCATTATTAGATAAACCTATTCCATTAGGTTTACCGTCAGAATTGATCACCCGTAAACCAAGTTTAATGGCCAGTTGGTATCAACTGTTAAGTACCGATGCTAATTTGGCCTATGCCCATAAACAACGTTTTCCCAGCTTAGATTTATCAGCAACGTTAGGTGATAGCACAGACCGAGTAAGCGACTTGTTTTCTCCGTCGAGCCTGGCATGGTCGTTGGTTGGTAGCATTTCTATGCCGTTGTTTGATGCAGGTAGACTAAAAGCAAACGAGGAAGCTGCGCGGTTAGCAGTGCTAAGCCAAGAGCAAAATTATTTAGCGAGTTTGTATGATGCATTTAATGATGTTGAACAAGCTATTTCGCAAGAGCAGTCATTACAACAGCGCTACCAGGCTACGCTTAAAGCGCAAGAAAATGCTATTGCAGCAGAGCAATTATCATTTGAGCAATATCAAAGTGGTTTAGTCACTTACACCACCGTATTAGATGCACAAGACCGCTCTTTTGATGCACAAAGCTCAGTCATCGAAATTAAAAACCAACTTATTATTAACCGTATAAATCTTCATATTGCCCTTGGTGGCGATTTTTCACAGCCAACCAACGCATCAACAGAGCAATAACTATGAACTTAAAAACCAGAAAAATATTGATCCCAGCCGTAGTGATTGCAGCAACCGCAGCAATCGTTATGTTCATTCAAGGTAACCCGCCGCAAGCTAATCGTTTTGCAGCGCCACCTAAAGCACAAATTAGTGTGGCAGTGCAGTTACTAACACTGCAATCATACCAAGTGATGATTGATAGTTTTGGCACCGTAAAACCACGTACGCAAAGTGGCTTAGTTGCTCAAGCATCGGGGCAAATCATTGCGGTTAGTGAGCAGTTTCGCGAAGGGGGCTTTTTTGAAAAAGGGGATGTGTTACTGCAACTTGATGATAGGGATCACCGCGCTGAAGTAAAAGCCGCACAAGCAAACTTATTAACTGCGCAACAGGGCTTACAAGAAGAGCAAGCGCGTGGACGTCAAGCTTTGGTTGACTGGCAGCGTTTAGGTAATGGTGCACAAGCGAGTAACTTAGTGTTGCGCGAACCACAATTAGCCGCAGCGCAAGCACAAGTGTTGTCAGCTCAAGCGCAACTTGAAAAAGCTGAACTTGATTTAGAGCGTACTAAAATTACAGCTCCTTATGCCGGTCGTGTACTCAGTCGCAGTGTTGATCTAGGCCAAGTGGTGTCTAATAATACTCAGCTTGCAACGATTTATGCCATTGATAGTGTGGAAATTCGTCTGCCAATCAAAAATAAAGATTTGCCATTTATAAACTTACCAGAGCAATATCGTGATGGGCAAAAAAATGCACTTGGATCAGCGGTGCATTTCACTTCAGACTTAGTCGGCAAGCAAAGTTGGCTTGGGCAAATTTCGCGTACCGAAGGAGCTATTGATGAAAGCGCCCAACAACTGTACGTGGTGGCACAAATTAATGATCCATACAAAGCAACAGCGCAAAACCAATACCCAATTAAGATAGGGCAATATATTAAAGCGCAGATCAGCGGTAAACAGGTAAACGATGTATTGGTTATTCCTAACAGCACCATTTATCAAGGCAGCTATGTGTATGTTGTTGAGCAAGGCGTACTTAAGCGTAAAGAGATTAGCTTAGCATGGCAAAACGCCACGCAAGGAATTATTGCCAGTGGTTTAACGGCTGGTGAACAGTTGGTACTCACACCGCTTGGTCAGGTGAGCTCGGGTACGCGAGTTAAAGTAATGGGTGAACCCGCAACCTCGACAGAACCTGTGAAAAAACAGCGCCCAAGTCGTGAGCAGCTAGAAGAGATGGCTAAGAAACAGGGTATTACTGTTGAGCAGTTAGTTGAAAAACGCCGCGCAGCAAGATCGCAAGGAGATAAACCATGATAGCTTGGTTTACCAAAAATCATGTTGCAGCTAATTTATTGCTGATCAGCATTGTATTTGCGGGTCTATTTAGTTTAACTACGCAAATACCGCTTGAAGTATTTCCTTCATTTGAAACCGATCGCATTAGCGTTAGCGTATCATTACGTGGCTCAACGCCAGAAGATGTAGAGCAAGGGGTGACGATTCGAATTGAAGAGTCAGTGCAAGATTTAGAAGGGATCAAGCAGATCTCAAGTCGCTCCTCAGAAGGCTCTGCCTCGGTTAGCATCGAAGTTGAAAGCGGTTATGATCCGCGGGAGTTATTAGCCGATATAAAAAGCCGGGTTGATGCGATCAATACCTTTCCTGTTGATGCCGAAAAGCCCGTTGTAGCTCTTGCAGAGCGCAAGCGCGAAGTCATTGCAGTCACCGTTGCCAGCGATTACGGCGAAAAAGAAACCCGCGAATACGCCGAGCAAGTACGAGATCAATTACTACGTTTACCGAGCGTGACGCAGGTTGAACTAAGTGGCGTGCGCGATTACGAGTTAGCCATTGAAGTCAGTCAAGATACATTACGCCAATATAGTTTAAGTTTAAGTGATATTTCACGGGCCATTAGCAATTCGAGCTCAGACATTTCTGCGGGGAATTTAAAAACCGAAGGCGGCGACGTACTCATTCGCTCTAAAGGCCAAGCTTACCGTAAAGACGAATTTGCCCAAGTTGTAGTAAAACACCAAAGCGATGGCACCATAATTCGCCTTGGAGATATTGCTAAAATTAGCGATGACTTTGAAGAAACCCCAGTGCGCACCCGCTTTAATGGTAAACAAGCCGCGTTTATTGATGTGTACCGAATCGGCCCGCAAAGTGCTATTACCGTGGCGGATGAGGTTAAAGAATTCATTGAAAACCAGCAAACAAATCTGCCGATGGGGTTTGAGCTGAGTTACTGGGATGATGATTCAGAACTGGTTAAAAGTCGTATTGCCACGCTTACCACTAATGCCTTACAAGGCGGCATTTTAGTGTTGGCTTTACTGACGTTATTTTTACGACCGGCCATCGCATTCTGGGTGTTCATTGGTATTCCAGTATCGTTTATGGGGGCTTTTTTAGCGATGCCATTGTTTGGTGTAACACTGAACATTATGAGCTTATTTGGTTTTATTTTAGTACTGGGAATTGTTGTTGATGATGCCATTGTTACTGGTGAAAATGTTTATACTCATTTAAAAACGGCTGAATCAGGTGAACAAGCGGCTATTCGTGGTACCCAAGAAGTGGCAACGCCGGTAACGTTTGGGGTTTTAACCACAGTCGCGGCCTTTTTACCTTTGGCGTTTATTGAAGGTGGCCGTGGCGCGTTATTTGCGCAAATTCCAGTGGTGGTGATCCCCGTGCTATTATTCTCGTTAATTGAGTCTAAGTTCGTGTTACCAGCGCATTTAAAGTACATCAAATTACGTCATCAAAAAGGCGAGCCCTCAAAATTTGATAAGTTCCAACAACGTTTTGCTGATGGTTTTGAGCATGCAATCTTAAAATACTATCAGCCCATTTTAAACCTCGCTTTACGGCATAAACTAGCAACGGTGAGCTTGTTTGTTGGTATTTTCTTGATCATTTTAACCATGATCACCAGTGGTTGGACTAAGTTTATTTTCTTCCCACGTATTCCAAGTGAAACGGTTCGAGTTAACTTAACCTTGCCAACGGGCACACCGTTTGAAGTGACTAATAAATATGTCATTGATATGTCGGATAAAGCACGCCAATTACAAGATAAGTACCGCGATGAAGATACAGGTGAAAGTGTTATTTTAAATATACTCGCCACCACAGGCGGGCGCGGTGGTGCGTCTAATTCCGGCAGTGTTCGTTTTGAAATAACACCCGCTGAAAGCCGCGACTCTGATATTGGCTCGCGCGAGCTTGCCAGTGAATGGCGCGATTTAATTGGTATAATACCGGGTGCAGAGAGCTTAACCTTTAGAGCCGAAATTGGCCGCAGTTCAGATCCGATTGACGTACAACTGAGTGCAACCTCACTCACCACATTGCAAGAAGTGGCTGATCATGTCAAAGCGCGGTTAGCGACATACCCAACGGTATTTGATATTGCTGATAGTATGTCCGATGGCAAAGAAGAGCTACAAATAGAGCTAACAGAGCAAGGCCTAGCACTGGGGTTGAATCGTGTTGATGTATCGCAACAAGTGCGTAATTCATTTTTTGGTGCACAAGCACAGCGCATTCAACGTGGTCGCGATGATGTGCGAGTAATGGTGCGTTTACCAATTGAAGAACGCCGCTCAGTGGCGGATCTAAAAGATATTTTAATTAATCTACCCGATGGCGGCACAGTGCCTTTATCGCATGTAGCTAAGCTGGTGCCGGGACAAAGCCCTTCGTCGATTAATCGCATTGATCGCTACCGTACTTTAAATGTGACTGCTGATATTGAAAAACAAAACACCAATATGACGGTGCTACAAGCTGATTTAAAAGAGTATTTAGATGAACTTGTACAGCAATACCCAGGAGTAAGCCACTCACTTGAGGGTGAAGCTAAAGAGCAGCGGGAATCATTTGGTTCACTCGCGTGGGCATTGGTCTTTGTGTTTTTCATTATTTATGGCTTATTAGCAATTCCATTTAAATCTTACTTGCAGCCATTAATCGTTATGAGTGTGATCCCATTTGGCATGATAGGCGCAGTTATTGGACATTGGATCATGGGCATGGAACTGACCATTATGAGCTTACTCGGCATGCTAGCGCTGATTGGCGTAGTGGTGAATGATTCACTGGTATTGGTTGATTTTATAAATAAAAAACGCAGTGAAGGTGGTGATTTACTGGAGGCGGTAAAAATGGCGGGCGCATCACGTTTTCGCCCTGTAATGCTAACCAGCTTAACCACCTTTATAGGCTTAATGCCGCTGCTGTTTGAGAAGGCGACACAAGCGCAATTTTTGATCCCGATGGCGGTGAGCCTTGGCTTTGGGATTATTTTTGCAACCTTTATCACCTTGTTGTTGGTGCCAGTGAATTACTTGTTGATGGAACGCTTGCAAGGCTGGTTTAAATAAACAACTTTCCCCACAGCTAATTAGGCTGTGGGGAATACGAAATACGATGCAAAATTTCTCAAACTATTTTTTCAAGCTGAGGTAAACTAAACACAAAGTAGTTAAATTCAAAGGCTTCAACATGATTGAATACCCGATTGATCAACTCCCACAGCTTATTGATGAGCTTTTACAATGTGATACTACAGAGCGTAAAAATAAGCTGTTAGCTGACGCCAAAGAAATACTCTCGACAGAACATTTATCGTTATTATTTGAAGCCTTACCAAAAGATCAGCGTATTGATATTTGGCAATTATTAGATGAAGACACCCAGCACGAAATATTCATTAATTTAGGCGCCGATAGCTGTCGTTGGCTATTACAAACACTCGATGAAGATGACGGTTTTAAATTACTTGATGAAGTAAGCGTTGCTGAGTTACTTGAACTTGAAGAAGTGATCCCTGAGCGCTTTGTTGAATACGCTCGCCGTCAACTTGATGAAGTACAAACCAAGCAATATGAATTAGCGCAGCAGTATCTGCCAGAGCAACTTGGTCACTGGCTTGATTTTGATTCACTTAAGGTTTCAGACAAACTTACGGTCGGTGGCGCACGAAAAATCCTGCAAAAAGGCTTACCGCAATATACCGAGGTTATTTATTTAGTAAGCCGCAAAGGCACGCTAATTGGTGAGGTATCGGTTAACACGTTATTTAAAGCTAAGGATTCAGATACCTTATTAAGTTTTGCTGATCACGATATCACCTCACTGCATGCTGACGATGACCTATACGAAGCCGCGGAAGTGGTGATCCACAGTGAAAAAGTGGCAATGCCCGTTGTCAATGTCGATAACAAGTTACTGGGGCGATTAAAAGTTACCTCAGCTTATGAATTACGCCAAGAGGTCACCGATGAAGCAGCGGCAAAAGCGGGTGGTTTACGCGAAGACGAAGATCTATTTGCCAGCGTACGAAAAAGTGCGAAAAACCGTGGTATTTGGTTAGGCATTAATTTAGCAACCGCATTTTTAGCATCCTGGTTTATTGGCTTATTTGGCGCAACCATTGAGCAAGTAGTTGCATTGGCAGTATTAATGCCGGTAGTTGCATCAATGGGCGGTATTGCCGGTAGTCAAACACTTACCGTAATCGTGCGCGGTTTAGCGCTTGGTCAGGTAACCGACTCAAACCGTAAGGCGTTACTTAAAAAAGAGCTTAGGGTAGGGGCTGTAAATGGCTGTGTGTGGGCTATGGTAATTGGTGTGCTTACTTATTTCTGGTTTAGTGATGTGATGCTCAGTATCACTATTACAGTGGCTATTTTGCTTAATTTAATTGCAGCCTCTTTGTCTGGCGTGGTGATCCCTTCTATTTTAGATAAAATGAAAATCGACCCGGCACTGTCAGGTTCAGTAATCTTGACAACGGTGACCGATATTGTTGGCTTTGTCACTTTCTTAGGGTTAGGTAGTTTATTACTTCTTTAGTATTTTAGTGTACGAAGTATGATAACTTTTACAGGTATTTGATTAATTTCAGTTTTATTTCTGTTGTGTGAATCTTTAGTGAAGAACTGGTTGGCGCGTATCATCTGGTTCTTTTTTATCATAAAGTACAACTCTCGCAGTAGCGAGCTACATAATTAAAAAGGAAATACTCAATGTCAAAGAAACCAGCTAAAGCAATCAGTAAAGAAGTAAAATCGATTAAAAAAGAAATCAGCGCTCGTAAAGATAAAGTCGCAAAACAAAAAGCCAAAATAGGTAAGCTTAAAAAAGCGCTGAAAAAAGCAGCTTAATTTAGCATACAAAAATACTGCTGTGCGACCAGTTATTCAGCGCCATCAGTAAAGGTATATATACCTTTCAAATGCTTAGGCAATTATAAAATATTTTTGTAATTGCCTAAGCCAGTTTATTATCCCCACTCTTAGTACGTAACGATCTGTTTTTGTATAATATTTGTTAATAATTTTATGCAAATATGTTTTAATCTATGTATATCCTTTACAGCATTAAGCGTTTACTTAAACTTTATGATAAAAAATCACTTCATAGTCGCTATTTTTATCTTTATTTTCTCTACGCTAGCTAATGCGTCTGAACACTTTAGTGATCACGAACAATTCTGCTTACAGCAGCCAGAGAAAGACTGCTTAGTTTATATTAATGAACGTATAGAGAAATCAGAGCTAGATTCTTCTCGGTGGTACAAAGCCAAGTCTTACTTATTTGATTATTATTACGATAAAAGTGATTATGAAACCTTAAAAATCATTGTTGAGCCATTCGCAGAACGAGATGATCTACCTGAAGTATTTAAAGTCCAAGTTTACTTTTATTATGCCAAAGCCTTACGTTACTCTGAGGATGATGAGCTTGCAGAAATCTATGCTAATAAGGCTCTTACAGATATACAGTTGATGTACGACGCGTTTGCAGATCCAATGCGAATGCTTGAGTTAGCCAATTTGCAGTATGTTTTTGGTAATAAAGAATCCGCTTTTCAAATGCTACTCAAAACCGAACGAAAGTTTGGCAAGAGTAAAGACCCAATTTTTAATTTTGAATTACATTCCAATAAAGCAAATATTTATCATGCTTTTGGCGATTTAGAAAATGCCAGAGATAGTAGAAAAAAAGCACTCGATCGGATACTTCCAACTCAGCATCAAGGCAAAATTATTGTTGCACAAGGGAATTTAGCGCGTACATATCAATTGCTCGGACAGTATGACCTTGCCATTAAGTATTATGTTGACTCGTTAAGTTATATGGTCGATGGCAGCGATGATATTACCAAAGCTTCGCATACATTAAGGCTGGCAGAAATATGCTGGCAAGCAAAAGATAATCAGCAGGCCATTAAGTGGTTTAAAGCGGTTAAAGTGAGTGACTTAAATCGTAACCATAAAATAGTCTATGAACAATTAGCTAAAGCCTTAACTTTGTAGCGATTGTAACTATGCACCCTCGATAAGACGGCCCATATTTATATGGGCCGTAGTTATTTGTTTAATTAAAAGCTAAACGCTACATTCGCATAAACAAAGCGACCATCTAAACTATATGGCGTGAACCCGCTGTAAGTGAAAATTTGGTTAAAATCACTATAACCAATATTACTTACCGTATCTTGCGGGTACTGATCAAATAGATTATTAGCACCTAAAGCAAGTTTCCATTGCTCAGTTGGACGATATGCCACTTCAATATCGGTGAGCCACTTTGCTTTTAGAAGCTCATCACCCTCAGCACTACTTGAGGTATCAACTACTTCACCATAGCGTGTTGCACGAAGCGTAGTTTGAATATTTTCATAATCCCATGTTGCAGACAGGTTCCATTTATCTGCTGGTGTGCCTTTTTCGAATCGAGAAATTTCACGTCGTGCAAAGTATTGATATCCATCACCTAACGCTTCCAGTTCCGGTGGATTGTCTTTCACATGAGTAACTTCTGTATCGTTAAAGTTTACAGCGGCACTTAAGCGTAAGTCACCATAATCAGCTAAACCAAGTAAATAGGTGGCAACAATATCAACACCTTGAGTACGCGAATCGATAGCATTGGTAAAGTAGCGCACACTTTGGGTATTGAGCTCAGCGGCTTGTTGTAAAATAGCTTCAACAGCAGGGCCTTCTAAGTTTTCAGAAAGCACAATGCGATCATCAATATCGATACGATAAGCATCAAGCGTGAAGCTAAAATTACCTTCTGTGAAGATAAAGCCAGCGGTCATATTGACAGACTCTTCAGCGTCTAAATCTTTTGCACCAAGCGTTTTGGCAGCAGGCTCACTACTTGGAAATAATCCGACTTCTCTAGGTACACCATTTTCAAATACAGTGCTGACTGATTTATAAGACGTTTGTGCAAGAGACGGTGCTCTAAAACCACTACTGATAGCACCACGTAACGATAATGAAGGAGTAATGCTATAGCGGCTGGCAAGTTTCGCTGTAAAAGTACTGCCAAAGTCACTATAGTCTTCAAATCGACCTGCTAGCACAGCATTCCAATTTTCAGTGAGGTAGGTATCAAATTCAGCAAATAGAGCAATGTTATGGCGGCTTTTATCAGTTGCACTATCCGGTGAAAAACCTGATAAAACTTGTGCACCACCGGCGGCAACAGGTACGCCTTGTGCATCAAGTACCGTTAAATACGAAGCTTGTTCACCGGCTTTGATTTGGTAGTTTTCATGGCGATATTCAGTACCAATGGTAACAAACACGTCATCAGGTAAGCCTAAGTCAAAGCTATTGCTGGCATCCATGTTAACAAGGAATTGTTCATACACTAATGCGCCATTATCAAACTCTGTCGGACTGTTAGCACCCATAGAGGTATTGATGCTATTGCTAACACCTAAGGCAAAATCATTGCGACCATAATTAGTGCTGATATCCCATGTCCAATCATTACTAACCCCATTTAAACCGATAGCAAACGAATAGTCGTCAACATCAGTGTCAATGTTTGGTAAAAACCCATCTGGATAAACGCTTGGCAAATTACGGTTGTCTTTGGCACGACGATAGAAACCGCCTGAGTTACCTTTACGATTTGAATAACTGGCAAAAGAGTAAAGTGATAAGTCATCACTAAAGTCGTAGCCAAGATTATAAAATAGCGCGATATCTTCAACATCGGCTTTACCAAAGCGGTGATTATAACGGTCAAACGTCAGCTCTTTTGGATCAAGCGCGCCGTTTTCATCACGATTATATTGTTCTCGCTCATCAATACCTGAGCGGTTAGTTGGCTCGTTGTTACGGGTTTCAATTGAGATATTGATAAAGCCATTCTCGCTTAGCGAAAAGCCCGCATTGGCACTTGCAGTTCGGGTAATACCATCGTTTACTTTACGGTCTTCGCCTTTGGCAAAGCTTAAATTACCTTGCGCATCAGCACTGGTGCTGAGTAACTGAGGAGAGCCCGCCATTTGTGTGTCGTACTCACCATAGGTGTAGCTTACACTACCGCCTTCATCGGCATCTTTGAGTACAATATTGATCACACCAGCAATGGCATCTGAGCCATATTGAGCCGCTGCACCATCACGCAGTACTTCGACGCGCTTAATCGCAGAGGTTGGAATATTATTTAAATCAACAGCCGTAGAGCCGCGGCCAACTGTGCCACCTAAATTCAATAAAGCACCTGAGTGACGGCGTTTACCATTGACAAGTACTAAGGTGTGATCGGGAGCTAGGCCTCTTAATACTGCAGGTTTTGCATGGTCAGTACCATCAGCGAGGGTTGCACTTGGGTAGTTAAAGCTAGGTAATTGGGCTGCAAGCACTTGGCTTATTTCTAGTTGGCCTGTGGTTGCCAGATCACGACTGGTTAGCAAGTCTACAGGAACTGTACTTTCCGACAGGCTGCGTAAACTACGACGTGTGCCGGTGACCGAAATAACTTCAATATCTTTTACTTCGTTTTCGCTAGTTGGTTGCTCTGCTGCAATGGCACTTACTTGAAAAGCAAATGTACTGCATATTGCTAAATGTAGGGGCAGTTTTTTTAAGTTAGCCATATAGTAATCCCTTGAGTATGTTGATTTTAACCAACAACATTTTACTAATAAAATGTTTACTCAACAAAGAATAGATCAGAATACCATAGTAGCAATGTACCTTAATTGTTAATATTTTGCGTCTTATGTAACTGTTAGTGTGTTTTATTTACAAGTTGCAGTTCTGTCTGCAAAAAGTAATAGCGAGCTGTAACTTATAGACAAATGATTTACCGTTATAGCGTATTAAGCACTAATACTAATTTTATTTCTGCCGTCAGATTTTGCTCTATATAAAGCCGTATCAGCGGCACATATTAGCGCTTCGCAGGTGCGGTATTGGTTATCAAATTCGCAGGCAATACCTTGGCTCACACTTACTTTAACTTCTGGCGGTAGGCCAATATCAGTAAATGACATCGCATTAATTTGTTGTTGAATATGTCTGGCAACAACTGCGGCACTATCACGGTTGCAACGTGGCAGAATAACAGCAAATTCTTCACCGCCATAGCGAGCGGCTAAACAATCTCTTGATGGTATACATTGCAAAATAACCTTGGCTATTTTTTGTAAGCACTTATCGCCTTTAATATGGCCGTAGGTATCGTTGAACCTCTTAAAATGATCGACATCAATCAGTATTGTGCTTAAAGGCTGATGGCTTTGAATACTCTCTGCCCAAAATTTATTTAATGACTCATCAAGCGTAAAACGGTTAGCAAGGCCGGTTAAGTGATCAGTCGAGGCTTGTATTTTTAATCGATTAAATATCGCTTTATGCGCGCTTAAATCATGTAATATACAAACGTATAGCTTTTGTGCACAGGCAATGCTTTTTGGCATGTTAGAAATAGATAAATCGGCTTCGATTATACTGCCATCGAGTTTATTTATTTTAACTTCATTTGGGCCAAAGTTAAGGCGAGTGTCTTTTATATCAAGCCAGTTTAATAGCGTATACATGTATTTGTCACGATCTGTTTCGTGCAAAAACGGCAGTAAGCTTTGGCCAATTAACGATTGTTGTGAGTCGCCTAAAAGCTGCGCCGCCATCGGGTTAACAAACTCAAACGTGCCTTGTTCATCAATAACAAAAATGCCTTCAGCAGTGCCATTAAATAGCTCTATTAATGCGCCAAACTGTATGTGTGACAGGCAGGTCGACAGAGTTTTACCGGCAGCGGTTGATTGCTTATTTGCATTAAGTGCTTGGTTATTATTATTTGTTTGCTTAGACACGTTTGATCCTTACGCTTTGCTATATGTTTTTGGTGTCTATAAATTTACTTAAAAAAGTGCAAACAAACCTTCTGGTAATCTTCTGGTTGTTAAGATTTTGATTTTTATTGTTTTTATTTATTCACAGACTCTAGTTTAAGAGTCTGCGAAGTATATTGTAGTAATTGTTTAGGTGTTGTTAATTAAAATATATCTTCATTTTCAACTTGAGGGTCAGCGCTTTCGTACGCTTTGCCATTACACTCAACGTTAAAAATTAAGCACACTGTGCCATTATTTTCATTGCTGTCTATAATGACGATTGATTGGCTGTCATCACTCACTTTATAGCTAAAGTCGCCGGCACAATCACCTTTTTTATTGGTGATAGTGGCTCCGGTAAATAAAAAGCCGCTAGTAATAGTCGTTGGTTCTAATGTGTAAATACCTGCAGTCTCAGTTCTTACAACTCCACCGCCAGATACTTCTTTCCCATCTCTAAAGTATGTGAAATTGGCACTGTCGTTACTGTCTAGTTCAATTTTTACTGTAAAGTGAATTAGCTCTTGATTGTTATTCATATTATTTCCTTTTTTATTAATGTTCATAGTTGAAAATTGTTAATGCCTAAGTTTACTAGGCTTGCTTTTATTTCTGAAATTTCGTTTTCTTTGTTTAAGCATGTATATGCTTGTACAAGCGGGTAAGTGATTTTTACGCTTTGGGTTGTTTTTGTAATTTCGGACATGATGGTAATAGCTTGTTCACACAATTTTACTTGTGCATTTTTATTAACAGCTAATTTTGCTTTTATTAAGCTTATATTTATTATAACTATTTTATTTTCAACTTTTCCTTCAATTTTTTCTAATAATTCTTGTGCTTTTTGCCATGATTTTATTTTTATGAAATAGTGAATAAGGATAATCTGTGTATTTACAATCTTTTTATCAGACAAGCTTTTTTCCTTAATAAAGTTAATAATGCCTTCAATCCGCATGTCTATGTTTACATCATCAGATAGTAACAATTGATGCGCTAAAAATTGATGATACATACGTTGAAACTTATTATTTTTTGGATCCTGAAGCCGGGCTTTATTTATTACCTCTGTGGCTTGTTTTGCCTTTATATAGGCACGTAGCTTATTAGGAAAATAGCTGAGCAAGTAACTCTGTTGTATATAAGTGTTAGCAAGACTGTTGAATAAACTGGCATCATTGGGGTATTGTGCCAAAATATTATTCAATTCATTAGATGCATTTTCTAACATTGTTAATGCTGTATTAAAATTACCCAAATTTTCTTCTGTACTGGCAAGCCAGCTAATTGTATCTGTTTTATCACGTAATAAGTTTTTATTGTTGGGTTTAAGCTCGAGTGCTTTGTTTTTAAGATTTAGCGACTCTGTGAAGCTTTGTTTTGCAGCAGCATAGTTAAATTGTTTTAAATATAACGAGCCGAGAGAGTTATGTGAATAAGACAACTCCATAATGGAGTTAAAGTCATTGGGTGCTAGGGAGTACATTGTTTCACTATAGGCTTGGTATTTTTTAAACATTGGCTCTGTGGCAGCGTAATCACTTTTATCATAATGAAGCTGCCCTAACCAAAAGGCATTGGCACCCGCAAGCGTAAGTAACTCTAAGTTGCTAGGTTGGGTTTTTAATAATGCCTCAAGTCGGGTGCGGGCGCTCTCAAACGCGGTATAGGCCTCAATGGTTTTACCGCGGGAATAGGCTACTTCTCCCATTGCCTCAAGGGTTTGTGCATATTGAAAGCGGTTGTTAAATTCGGTTTTTTGGTCTGTAAAGCGAAAGAGAGAGTTGTCCTCATCAGCTTGATTAGTAAAATACTCCAGCGCTTTATTGCTAATACCATCGAGCAAATCCATACGTTTAACGCTACGCAGTTTATCGGCAAATTCACCCACCATAAAACCAAGTAGGCTTTCGGCTTCTAAGCGTTTTTGCTGCGCAACTTGCTCGGCGTGGTAGCTGCGTACGCTCATAAAGGTGGCTATAAAACTGAGTAAAATAAGTGCAACCGCGGTGGCTTGTAACACTGTTTTTTTACGTTTTGCCCTGCGGTTTGATGCTTTAATTAAGCTCAGTTCAGCAGCGCTGAGGGTAAACATAGCGTTATTTATCAGGCTTTGTGCTTCTTGTAACGGCTTGCCCTGGGCTAATAAAAAGTCGGCATGTTTTTGCTCGTTTAACCAACGCTCGGTGGCGATTTGCAAGCGACTTTTAATGGCTAAGCTTTGTTGGTGGTGGTTTATCCAGTCTATGGCACGTTGCCACTGACGTAGTAGCGCTTCGTGTGCCAAACTAAAACAGGCTTGCTCGTTTTTAAGGTGCGATACAAATAAGCGGCTATCGACCATCGCTTGTGCAAGTTGTGTTTGTGCCGGGGTGGTGAGTTCATCCCAACGGGCTGCGCGGCTGGTGAGGGTTTCGCCATCGGCGTGCAGGGTAATTAGTTTTGATAATACCAAGCTCAGCTGGGATTGTTGTTGCTTGGGCAGTTGTGTAAAAACGTGCTCAGCTTTTTGGCCAATCGCGCCTTCAATACCGCCCAATGCTTGGTATTGTGAGACTAATAGCTCATCGTTTTCGCTGCGCTGTAAGTACAGTTGTTGCAAAGTGTATTGCAGCATTGGCAGGGCGTCGGGGTTATTGGCGGTTTCGTTACAGAGTATTTCATCCAGTGGGGTTTGGTGCTCAGGGTCAAGCTGCCAACTAAGCCCTGCGGCTAAAGCTGGCAGGCGGATCATCTGTTTTAATTCAGTGCGAGTGGGCGGCAGTAAGTCAAAATGGGCGCCATTGGCTTTGCCCGCCATTAAGCTAGGTTGATTAACCACTTGCGGATAAAAGTCATTTCGACAGGCGCTAAATATAATCATGCAGTTACTGGTGGCCAGTAACTCTATAATTGTTAAAAACTGGCTGCGCTCTTGCTCGCTAAATACTGGCGACGACAGTAATACTTCAAGGCGGTCGATAAATAAAAATAAATACGGTTTTATATGGGCTGTTTGGCTTTGCTTTACAGCCATTTGGCAACCCTCAATAACTTGCTCGGGCGCGTTTTGTAATAACTCGCTCAAAGTGTCGGCACTCATATCACTAAGCACCGGGGCGTCGTTGATTTCTAAATCAAGTAGGGTAGAGGCTAAATCGAGAAATAGCCGATCTTTACTTATATCAGCAAAATCAAGTTGGCAGTATGACTCGACCCGAAAGCCATCAAATCCTGACTCACTCATTAATGCCGGTAATATACCCGCATTGACCAAAGATGACTTACCTGAGCCACTTGAGCCGAGCAATAAGCTAAAAGCGCGGCCAAAACTTATTTGTGCCGATACCCGCTGTAATAGTGTGTTTATTTGTTTGCTGCGGCCAAAAAAAACATCGGCTTCATTGGGAGTGAACGCGCTTAAGCCAACAAAGGGTGAGCTGCCTTGCCATTTACTATGGCTGGCTTTTTGCTCGTCATCGAGAGGGAGCTCTATTTTGGCGATAACGCGGTAGCCGCGCTTGCGGATTGTCTCTATGTATTGCGGATCACTGGCTTTGTCGTCAAATGCTTTACGTAATTGCGTGATGACTTTGTGCAAAGGGTTATCGCCCACTGCAACAGTACGCCAGCAGTGATTAATGATCTCTTCAGTGCTAACTAATTCTCCTTGTTTTTCGCATAATAATAATAAAACATCCATCGCTTTGGGCTCAAGTTGTTTGACTTGCGCACCTCGTCGTAAGCTATTGGTGGCAGGTGTTACTTGCCATTCACCGACAAAGAAAACAGATTTACGCATGCAGGGCTCATCATTGTTATTGTTAAAATTGAGGTTGCTTTAAACAGCTTTGTTTTATCCTACTGCAAGCAATAAGTTAATACAATATTCTGAGTTAAACGTTAAAAAGCTTTATTAAACAGTTACGGTACAAGCTATGTCTGCTATACATTACTTTATGTAAAGCTTGCTTGACTTTTCTGTGAGCCTCAACAATACTTAGTCAAGTTTACTTGACTAAAAAGGCGAGAGCATGAAACAACAAACAGGATTAACATTCAAACAACGCAACAAACTAAACACTGTTTATTTAGCAAAGTGGACTCTGGCGTGGGTTTTAACTTTGGCGCTTGCGTCATTCGGGCCATTGTTGCTGTGGGGCGAGCAGAACACGCTACTTAGTATAGTGGCAATTATGGTTAATGTTTTCGCAGGTATTATGATGATTATGGCAAATAAACGCCATTTAGCTGGCTTAGATGAATTGCAGCAACGGTTACATTTAAATGCGATGGCGATTAGCTTAGGAGGGAGTTTAGTATTTGGTTTAGCATACTCGGTATTACAAACGAGCGGGGTAATTTCGTTTCGACAAGGGATTTCTCATTTAGTGATGTTTATGGGGATAACTTATTTAGTGTCTGTCGTAGTGATGAATAAACAACTTGGCGCTGAGGACGAAGAATGAAAAACCGCCTTAAAGTATTGCGCGCGGAGCATGACCTTACTCAGGCAAAATTAGCAGAGCTACTTGATGTATCAAGGCAAACGGTGAATGCTATCGAAAAAGGCAAGTTCGATCCTAGTTTACCATTAGCGTTTAAAGCAGCTCGTTTATTTAAATTAAAAATTGAAGATATCTTTCAAGATGAAGAGATATAAATTCTACACTCTGCGTACTTTAAGTACGCAGAGTGTAGCGCTGTTTATGGGGCAACTAGTTGCGGTTTTTGTTTACCCATTTGCAATGCACTCAGTAACCACATGATAAATCCACCAGCAAATAACACTGCGGCGACATAGCCGGTTTGATTAGGTTGCGCGCCTTGTGCAATTGCTAAGCCGCCAACCCAAGGACCAATTGCATTTGCAGTATTGAATGCGCATTGTACAAGTGCGCCAATCATTGCGTGCCCATGGGGAGATACATCCATCAACATAGTTTGGATAACTGTGCCAAGTCCGACACTAAAGCCAATAAAAAATATAACCGCATAAAGTAACCAAATGTTATGGCTTGCCATTACATAAGTTGTAGCAAAAACGATTGCGCCAACAAGTGCTATTCCAGTGGTTTTAAGGGGCGAATGATCAGCTGCCTTACCTAAAATATAGTTGCCCAGCGTGCAACCAATACCGAACATAACCATTGCAATTGATATAGTGTAGGCTGGTGTGTGAGTGACCACTAAAATTGTATCGGCAATATAAGTATAAATGCAAAACACCCCGCCAAAGCCAACAATAATGATCCCTAAAATTGACCAAACCAGCTTATTTTTCAGTACGCTCAACTCGCTTAATAACGACGAAGGGGCTGAATTTTTTGTGTTTGGTATGAACTTTACAATTAGAATTAACGCAACAAGTGCCAGCACTGCGGTGCCCGCTAAACAATAACGCCAACTAAAATTTTGACCGACTAAAGTAACCATAGGCACGCCAACAATCGTTGCTATGGTAAGGCCCATAAATACTTTAGACATAAAGCTGGCGCGTTTATTGGTAGGTGCTATATCTGCGGCTAATAAAATGGCAACAGCAAAATAAGCTCCGTGGGGTAAACCACTTAAAAAGCGAAATAATATAAGCTGCTCTAACGAATTAGCAAATGCGCTTAAGCCGTTAAATATAAACATCATCGACACAAATAATAGCAAAGCATTACGCTTGCGCATGTTTGCTGTGGTGATCATAAAAAACGGTGCGCCGATCACTACGCCAATCGCATAGGCGCTAATGGTATAACCGCTTTGTGCTGGTGTTGAGGCAAATGTTTCGCTGAACAATGGCAGCATCGGCATCATCGAAAATTCCGATAATCCTAAAATAAAAGTACCCAGTGCAAGTACTAACAAAATAGCGGTAGTGCTTAGCGTATTGTTCACGACGCTAGGTTCAGGTGACATAGATAACCCTTGTAAAAAGACTGACGACAAAATATGAATGATTTATTTAATAAAAAGCAGGAAACTGCAATTTTGAAGAACCAATTAAACCGCGATTGTATGATAAAAATAAGTCAGCGTCTTGCACTAAAAACAGTGTATTTAGAGCAGAAAATACGATTTTAGATTGCAGTGTTTTTGGCTGAATAGGAACGTTCTAATTTTCAATGACTTGATATATTCACCTTGGTTATTAAGCGGCATGCTGATGAAAAATAAATTTTCAGTGGTTGTGGCTATTTTATGTTTTTAGTGTTCTAACAGCCTTTTAAAAGTTATTAGCGTGTTTAAAATAAGAACAATAAACATCGAGTCAGAGCTTGGGGTGCGACAATTTGTCGCGTGTTCAGTGTTGTCGTCAAGTTATATACTTTGCTTATCTTAAACCTGCTGTAATTAAAGAATAAAATGAGCAACCACAATCCACCTATCAATTCACGTTATGCACTTTCTCCGTTAGCACTTTGCATTGCGAGTTTAGTCTCTCCTTATGTACTGGCTGATGATTCAATTGAAGTGATTGAAGTACAGGGCCAAAACGTTAACAGCCATGCAAATTTAGGTTCTGCTGAACAGCTTTTAACTGAGTTGGGGGTGGATTTCTCTGCGGCAGGTGGCATTTCTAGTTTACCTATATTAAATGGCATGATGGGCGATAGAGTTAAAGTACTGGTCGATGGCGCAGATATTACTGCGGCCTGTGGCAATCAGATGAACCCACCATTATCTTATATTTCGGCTAATCAGCTATCGTCTTATCAAGTGATTGCAGGTATTTCGCCAGTAAGCGCTGGTGGCGATAACATTGCCGGCGTTATTGTAGTAAACACCATTGCTCCGCAATATGGTGAGAGTGATATGTTAGTGTGGCATTCAGGTTATGTGTCGGCGCAGTATCGCAGTGTAAATAATGCGCAAGCGGTTGGTGTTGGCGCACGACTTGCCAGTGACAGCTTTAGTTTAAATTATCAAGGTGCCTTTGAAGACGCTGATAGTTATGACGATGGTAATGGTGATTTAGTATTAGATACTCTATATCGCGTGCAAAATCATGCATTAACCGCAGCGCTGCGAGATGAAAAACAACAGCTAGTGGTTAAATTAACGCATCAAAAAATACCCTTTCAGGGCTTTGCTAATCAATATATGGATATGACGGATAACACCAGTTATGGCATAGTCACTCAGTATAAACGCCAGCTTGAAAGTGGTGAGTTTCGAGCGCAAATAAACTTTAATGATGTAAAGCACGAAATGGGTTTTTTCAGCGCTGAAAAAACCGGCATGATGCCGATGAATACCGACGCGCAAGATATCAGTTATCAACTTAATTGGCGTTTAGACTTTGATGCTGACACTGTATTACTGCTCGGCCAAGAATACTATGGTTACCGCATTGATGATTGGTGGCCTGCGATTGAAGGCTCAATGATGATGGGGCCTAACGACTATGTAAATATTAATGACGGTGAACGTGACCGCTACACCGGTTTTGCTGAGCTGCAAAAGCAGCTAAATAACAAGTGGTGGGTCTCTGCTGGTACGCGTATTGAATATGTGCAAACGGATACCGGTGAAGTGCAGCCATATTCAGACATGGGTGATGGCATGAATGGAATGTCAGGTATGGGAAGTATGCCAGCAATGAATATGGCAGATCCAAATAAAGATGCTGCAAAAGAGTTTAATGCCATGGATCGCGCGCGCAGTGACACGCTTGTGGATGCCAGCCTATTGTTACGCTACCAAATTACGAATGAAGATGAACTACAATTTGGCTTAGCACGTAAAAATCGTGCGCCTAATTTATATGAACGTTATAGCTGGGGTGTCAGCACAATGTCGACCAGTATGATTGGTTGGTTTGGTGATGGTAATGGTTATATTGGTAACCCAGACTTAGCAGCCGAAACCGCGCATACCATCAGCACCAGTTACACTAAATCGGCAAAAGGTGGTCAGTGGCAAATAACAGCTAACGCTTGGTATACCCAAGTAAATGATTATATTGATGTTACTGTTGTTGGCAGTACTAACCGCACAGATAAGGCATTAACTGTGCGTAATACCCTGCAATTTACCAATTTAGACGCCACACTTTATGGCACTAAGCTTGAAGGTATTATTCGTGTTGTTGATAGTAAAAATGCAGGCACATGGGATTTAACCGCCGCGCTTACTAGCACCCATGGCGAGCGTGATGACAGTGATGAGCCGTTATATCAAATAATGCCATTGCACAGCAAAATAGCCCTTGAGCAACAACTCGGTAAATGGCAAAACTCATTAAGCTGGGAGTGGGTAGATAGTAAAACGCGTGTAGATCCGCGTCGTATTGAAAATCTATCAGCCAACTATAGCTTAGTGAATTTAGCAACCAAGGCGACATGGGATAAGCTAACAGTTAAGTTGGCAATTACTAATTTACTTGACGAATACTACCAGCAGCCTTTAGGCGGAGTCAGTATTGCTGATTTTAAAACAGATATGAGCCAAGGCTTTAGCCAATTAGCAGGACAAGGTCGCTCGGTTAATGCCGGTATCAGCTACGCATTTTAAGTAAACTACCTAAATGTAGCCATGATGTTTAGCATGGCTACATTATAGCTGATCACAAAAATCTATAAACTGCGTTAGCAACGGGTTTTTATATTTGTCTTTATGCATTACTAACCAAAATTGCCTTTGCATAGGGTGGTTTAAATTAAGTTTTGTAACGCGGCCATCTTGTAAAGCGTATTGTGCCGCGAGTGACGATAAACATCCCAGCCCTAACCCTTCAGCAACGCTGTTGATCAATGCCTCTGTGGTATTGAGCTCAAAACTTTGGCTCCAATTATCGATATGTGTAGCGAGGTTTTGTAAAAAGAATGAGCGTGAACCAGAGCCGGCTTCCCTTAATACCCATTCGCTGTTTGCTAAGTCATTAAAACTAAGCTGTGGTTTTTTAGCTAAAGGGTGGGACAGCGGCGCAATAATACACATAGTGTCTTTACTAAACACGGTTGAGACTAAGTCGCTTTGCTGGGCTTGGCCCTCTATTAGTGCAATGTCGAGTTCAAAATCGCGCAGTTTTTGACAAATAAGCTCAGAATTTGAAATAAAAACTTGCTGTGAATAATGCAGCTGTTGTTGGCGAAATCCACTAAGTATAGAGGGTAACACATGATTACCAATGGTATCGCTGGCACCTATTTTTAAGGTGCCGCTGGCTTTTGCGTGGGACGAAAAAAGCGTATTAATATCATTTGCTCTGTGCAGTAATTCATCGGCTAAGGGCAGTAATTTTTGCCCTTCTTGATTTAAAATTAAGCGATGATTTACTCGGTCAAACAGTGGGTGACCTAACTGCTTTTCAAGCTCGCTAAGCGCCATGCTCACCGCCGCTTTAGACAAGTAAAGCCGCTCAGAGGCTGCGGTAAGTGTTGCATGCTGAGTAATACCTACAAACACTTTAAGTTGTTTAAGAGAAATATTCATGAGCTTGGTGTTTAATTTTTATGAACATGTGTTCTATATAATTAGATTTAACTAAACAAAATGCAAGGTTAAACTTCTTTATAAGATAAACAGTGAGTGTGGAGTATAAACATGTTTAATTATATAAAAGCCAAAGTAATAACCGCACCTACCCCAATGGGTGGATTAGCATTAGGCATAGCCAGCCTTGGTTGGGCTTGGGAAAATATGTTTAATGTAAATGGCGCAGCGCAATACACTGGGGCGGCAATTGCGAGCGCATTATTATTAATACTTGGCTTAAAATTTTTACTGTACCCACACTTATTAAAGGCCGATTTAGCGCACCCTGTTGTAGGTAGCGTTGTGCCTACTTTTGCTATGGCAACGTTGGTGGTATCTAATTCGATAGGGCATGTTAACTCTGTAGCTGGCGATGTGCTTTGGGTAGGCGCATTTTTATTGCACTTGGGATTTTTATTGAGCTTTATTATTCATCGTGTTCGTGAGTTTAAAATTGAGCACATGGTGCCAAGTTGGTTTGTACCACCGGTGGGTATTATTGTTGCCGATGTCGCGTTCTCGGGTAACCCAGCACTGTTGTTTTTAGCACAAGCAGCACTTTATTTTGGCATGTTAATGTACGCAGTTATGTTGCCGTTAATGATTTACCGGATAATATTTGCTGAGCAAATTCCTGATGCTGCACAGCCCACATTAGCTATATTAGCGGCGCCGGCAAGCTTATCGTTGGCGGGGTATTTCACTGTAGTGACCCAGCCGTCGCCAGTGATAATTGGAGGGTTATTTGGTATTGCCATACTAATGACATTAATTATTTATACGGCATTTTTTAAATTACTACGCCGTAGGTTTTGCCCTGGGTTTGCTGCATTTACCTTTCCCATGGTCATTGGTGCTACGGCGTTATTTAAACTCGCGGATTGGATGCTAACTATGAATGTTGATGTACAGTTTATAAACCAAATACATCATTTAGCGGTAGTTGAATTGCTAGTAGCAAGCGCTGTGGTTGGCTATGTAGCGATCCGTTATACGCATTATTTTAGTTCCTTGGCTTTAAACGGCTTGAAGGTGTGAAATTGTAATAGTATGAATACAGAACGAAGAGGCAATAATGAGATTTTGCCTCTGCGGTTAATTATTATTTTAGCGGCAAGTAAATATCAGTTATTAAATCACACTCATCTACTTCATGAATGAGATTTAAGTAATGAAAGAAGCACGGAAAATCTCTAACTTCTTCAGTGCTGTTTGGTAACCATTGACGATATAGATAATAAACAGTGTCGCTGATAGTGTCATGACTGCCAAAGTGCTTGACTAAAGCGCAGCGACCTGCCGGGATCTCACCATTTCTTACGCCATATTGATTATCGCTAATTGGTTGCTTGACGCTGCCGGCGAAGTCAAAGCGAAAATCGTTGTCGTCAGTCACCGCAGGATCGCTATAAGGGATGCCATAAGTATCACTGGTTTTTACCGGTGATAAGCCTGACTCTTTTCGCCATTTAATAAACTGTGCGGCTGTTTCCATAAGCTTAGTGGCCGAACCGTTGTGGGTAAGCAACGCAACAGCTTGCGGTGCAAAGTGAACAATTTCTACTTTCATATTACTAACCTTTAATTCAGGTATTTTAAAGTCAAACTGCGCATGCCAATGTGGCCAGTTTGGTGTGCTTCTGAATTGAGTTGGGGATTGAGCAAAAACACGTTTGAAAGCACGACTAAAAGCTTCAGGACTTTCAAAACTTGCCTCTAATGCAATATCAATAATGCGTTTGTGATGCTCAAAAGCAAGCCGATAAGAGGCGCGCTTTAAGCGAGCAAATTGCGTGTACTTAGTAACGCTTACCCCCATTATTGAGATAAATAAACGATGAAAATGAAATTTAGAACAATAGGCAACGGCACTTAAACTATCTAATGTAAGTGGCTCATCAATATGGTTTATACCCAAGCCACCTCAAGATGCAGAATTCAGCGTTTCACAGGTGCTTAATATCAAGGCGTTACTTTGCAAGAATGGCAGTCCCTTTTAAGAAGTAACAACGATGAGAGTATGTGCCTGTGAAACGCCCAACGGGTTGGTTTAAAAGCGATTTATACTGCGTTATTAATTTTAATAATAGAACCACTATTACTTGCAATCAATGCCTTGCCTAAATCGCTTTTAATTCCAACTGAAACTTGCATCTTGAGGTGGTTTGGGTATACGTAACCACAGACATGATGGATGCGCTGTAGGTGCGTGTTTTTCATAGTTACTCGTTATACTTTTATTCAGAAGTGGCGTCAGTGTGACAAAGTAAGAGAATGCCTGCCTGATTGAAATTGCTCAAGTTGCTTTTTAAATAAAAAAGAGCCCAAAGGGCTCTTAACTGGGGGAATTAATAAGGATTGATAGGGGAGTAGAAGTTATTGTTATTACCATTAATGCTCACGTCTAGTTGCATACCATTATGAGCGTGGCTAACCACATTGTAATTATCACCAGGTAGTAGCTTTACTCTATTAATATTTTGATAGTTTACTGGGCTCCCACATTGCAATGTCACTCTTTGCGTATTAGCGGTTTCTTTAAAGATGTAAACTTCATTGCTGCCGTCAACAACACCTGTACCAGAGGCATCGATGAACAGTGAGGTTGCCTCACTGGCTGCAATAGAAAAATACTGATTGCTGTGATGGCCTAAAGACACGATGGCACGCCCCATTCTGTCACGTTCTTGGAAGTGTGTATCGGTTAAGCTGTTGTTTAATACAGGCACATCAATAAATCGACTGCTGAAGTTAAGTGTTTCGTGGCAAAAGTCAGTGACTACTTCATCTGATACTGCGCCAGCAACGCCATCTGGGTCGTACACGCTGTTTGCCATTAACGCCATGCCTGCAGACGTTCCGCCAACGACACCGCCTTTATCAAAAACGTGTTGCACAGCGGTTTGTACTTTTGTACCTTGCCATTGATTAAGATAATCTGATTGGTCACCGCCTGCAATCCATACAAATTCGGCGCTGCGGATAGCCCAGTCAACATAGTCATCATTCGCTTTGTTGCGAGTATCAATGATCAGTGTTTCTACTGAGTTGGTATTCATTAAGTTCAGTAAATAATCGTTGTAGGCGTCAGTACCTGAGGTTCTAAGCACAACAACATCGGCACCGCTGCCAACATGGTTAGCAACGCGATTACTAAATGCTTGATCAACATCGCTGCCACCGCCCATAAGTAATACAGCACCTTGATCAGCTGTTAATGTGTTGCATGAATCAGCACTGCCACCTTGTAAATATGCTTGTAATGAACTTGGCTTTGCAGGGCGAGAGCTATAGCCACAATCACCGCTGTCACTTCCGCCACCGGTGTTACTACCTTCACCAAAATTGACCGTTAAATCGTACCAACCTGTACCGGAGTAACGCGTTACTTTTACATAATAAGTACCCGTTGATTGTGCACTATAACTGCCTGTTTCTGGTACATTGCTAGTTGCCCCTTCGGCAACAGCAGATCCTGTTTCTTGGTATAATGCCCAGTCAAAATCATCGTTAGTGTTGTGCTCAAGGCTGACCTCAATAGGCCCGACTTGAGTTACTTCAAAGCTAAACCAATCAGTATCATTGCGGCTCAACGAGCCTGCAACGGTGGTATTACTACAAAGTTGGGTATTTGCATTGCTTTCAGTGTCGTTTGATTCAACTTCGTTTGTTAAGCAAGCATTGCTTGCAAACGAAAAAAACATGCACGCGGCTAGTGATCCATTAAGAATTGAGAGTTTTCTTTTCATTATTGTTACCTGAATTTTAATTACATAGAAGCCTTCCTACTGCGAGGCATTATTGCTTTTAAATTATTCAGGTTTTTTTATTCGTCGAACCATTCACTTAAATGATAGTTGACAGAACATTCTTGAGGAGCACTAGGAGCGATAATAAATAATTTGTTCATTTATGCCTCCTAAGTGATTATTGGTGTGTTTCAGCATTGTTGCTGAATATTCAACATTACAGTTAGGTGTGTAATTTGCAACTATTTATTAACTTTTATTTTACTTAAATCTCAAGTTTATGTTTTTATTGGTTTATCAATTCGCTTCATCGTTTAAAGTGTCTATTTGCTGTTCTTGAGCGAGTAGTGCCAATCTTTCACGTTCAGCTTTAGACACATAAGCAGGCTTATTACTTTTATGTAATTTTGCATTTGCGCGCTTATCTTTGTTATTAAACTTTGTAACGATTTTCTTTCTGCGATTCATGATCGACCCCATAATTTTAAGATGCGCATTATACTTCGTTGTATGCAAATATGACTAATAAATTTATAAAATGTTTGTTATGTGGGCATTTTAAATGCTCTAACACATTAAAAATTTAGTTGCTCAAAAGTAACAAGATTTACTGATAGCTCATTTATTTTAGAAACTCAACTATCCCTATACTATTATCGTTTATATCTCCTGCGTTTTCTGTAATACCCCTTACTAATTTGATGACTAATCTTGCTCTTTTTAAAATTCTCAACTATTAGATATTATTGATTTTTGTTACTAAATGGTAGTCACAATTAAAGTGTGGCTGTTAAAGAGTAGTGTTGTTAATTCTATGATTTAAATAGCTAATAAGAATGATACAGTCAAAGGATAAAATGATGTTTTTTAAGTCAAAGAATGCTGTTTTAGATAAACATAAACAAACTGACCCAATGACCTCTCAGGCTCAAAAAGAGCTAAATGCAATTAAATCTAATATAGCTTTTATTAGTTTTACAGTGGATGGCATCATTGTTGATGCTAATAAACATTTTTTAGATGTAATGGGGTTTAAGCTTAGTGAGATTGTTGGCCAACATCATAAAATATTTTGTGATTCAGACTATGTAAATTCTGAGGACTATCGCCATTTCTGGCAAGATTTAAGTGCGGGTAAATCATTTGGTGGTACTTTTTTACGTTTTACAAAAACTAAGGTTCCTATTTATTTAGAAGCAAATTATTTTCCAGTTGTAGAAGATGATGGCAGCGTAAGTAAAGTTATTAAAATTGCCAATGACATCACGACTATAAATAATGTGTTGAAGAACAAAGATGCAATTCTTAATGCGCTAGATCTATCGTTAGCAGTCATTGAGTTTGATACACAAGGAAATATTTTAGATGCTAATGAAAACTTTTTATCAACCGTTCATTATTCACTTGAAGAAGTAAAAGGAAAACATCATAAAATATTTTGTGATAAAGAGTTTTATCTTAAAAATCCAGAGTTTTGGCAGAGCCTTAGTAAGGGACGATTTAATTCAGGTCGTTTTAAGAGATTTAGCAAAGATGGTCGCATTTTGTGGCTTGAGGCAACTTACAATCCAATCTTTGATGAAAACGGTAAGGTATATAAAGTTATTAAGTTTGCATCAGACATAACAGAGCGCGTTAACTTAGCATTTAACACGATTGATCAAGCTGCGACTATTTCAGAGGAAACCAGTCAAGTAACTTCCAATGCAGTAAATATTTTAGGCTTAGCTGTTGAAACATCAAAAAACATTGCTGAACGAGTTAATAATGCAACGGCAACAGGGAAAGAGCTTAAAATACAGTCTAAAAGTATAGTTGATATTGTGGTTACTATTCGATCTATTGCAGATCAAACAAACTTACTTGCACTTAATGCTGCAATTGAAGCTGCTCGAGCTGGTGAAGCTGGACGTGGCTTTGCTGTCGTTGCTGATGAGGTGCGCACACTTGCAAGTAATACCGCAGAATCGACCGCAGAGATAGGCCGTGTCGTTGAGCAAACTCAAGCGTTGATAAGTCAAATGGATGAACTATTAGGATCTGTCGCTGGTATTGCAAACGAAGGGCAAGAAAGTATTTTAGAAGTATCTCAAGGGTTAAGTGAAATTACGCAAGGGGTTAAACGTTTTGTTGAAATGGTTGATCAGATGAAACCTTAAGTTTCTTACAGCCTATTATTTACCTAGCTGCTTTGCTCTATGTTTTATTAATAATAAGTTGTCGGTCTATCGCAAAGCATTGTTCGTTATTAAGCCAGAGCGTTATAATTGTGATTCTTAGTTGTTAATTGAATGGGACTTGTTTTGAAAAAATTAGCTTTAGCTAGTATCGCTTTATTGGCCTTTAACGCACATGCAAAATTAAATAAGATTAATGACAGCGTTGCTGATTATGCTGTAAATACCTACCAAAGTGCGCAAATTCATACCTTAGCTAATTTAGTATCATTCCCGACGGTTAATAAAGACGGCATCAATACTCCTGATAATCCCGACTTTATTGGCTTTAAAGCTTTGTTAAAAATGAAAGCTGCTGAACTTGGTTTTGATTACCAAGATTTAGGTTACATAGTCTTAATTGGTATGGGTCAACAAACAGATAAAGTAACCATAGTAACCCATGGCGATGTGCAACCTGCCAACGCAAGTAAGTGGAAAAAAAGCCCGTTTGAAATAGATAGTACCTCAGAGCCAGGTAAATTAATTGCGCGTGGAACAGAAGATGATAAAGGTGCTATCGCAACCGCTTTATATGCAATGAAAGCTATAAAAGATCAACAGATCACACTTAATAATCGTATTGAGTTGATGATTTACTTAGCTGAAGAATCTGATTGGGGTCCGCTTGAAGAGTTTATGAAAAGCTATCAGCAGCCTAAATATGCGGTTACTATTGATGCGTCATACCCGGTGGTTGTCGCGGAAAAAGGTTGGAGCTTAATTGCACCAACGTTTAATGCTACCTCAGCACAAACAGGAGTGTATGTAAGTGAACTTACTGGCGGCGCTTTTAAAAGCCAAATACCAGAAGATGCGAGTGTGGTGTTACATAACGCCGATACTGCGTTAGTCAGCAAACTTAAACATGCAGCGAGTGCGCTTAACGCTGTGGAATTTAACTTTAGCGAGCAAGCTGATAGTGTTGTTATCAGCGTAAAAGGGTTGTCTGCTCATTCATCAGAGCCAGAATCTGGGGTTAACGCCATTGCTTACTTAGCAGAAGTTTTTAAAGGTGTTGAGCTTGAGAATAACAGTGATGGCCAAGTAATTGCGTTTATTAATCAGCTAATTGGTCTTGATATACATGGCAAACAGTTTGGTGATATTGCTTATAAACATGACTTTATGGGACCTATGACAGTAGCACCAACGCTTATTGAACGTAATGGTAATGAACTCACACTCGCTGTGAATTTACGTCGCCCAATGGGTAAAGATGAAGCGGTATTGCGTACGCAAATTGATACCGCACTGAGTAATTGGCAAGTGAGAAATAACGTAAAGTTATCTGGTGTTGATGTGGTGATTGGCACGCCAATGTTGCTCGACAGCGCACCTCATGCACAAGCATTGTTAGATATTTTTAAACATTTTACCGGTGATCAAGAGGCTGGATTTGTATCTATTGGTGGCGGTACCAATGCAAAGTTATTTGATAATGCAGTATCGTTTGGGCCATCAATGCCAGGCAAGCGCTACACCGGTCACTCAGAGCATGAGTTTATTACCTTAGAGCAGCTTAAGTTAAACCTTAAAATGTATACAGCAATGATGATAAAGCTGGGTAATATGTAACTTAGGTTGTCATACACACAAAGTAAAACGCCGCTAAATAGCGGCGTTTTTGACTTTTTACTTATTAAAACTGTGCGACAAATTTAATGCTATATACCTCACCGTCCGCTCTGTCGAAAAAGTTAGCAGTGAAGTAATATTGACAATCAATGAAGTACTTAGCTTCAAGTAATAATTTAGAATCAGCAACACCTGCACCAACCGCAACATGGCGATTAAAATAATAATTTGCAAGGCTAGTTATATAAGGATTAAAGTTATTATAGTGATAAGCAACATCTACAGCTAAATAACTATCAGCATTAAGATGTGCAAAATAGCGAGTTGATAAGCTCCATATTTCTAATTCATCGTCAGTGTCAGCTGTAAGGCCTAGGTAATCGCTATCATTAAGTTGATAGTTATATTGCGCTGTAAACCGATAGATCGTGTCGATATTTTCAAACTCTTGCATTTGCACAGTTACTTTTAGATCGTCAGCAAATAAATAACCAACACCTACAGAGTAATCATCTGTTTCACTCAAATCAGAAAATTCTAAATTTGCAAACCAGTTACCGTAAAAACCTTCGCCAAATACGCCAAAGCTGTTGGCTAAATCATTATTGGAATAATCTAATTTGATATTTGAATCAGTGTCTAAGTAGCCGTAATCATCCCATACGCCAGAGTTTTGCTGCGGCGCAAAATAATAATGGCTCGATAAGTACATAGTGTCATAGTCATAACCTGTATTTTCTAAGGTTGTGTATTGAATTGAGTTGAACCATTGACGAGTTTCAGACTGCTGCGCATTAACAGTGGCAGAGCAAGATAACGCAAGTAATGAAATAGGCAGAAAATAACGCATTTGTGTCCTTTCTTGACGATTTAAATATAGTTTCGTTGCTATGGGTACAAAAATAAAGCGCGAATGTTATAGCCAATTAATGTTGATTGCTAGTTCTACTCCACTATTAATTTAGCCCTTAAGTCGTTAATTAAGCTAAGTTAACGTTTCAAAGTAGTCGTTCATTTACAATTTTTTATATTAACAACGTTGATTTTCCATAAAACACTTAACATTTACGCGACTAAATGATAAAAAGTTTTATCGCCTACTGCGTTTAAAATAAATGGATAGTTGTAATGATGGAATTTTTAAACTTAGCGCTTACTTTCCCCACCGTTATTTTTTCAGCCCTGTTGTTAGTTGTGATGTTGTTTTGGCTAATAACCCTTATTGGCTTTGCTGATATTGACATGTTTGAATCAGATCTAGAAATTGAAGCCGATGCGTCGCAAAGCTCAGGCTTGAGTTCATGGTTTAGCATGGGGTTTGGTGGCATACCAATTACTGTATCTATTAGTCTCGTAGTGATGAGTAGCTGGTTGATCAGCATCTATGCCCATAAGTTTTTTGCCTACCTGTTAGGCGATGGTATGTGGTTTTATATTTTTGGCGTGCTAATGCTGGGCGTTTGTTTGCTGATTGCTATGCCAATTGCGGCCATTATTTCTCGGCCATTACAGCGCTTTTTTAGCAGCGCACAAACCTCGCAAAGTTCAGATTTACTGGGTTTAGAATGTGTTGTTGTTACTGGCAAAGTAACAAATACATTTGGCCAAGCACGGGTTAAATTTCAAGGTACTGAGCAGTTACTTGAAGTTAGAGCTGAAAATGACGAGCAATTTACATCAGGTGACACAGCGGTGTTGCTTGAACACCTCAAAGAGCAACACTGTTACATTATTACCGCCAAACCTTGGTAATACCCTAGTTTATTTAGGGGTAAGTAACACATAATAAATCGATAATCACGTTAGGACATAACATGGAATTTTTAGATAATCTCATACCTATATTGACATTTGTAGGTATAGCAATCGCTGTTATTTTTGCTATTTTGCTAATTATCGGCAAGTTTTATCGCAAGGTAGAGCAAGGCCAAGCACTGATCATTAATAAAATGAAGAACGAGCCCGATGTCACCACTACGGGCGGAATTGTTTATCCTGTGATCCATAAAATGGAAGTGATGGACATTTCAACCAAGCGCATGGTGCTTGAGCGTAAAGATAAAGGCGGTTTGATCTGTAAAGATAATATTCGCGCCGATATCGCCATTACTTTTTATATTCGTGTTAACGAAAACAAAGAAGATATTTTACGCGTTGCTAAGCAAGTCGGTTGCGCCCGTGCATCAGAGCACGCCACATTGCAAGAATTGTTTGAAGCGAAATTCTCAGAAGCACTTAAAACTGTTGGTAAGCGAATGGATTTTGTTGAGTTATTTACTCACCGAAATGAATTTCGCGATAATATTAAAGAAGTGATTGGCCAAGATTTATCGGGTTATTCACTTGAAGATGTTGCTATTGATTACCTTGAACAAACGTCAATTGATAAGCTCGATCCGCAAAATATTCTCGATGCCGAAGGTATTCGCCGCATCACTGAAATGACAGCAGTACAAAATGTATCTACCAATCAATTGAAGTGTGATGAACGCGCTAAAATTGAGATCCAAAATCAAGAAGCCACCGAAAAGTCACTGGAAATTGAGCGTCAAAAGCAAGATGCAATGTCACGTCAAGTGCGCGAAATTGAAACCGTGAAAGCCCGAGAATATGCCGAAGCTGAAAAAGTACGCCAAGAAGAGCGCTTAAAATCAGAGCAAGCCCGCATTCAAACAGAAGAAGCGATTGGCATTAGCGAGCAAAATAAGCAACGTGAGCTTGATATTGCCGAACAAAACCGATTACGCGTTTTGGGTATTGAAGAAGAGAAAGTTGCTCGTTCACGTGAAATTGAAGTGATCGAACGTGAAAGAGAAACCGAAATCCTGCGCATCAATAAAGAAAAAGCACTGGAAGTAGAACGTAAAGAAATTGCCGATGTAGTGCGTGATCGCGTGATTGTTGAAAAATCAGTGGCTGAAGAAGAAGAGCGCATTAAAGATGTGAAAGTACTCGCAGGTGCAGAGCGCGAGAAGAGTGCGATGATCATTCGTGCCAAAGCCGAAGCCGAACAGTCATTAGTAAAAGATATCGAAGCTGCAAAAGCGCAAGAGCAAGCCGCAGAATATAAAGCTCGTGAGCTTGAAACAATGGCCAATGCAGAGCTTAGAATTGCTAATCAACAAGCTGAGTCGAAAAAGATTTTGGCGCATGCGCAACAAGTTGAAACAGCTGCTAAAGGGCTTGCTGAAGCGGATGTTATTAAAGCGAAGGCCGAAGCAAATGCAATTCAAGGTGAAACTGATGCTAAAGTAATGCGTCAAAAACTTGAAGCTGAAGCACAAGGTAACCGTGAAATTGGTTTATCTCAGGCGCAAGTACAAACAGCCATGGCTGATGCGAATGAGAAACAAGGTGAAGTGGAAGCGATTAACCTAGAGCGTAAGATGCGCGCCGAAGCAAAAGGCCTTGAAGAGAAGCTACAAGCCTTGAATGCGATGGATCAAGATGCTCGCGATTACGAAAGCTTTACGCTGCAGCTTAACCAACAAAAAGAGCTCGTATTGGCAAAAATTTCAGCCAGCAAAGATATTGCCGAGCATCAAGCACACATTATGGCGAAAGCCTTAGGTAATGCTGATATCAATATTATGGGCGGCGATGGTCAGTTCTTTAATCAATTTATGAGTGCAATCAGTTTAGGTAAATCAATTGATGGCTTAGTTGATGAAAGTAAAACCGTACAAACCGTATTTAAAGATCACTTAAATGGTGATCGAAATTTAATTGAAGACCTAAAAGGGGTGTTAGCTGGGGCGAATGGCTCAGCCGAAACACTTAAAAACTTCAACATGAGTAAGTTATTAAAGCAGTTAAGTAATACCTCTGCGGCTGAAAAAAGCCAATTACTAAGCATGTTAGGCGGTAACTTAGGTGGTGGGTTAGATGAGAAAATTAAACTAGATCCAAAAGATTAGCTTAATTTCTAAGTTCTCTCGTTGTAGCCGCAATAGTTTAACTATTGCGGCTAACTTCTATTAAATTTCAGGATAGGTTTCATGACGGACGCAACTCAACAAGCGCTAGAACAAGGCTCGTACGATTTAATTAAACGCCGCTTAAATAATTTTGGTGCTAGTTTAAAAACGCAAATAGATGATGTAAATACACAGCGTATTAACGAGTTTGGTAGCACTGATCTACAAGTAAAAGGGCGTGTTCGCGTTCGTACGGAGCAAAATTGTACCCCGCGCGATATCGTGATTATTGGCGATAAAGTTATCTTTGCTTACAACGTATTTTTGGGATTAAAAAAAGAAACCGCAATCAGTGATGTATTTAGTGTACAAAAGTTGGTGGAGCAAGACGACCATTACGAAATTGAGCCTTACCCAGAGACAACGCGTTTTTTAACCGATAGTCGTTTTATTCGTGATTTTGAAGAACTGTATACCTACTACAAACAAACCAGCCTACAGCATTTATATCAACAAAATGGCAAGCTATTTGCTCTATTCCAAATCGGTGACAAGTTATCGGATGTGCGGGTTTTTCGCTGGGAAATTCACCCAGACAACACCATTAATTATATCGATAACCGAGGTGAGCGTGATATTCAACACGCACATGACTATGATTTTGAATGGCTCAAAACTGACCGAAGTAACCACATAGAAGGGCGCCACGCTCATATCAACATCGCGGACCAAGTGTTTGTTGAAACCATTGGCGGTTCACTGACCATTAAAATAGAAAACAGCACTGACACCGGTGAAGGGATTTATCAAGAAGCTGTTGATGATAAAAACCAATCCCTTGCTGACAGCGAAGTTGAGTACGCGCTGGTAGGCGACTTAGTGCTGCTAAAAATTCTCCCATACCGTGAAAAAACATGGCGTTACTTTATTTATAACACCCGCACTCAGCAGGTCATGCGCCAAGATGCAATCGGCAGTGCATGTGTTACTTTACCTGAAGATCACGGCATTATTTTCCCTGGCGGTTACTACTTACAATCAGGGCAAGCACGCTCGTTTGAAGAGCAAATAGAAGATTTAGAATTTCACCGACATATAAAGTCACCAAACGGCGAAGATGTTTTATACGTGTTTTACGAGCCAAGTGAAGGCCGTTACGCGCTATTTGCCTATAATATTATTGATAAAAACCTGCAAAATCCAATTTATTGTCACGGTTATGCTATTTACAACGATGGTATAACGCTGACTTTTAAAGCCGATAAAGACCAAGCGGAGCGAGTACATCCGATTCAAATTTGGCAAAGCCCGTTTGTATCGGCTGAATTTGCAGCCAATGCGCCGCCACTTACTAGCTTTTTTGGTAAAATAGGTAACCCCGATTTAGTTCGCGGTATTTCTGATTTATACAGTGTCTGTAAAGCCATTAGCGAGCAAAGCCCGACTTTATTTCATTACGAAGATTTAATTGCCCTTAGCCGGAATATCTTTGACCGTTACCATTGGCTTAACGAAAGCGAATTTGCGAAAATCGCACAAAACCTACACAGCATCAATGAAACCGCTGAGCAAGTGCTTGATGAGTTTGAAAAAGTCACCGAGATTCAAAACAAAGCCAAGCAAGCCTTGGTGGATATTAATAAGCAATACACTGATGTAACCCGAGAAGTACGTCCTGATAGCTTTAAAGTAGCACCGCAATTTGTGCAAGGTATTGATGCATTAAAAATGCTCAAAGGGCAAGTAATAAGCCTTGAAGATATTAAATATATAGATATTGCTGCACTGAATAACTTACAAAGTGAAATTGATACACGGCTGGTTGAAGTAAGCCAAGCAACTGCCGCGTTTTTACAACAAGACAGCGCGCTGGCGCCGTACCACGAAAAACTTAAAGAGCTTGAAGAGCTAAGCAGTAAAAGCGAAAGCGTTAGCGAGCTGAAGACCTATATCGCACAGTTAGATGCGCAAAGTGTAGAGCTGGATTTACTTAACCACACTATGCTTGATTTAGACATCGACGACAGCCGTGTGCGCACGCAAATCCTCGAAGATATCAGTGCTGTTTATGCGTTGGTTAATCGTGCTAAAGCGAGCATTGAAATCCGTCAAAAGAGCCTTGGCAGTGTTGAAGCTAAAGCTGAATTTGCCGCACGCTTTAAGCTTTTTTCGCAAAGTATTACCAACGCACTAAATAATGCTAAAACCCCAGAGGCGTGTGACGAGCAACTTTCACGTTTGCTTATTCAGCTTGAGGAGCTGGAATCGCAATTTAGTGATTTTGACGAATATCTGACAGAGATCATTGCCAAACGTGATGACGTATACGAAAGCTTTGAAGCGCATAAACAAAGCTTAATTGATACCCGTCAGCGCCGCGCATTGAATTTAGCCAATGCCGCCGAGCGTATATTGCAAGGCGTTAACCGCCGTGCGCAAAGCTTTACTGAGCTTGATGCATTAAATACTTATTTTGCCGCCGATCCTATGATCAGCAAGCTTCGTGCATTGACTAGTGAGCTTAAAGAGTTAGGCGATGAAATTCGTGCCGATGATATCCAATCAAAGCTAAAAGCCAGTAAAGATCAGGGCATACGTTCGTTACGTGATAAACAAGATATTTTCACTGACGGCGGCAATACAGTCAGTATTGGTAAGCACGCTTTTAGTGTTAATAAGCAATTACTCGATTTAACCTTATTGCCGCGTGACGAGCAGCTGATGCTGCACTTAACGGGTACTGATTATTTTGAGCCAATAACAGATGAGAAAAGCTTACAAACGTTACAGCAAAGCCGTCATTTGTGGCAACAAACATTAGTTTCTGAAAGTGAGGTGGTTTATCGTGGTGAGTATTTAGCTGCACAAATATTACTCGCTTGTGAAAACAGTGAGCATTCGCTGACTTTTGCACAATTAGAGCAGGCACAACGAGATAAACAATTATTGCAGCTGGTGCAAAAATTTGCTGAACCGCGCTATCAAGAAGGCTATGAAAAAGGCATTCATGACCACGATGCATGGGCAATTATTGACACCTTATTGACGCAAAAAAATAGTCTGGATTTACTTATTTATCCGGCTAGTTGTCGTATTATTGCGCAGTTATTTAGTGCGCAATTGTCATCTGCACAACTGAACGAATATTTCCATCAAGCGAGCAATGCTATTTTGATGGATAAACACTTTGCTGCGACCAATTTTATCGGCACGTTAACTGCGCAGTTAAGTGAACAGATCAATGCCTTTTTAACTCAAGTTAGCAAATTATCTGCACGTTTTGCTGATTTATCCACTGACTTGGCCGCTGCTTATTTAGTGCAACAATTAGCGCAACAAAAAACGGCAGAGCAACAGCTATTTATCGTTTCTCAACAAGCTAAAAATTTAGCTGAACAGTTTAGCAGTGACGCTAAAGCCAAAGGTTATAGCAACGAGCTTGCTCAGGCCTGTGAAAACGTAAAGCAAACTGATGAGCGGGCATTATTATTTTTAAGTTGGCTTAATGCGTACTGCATGCAAAATCCTAAAGTGTCGGCGATGGTGCAGGCGGAAGCGGCTAACTACTTGCATCTCAGTGCCACCACAACATTAAAATACACTGTGTTGGACGTCACCCCAAACACCCAAGTTGAGCGTTTAATGGGGCAGCATAAACGAGTGCAAGAGCAAACTTTACATGTTGATTATGCAGAGTTTTATGCCAGAACTCGTAAATACATCACTGAGCAAGTACCGGCTTTTGAGCAGTATCATGCACTGCGCAGTGATATTTTAGCGGCGCAAAAAGAGCGCCTGCAACTTGAGGAATTTAAAGCCAGGCCACTTAGCTCGTTTGTACGTAATCAGCTGATCAATAAAGTGTACTTCCCAATTATTGGTGATAACTTAGCAAAACAAATTGGCTCAGCAGGTAAAAACAAACGCACTGATTTAATGGGCATGCTATTACTGATCTCGCCGCCAGGTTACGGTAAAACAACCTTAGTTGAATACGTTGCTAACCGTTTAGGGCTGACTTTTGTAAAAGTAAATTGCCCGTCGATAGGGCACGATCAGGTGTCACTCGATCCTGCTCAAGCCATTAATGCTACTGCTGAAAAAGAGATTGCAAAAATCAATCAGAGCTTTGAAATGGGCAATAACGTGATGCTGTATTTAGATGATATTCAGCATACTAACCCTGAGTTTTTACAAAAGTTTATTTCTTTGTGTGATGGCTCAAGACGTATTGACGGGGTGTGGAACGGTAAAAGTAAAACCTATGATTTACGCGGTAAAAAGTTTGCCGTAGTGATGGCAGGTAACCCGTATACGGAATCTGGTGAGAGCTTTAAAATTCCTGATATGTTGGCAAACCGCGCCGATATTTATAATCTTGGTGATACCTTAGCCGGGTGTGAGCAAGAGTTTGCCATGAGCTTTATAGAAAATGCGCTAACATCTAATGCCGTATTAGCGCCATTGGCTAACCGCAACATGGAAGATTTATATAAGTTAGTGCGGATGTGTCAAGGCGAAGACATTTCATTAAATGAGCTTGAACACGGCTATTCACAAGCGGAAGTTAACGAAATTAAAGCGGTACTGATGCGACTAATCACTATTCGTAATACCGTACTAAAAGTGAACGCCCAGTATATTGCCTCAGCCGCGCAAGATAATAATTACCGCACAGAGCCGCCATTTAAATTGCAAGGCAGCTACCGTAATATGAATAAAATGGCAGAAAAAGTCGTTGCTGCCATGAATGACGAAGAGCTAGAAAACTTGATTTGTGACCATTATCGTGGTGAAGCGCAAACACTCAGTAAAGGCTCTGAAGAGAACTTACTTAAACTCGGTGAACTGCGTGGCACCTTAAGCGCAGAACAGCAGCAGCGCTTTAGTCAAATTAAAGGTGACTTTGTACGTTTAAATAAACTTGATGGCGCCGGCAGTCCGGTGATGATGGCGGTTGAGCAAATGGGTTATTTGCATCAATCACTGGAAGAGATTGCCGGTAAACTTAGTAAAAACAACCTAAGCCACGATTACAGCCAGTTATTGCAAAGTGTTGGTGTGAATATTCAAGGTTTAGATAATAAACAAGCAATTAGTAGCATAGCGCAATCGCTTGATAATGGTTTTGTGCAAACGCCTTATATGGCAAGTTTAGAGCAATTAAGCCGTGCTATAGCTGGTAATAACTATCAACCACACTTGCAGGCGTTAATTGAGCAACTTGCAGCCCTTGATAATAAAGAGGCTGTGAATGCGCTAACTGCAGCGGTTACCAGTAACAATAACCAAACGTCATTTACTGAGCTTGTTAATGCAATTAACCAACAAACTCAAGGTATCAATAATAACAATGTGCAGGCTCAGTTTGAAAAATTAATTGCTGCATGGGGCGCGAAATAGCATTTAAATTAACCACTAAGGAAGCAAGATGGATATCAAAGTACCTGAACTACAAGGAATGATGGGTAAGGCTACGATTTCGGCAATTTACGTTAATGAGGGGGATGCCGTAGTACGAGACCAAACTTTATTTGATGTTGATTTTGATAAAGTGGTGTTGGAAGTGGTTGCTACCACTGCCGGGGTTGTTCATAGCTTTAGTGCCAAGCAAGGAGATTTAGCTATATCAGATCAAGTGGTGATGCAACTGAGAGAAAAAGTCGCTGGAGAGCAAACAACATCAGAACAATGACTCTTACAGTTGAACTCGTCGAGCAGGATTAGCTGCTCGGCGTGTTTATTGATGTTTGAAAAACTAATTATGTTTAATAACTAAAGTGCATTATAAGGCGGGTTTAATTGGCGCTTTTGAAACGCTAGAATCGCAGTATTTTTGATTATACCGTCTTCAATATTAATCGCACGACGGATGGTTTCATTTTTTTGCCATTGTGCCTTGCCTGCTAATACTGTAGGTAAGTATACAATCATGGCGGCTGAGATTGAACGTGTTGCGCTTTCCCATAAATAACTAGGTGTATGATCAACCGCGTAATAATCAACGGTTTCATAGCGAAACATCGGATTTGCAAATGTGGTGGGTTTAGCAAAAAAGAACCCCATACCTTCGTCACAGCTTACATCTATAATTAAACTGTTTGCTTTTAGGCAGTCCGCTTCAGATTCAATAACAAAATTAACTGGGTTTGCAGTTTCTTGAAAAGTGCCATTGACGATAATATCGGCTTCGCTAATGAGCTCCGTTAGTGGCCGTTGCGTCCCATCGTGTTCAACCACCATCATCCGTGCTTCATCGTGTTGGCCTTGGCGAACTTTAACGTAATAGCAGTCGAGGATCTCTTCGCGTACTTCGTGATCGGGGCGCTGGATGCAAATCGTAATATCTCTAAAACCATGGGCTTTGAGTGCATAAATTGCACCGCGACTAACAGCACCAAAACTAAAGATGATGGTTTTACGCTGATCACCATAATGTCCGTCAATGCCTTTGAGCTGCAGTGCATGTAACACCGCACAGTAGCCAGCCATTTCGTTATTTTTATAAAAAGTATGACGGCCAACATTGCCTTGTGGCGACCATACAAACATATCTTCAAACGCAATGAGAGTGAGTTTTCTATCAAGTGCAGCTTGGGTTATTTCGCGTTGTTGTACGCAATGTACGTAGCCCCAAAGGGTTCCACCTTCACGTAGCTCCTGTAAATCAGCAAGCACCGGTTTGGCGATGATCACGGTGCCTATTTTGGTTAAAATATCACTGCGACTTGCAACACCACCGGTTAATGCGGCTATTTGCGCATCGCTCACATTAAAAGCTTCGCCGTAGCCTTGTTCAAAGATCAGTTGTTTTCTAAGTTGTTCTGGAATGCGCTTAAGGTGGTCTGGGTGGATAGGGTAACGGCGTTCATCTGTCTTGCGTGACGTACCAATTACGCCAATAGTTAATTCACTCATGCTATCGCCTTGTTTAAAGTATGCTGAGTTCATAAACGAATGATGCTACTTCGCCAACAAACTGTGGGCTGTTTTACAGGCAAGCGAAACACTTGACTGTAAACAATGGTCTTAGTAAAGGGTTTTGTTATTTACTAAATTAGTATTTTTAATATAAAGCGGTTTTAAATCAGGTGGTTAACTTGCATAGAATGACAAGTCGGAAGTAAATATGACATAGCCGCGATTGGCTTCTGCGTATTAGCATTTGAGTATAACAGTAAAACAGTGGCGCATGCGGTTAACACAGCAATAAGAAAATTAAACAAGTACAATGACTGTGGTGTATTTTGTGATGAAAGGACTCGATACAGCGAGTCCTACTTTTTCTAGCAGCTTACTTTTCTGCAGAATATGGGTCTTCAGCCATTAGGTAGGCTCTCAAATCTGCTTTTTGCGGTTGTGCATTAAGCCATGTTCTGAGTTCTTTCACTTTTGTATAAGTGTCTGCGCCGAATTTATCAGCATATATGTCACTAAAGTTTTGCTTGGTACTTTGCTCTCTAATTTGGTTTTGCCATTGCTGTGTTACTACTGCATTCAATGTACCAGCTAAGCCTTCTTCTTTTAGTAATTCCCATTCACCTGCATCTAACCAGATCCCACCTACTGGTGCGCTGTAATCAATACGGTGGTCAGTTGCTGATGAAATACGAAACTTACGCATAATGACTCCCGATACTGGGCAAATTAACGCTTTTTTAGTGTCTTTAGCGTCGGCTTCGAATGAGATATTGTCAGCAAATGCAAAGTTTGGGTTACGCTCTTTCCAAGCTGCAAAGTCTTCGATTAGTATCCAGTGGCCATTACAGTGCGTGCATGTGTGCGAACGAAATTGACCTTCAATAAAACTCGGTTTAAGTAAACCTTTACCACAATTAGTACAATTCATAGTATCCCTTAATTTATTTTACTTACCCTGAAAAACCACCGTTAGGATAATTCTTGCTATTTATTATTAATAATAACAATAATGTTACCGTATTTTTAGAATCAATAACAAAGCTTTGTTCTGTTTAACTGCAAATTTTAGCTAGCGCGTTGACTCTTCGTTTTTACTGCGTTTACAGCGCTGCGAGCAGTAAATAACGTTATCCCAGTCGCGCTGCCATTTTTTACGCCAAGCAAAATCACGTTTGCAAGTGGGGCAGGTTTTTTGCGGTAAAGTTAGTTTTTTATTAGCCATTGTGATGGTTTGTCTTGGTACTTTTTGTTCTAGGGGCGATGCTTACATGCTTTTTTAAAATCGCAGGAATAGCGCGCTTAACCTCAATACGTTCGCGATATTGCCAAAGCCGTTCTCTCGCTTCTTTAGACGCTTTGGTTAAATCAATCATCGGTGCAGGGTAATCGTCACCTAGTTTAAAGTCGTTAAATAATGCTTCCATGGGTGTTTGCTCCCAAGGTTCATGCAAGTATTCTACAGGCAGCTTTTCAAGCTCTGGGCACCATTTTTTTATAAATTCACCGCTCGGGTCTTGATCCTCAGATTGTTTAATCGGGTTGTAATGTCTAATAGTATTAATGCCCGTAACCGATGCTTGCATTTGTATTTGCGGGTAGTGGATCCCCGGTTCAAAGTCTAAAAAATAGTTAGCCAACGGCAGGCTTGCATGTTGCCAGCTAATATTTAAATGATGCGTAACAAAACTAACTAACATAGCGCGCATTCTAAAATTAATATAACCGGTGGCTTTTAAACAGCGCATGCAGGCATCAATAATAGGAATACCGGTTTGCCCCTGTGCCCAGCGTTCAATATCGCTAGTAACTTGTGCGTCATCACGATATGGAAATGCATGGTACCCCGGATTTAATGCTTTTAATTCCATGCTGCATTCGCTTTCAAACTTTTGCATAAAATGGCAATGCCAGTGCAGGCGAGATACAAATGCAGCAAGCGGGCGCTTCCAACCTTTTTTATCAGCATGAGTGCTATGGTATGCGTCAATCGCCATTTGATACACTTGCCTCAGGCTGATATTTCCCCACGCTAAATAGGGCGATAGCCTAGAGCAATGAGTACGGCTTAAACTAGGGCTAGATATTCCTTTTTGATAACCCTTACCGCGTTCAGCAAAAAAACTTTGCATTACTTCACGGGCAAGTCGTGGGCCCCCATGCTGAAAATGTTCATTATCTTGCGTATAGGAACTAGGCAGCTTGGGTGTTTTATAGTCAGTAAGGGTGAGTGGCTTTATTTGCTTCCAATTAGGTATAGCAATAGGTGCTTGCATGGTTTGTTGCCAGCGTTCGTTCCAATTGTGGCGATTTTTTTTGCCACGTATCACAGCCCCGGTTGGCGACTCTAACCAGTTAATATGGTGGTGTTGGCACCATGTTTTAATGGTTTTATCACGTTCAAAAGTGTTGTTTAGCCCTATTTCTTGATGGCTAAACATGTTTGTGATTGCAAACTGCGAGTGAAGCGATTCAAGCAGGGTTTGCATGTCTTCATTAAATATATACACGCGGCTATTATAGCGAGCTAGTTGGGTATTTAAATCAACAATAGATTGATAGACAAAGCGCCAATGCCGCTCGTTGTAATGCCCATCGGCAAGCAGTAAAGGTTCAAAGTTATAAATTAATAGTGTGGGCAGGCCATTACTAAACGCATTTTTTAAAGGCTGATGATCGCTTAGGCGTAAGTCACGTTTAAACCAGACTATGTTTATTTTTTCTTTCATACTGGTGATATCAAAACCGTATCGTTTATAAATAATTAGGCATAAATAGTTTTATACGTATTAAATGTAAAAGTAGTTTAAAAGCGATTTTGTTAAACGACTAAAACTAAAAATATGAGTTTTAGTCGTTAGAATAGAGGTTACAAATAGGCTGCTTGATTGTAAGTGCTCAGGCAGACAGGTCTTGCTGCGTTGGTAAAGCGTCGAATGCACCAAACTTTGCGACAGTTGAGGCGCCACACTTAGCTGCAAAGTCGATTGCTTTTAATACTTTTTCAAAATTATTGGCCCAATCAATAAATTCGTTTTTATCACTTACTAGCGAAGCTACTTGGTATAAAAAACCGCCTACAAAAGCATCACCGGCAGCTGTGGTATCTACGACATTCGCTGGTGGACAAGGATATGTACCACTAAATGAGCATGAGGAAAATGTAATTGGCTCGCCACCATCAGTCATTAAAACCAATGACACGCCATTGTCTACCCAGCTTTTTATTGTGGTTTCAATATGCTCAATGCCATACAGGGCTATCAGCTCATCTTTACTTGCTTTAATAACATCAACCGTTTTAGCTATATCATTAATAATGGATGGGGCTGTAAGTGGTTCATCCCAAAAGGCAGGTCGAAAATTAATATCAAAGCATGTAACCGAGTCTGCTTCTTTAAAGTGTTTTAGTGCATTTAACGTAGTATTTAATATGTGAGCCTTAGCTAAAGAGCCTGAGCAAAAGCTCACTATTTTAGGGGCTGCAAATAAAGAGGGGGTTAAATCGGAAATCTGCAAATCATAATGCGCGGCGTCTTTATCGTAAAAATCAAATGTACGTTCACCGCTTTCATCTAATGAGACAAAGGCTAGTGCAGTTTTACCCTTTTTAGAAAAGCTAACATGTGATGTTTTAACATTATGTGTATCGAGTGCCTTTATTAAAAAACGACCAAACGGATCATCGCCTACCTTACCAAGCAGTGAGCTCAAACCGCCTAACTTTGCTACGGCGACAGCTACATTTGCGGGCGCACCTCCTGCAAATTGAGTGAATCCTGGCTCGCTGCTTAATACTGTTTTATCTATACAATCATTTGAGAGTAAATCAATTAAGGCTTCACCAATTGCAACTACTTCCATTACGTTATTCCTATAAAAATTGTCAGGGTATCGTCTCGTTTTAAACGATACCTTTGGTTAAATCTAAGCCTTGACCACCAAGACAGTTATTGATTTTGGTGTCAAAAAATACGTCGCTTTATGTATCTTCTCGAATCAAGCCAGCTAACTTAGCTGGGTTAATGGCATTGATAGATTCACTCTTTTTTGACCAGATGTACCCGTTACGATTATGTGGCCAAATCCTAAACCATTTTTTGCTTTTGTTGCGTGTGATTAAAAACTTGCTGTTTTATCAGCCCGCCTCACCAGTTTGGGCAAATTTGTAAATAGAATGTAGAGAACTAAAAGGAATAAATCAACTATTATTACTTATTTTTTTGTACAAGTTTATGGAGTTATTTAATTGAATTTATTTGCGGGTAATCCAGGATATTAAAGCGCCGGCGAATAGCGCCGGCTGCTTGATAAATTTATTGGAAGCTAGTTGTGGGAAAGGCTGACGTTATCTTGAGAAAAATTTATAATTAACGGTAGGTTAGCGCAACCTATTGATTGAGCTTTAGCACCAATAGAGCCGCTTTGTACGGCACAGCGATATATGCCACGATGATCGGCTTGGCTTAATTTTAACTTTGTTGCTAATACTATTTTTTCTCTTACATTGATAGGGATTGCACCATCAATCACAATGGCTTCAAAATCAAAAATAGCCAGTGAGCACAGTGCTGCATAGGCAAGGCCATCTGCAACTTGATCTATCCATTTATCTAAAACAGGGCCTAAATCTCCCCAATATTCTTTTGAACTCCACACTATGTCGGTATTGTAACCATCATCTTTAAGCATTTTTTCAAGTATATACAGCGAAGACTGCATGATCAGCTGTTGCGATGTTAGTTGGCCTTCACTATTGAGTACAGGCCTTGGTAATGAGCCAATAGCTCCCGCATTGCCTTTTTTACCGGTAAATAAGGTTTCGTTTATAACGACTCCACCACCAATAAAAGTGCCAATAAAAATGTATAAAAAATCAGTAAAGCGAGCTGGGTTGCCAAAGCTCAGCTCTGCTGAGCATGCTGCGGTATCATCATTACATACATAGACAGGAAGAGAGATGATCTGATTGATTCTTTGTTTAAAATCGAAAGACTTCCACTCATTCATTACTTTCTTTGGTGCGCCAGCTTCTTCAGTCCAATTCCAAATTTCAAAAGGAGTTGCAACACCAATACCTAGAATACGCTCGGCTAACTCGTCACTTAAGCTCATTTTAAGTACGCTGATACCTTTTTCTAGAAAAGTGAGCAGACTATTTACAGTAGGGTAGGCACAGTATTCATTTAAGGTTGCGCGAATATTTCCGACCAAGTCAATTAAGGTTAAATCATAACTTCGGCGACCAACTTTTAAGCCGATGCCAAAAGCACCATCAGGATTTAAGGCAAACGGAATCGTGGGTTGGCCAACACGGCCACGCTGTGGCTCTTTTCTTATTAATAACGACTCGGCTTCCAAGCTATTGATAATAACTGTAACGGCTTGTGCAGAAAGACCCGTTTTTTGTGCTATCTCGGCTTTTGGCGCACTCCCTTGTTGACGAATTAAAGACATAATTCGACGTTCATTGTGAGCACGCAAGCCAGATTGGCTTCGGCCTTCTTGTGAGACGAGTCGAGGGTTTTTAGCTTTGATAATGATTCCTGTCTAATCTGTTATTGTCTTGAATAACTTAACTAATTGTACACTGAGCGGACATACTTGGCGACAGCATTGGTTTTATTACTGTGCTGATCATTTAATATTAAATTAACGACAGAGTACAATTAATTATTGTTAAATGTAATAAATAACTATAGTTGATTTATTGACGAGGTGATATTTACCTGTTTAAATGCTTTACTCAAAGTTAACAACTGAGACATGGCAATGACCACACACACACATACAAAAACACCTCTTGTCTCTAAGGAGATGGTGGTTCCCTTTATTTTGCTTGTACTTTGCTTTGCAGCATGGGGTGCTGCAGCAAATATGACTGATCCGTTAGTTAAAGTATTTAGTAAAATATTTACTATGTCTTCAGTGCAATCGGCACTTGTACAGTTTAGCTACTATGGCGCCTACTTTTGCTTAGCCATTCCTGCCGCTTATATAAATAAACGCTTTTCTTACAAAACGGGAGTATTGACAGGCTTAGGCATGGCTGCGATGGGGGCATTTATGTTTTATCCCGCAAGCCAAGCAATGACTTACGGCTTTTTTTTAGCCGCTTTATTTGTGTTAGCTGGTGGTCTATCTATTTTAGAAACTTCAGCAAACCCCTATGTGATGGGAATGGGAAATCAGCAAAGTGCAACCCGTAGATTAAATTTAGCGCAATCTTTCAATCCTGTTGGTACTAATATCGGTGTGTTTTTAGCCGCAACCCTTATTTTACCTAGCCTAAATATAGCTTCCTCAGATGAGCGTGCAGCTATGAGCGCTGAGCAACTAACTCAGGTAATAAAAGCAGAACTAGATGCGGTTATGGTGCCTTATGTGGGTATGGCTTGCGTACTTGTGCTTATTTGGCTGGCAATTGCATTTACTAAAACACCTAACTTTTGCAAGCAAAAAAAGGTATCTAAGCATGTCGATTTTCGTGCAACCTTTAAACGATTATTTAAAAATACACATTATCGCTTTGGCGTTATTGCGCAGTTTTTTAATGTTGCAGCGCAAACCTGTGTATGGACCTTTACCATTCAATACGTTATGGAAGCACTTGATACAAACGAAGTGACCGGTGGAACGTTTTTGCAATACAGTATGATCACTTTTCTGTTCTCTCGGTTTGTGATGACATGGCTTATGGGATTTATTAGACCAGCAAAACTATTAATGGCAACCTCTGTAATTGCGACGCTATTATGTTTATATATGGTGCAAATGCCAACTATAAGTGGGGTTTGGGCTTTAGTTTGTATATCGGCTTGTTTATCGTTAATGTTTCCCACTATTTACGCAATTTCATTACATGGTTTAGGCGATGATGCAAAGTTAGGTGCTGCCGGATTAGTAATGGCTATTTTAGGTGGAGCAATAGTACCCGTGGTACAGGCTGTATTTATTGATACCTTCAGTGTCGCTTTTTCTTATATTGTGCCAGCAGGCTGTTTTATTATTGTGGCTGGTTATGCAGCATTTGATTTAAAAACAAAAATTAGAACATTTAATAATGTTGCACCTTGCTAAAATGCACAAAACCGAGTCTTAAAGGCTCGGTTTTGTGTGCTACAACTTTTATTCTCACCACCGCTATTCTTTAAGCATTATTAACTGCTTAACGGCCAATCTGCGGCATCTAACGAGTCTATGGCGTGTACCTCATCACCTTGCCAGTGATTAATAAATTGATTATTAGCATCGTAGGTTTGGGTTTGCTTTGCTAAATTGAAATGCCTACCCGAGCGAGGATCCGCGCCAACACCTGCAAGGTATTGCCAATTTCCCCAATTAGATGCCACGTCGTAATCAATCAGTTGTTGTTCAAAATAAGCAGCGCCAAAGCGCCAATCTAGCTTGAGCTCGTTTACCAAGCAGCTTGCAACTAATTGCCGGCCACGATTTGACATATAGCCGGTTTTATTCAGCTGTTTCATACATGCATTGACAATGGGATACGGTGTTGTGCCTGTGCACCATTGCTTAAATCGCTGTGGGTAAAAACTGGTTAGTGGCTTACGCTTTGTAATTCCGGCAAAAGAAAATAACTTATTGCCATAACGCAGGCTGTATAGTTGAAAGTATTCACGCCACAGTAATTCAAAATAAATCCAGTAAGTTGAGTCGTTTGCGCCATGAATGTGCTCATAATTACGCAAAGCGTTGACTATTTGCCGAGCACTAATGCAGCCATTAGCAAGCCAAGGAGAAAACTTGGTTGAGTTTTCAATACCAGCTAAAGCGTTGCGAGTTTCTTTGTAGGTAGATGGATTAGCACTTGAAAAGTAATCAGCTAGGTGATCAGTCGCACTTTGTTCACCACCTGCGAATAACGCTCGTTCTTTACTGACATTAGGCAATGTAGTTGGCCAAGGCATTGGAGCAATTAAAGGTCTGGCTATGTACTCTGGAGGATCTAAAAGTGTATTGATAGTGGGCGTTGTTTGCTCAATTAGCTTTCTGAATTGACTAAATGTTGCTGGCAGTTCATTAATAGTAAAAGGAAGTTGCTGGTTGTCATATAAGGTAAATGTATTAGCTTGTTTAATAACAAGATCACCATGATTTTTCGCTACATTGAGTAGCGTTTGCTGCTCATCGTAACCAATTTGTTCACTGCAATATAGAGTACGCACGTTGTGATGGTGATAATAATGTTCAATCACCTCATGAGCAGCTTGATGGTAGATCACTAAATGTTGCCCATAGTCTCTCAGAGTATTGTTTAACTGTTGTAAAGATTGCGCTAAAAACTGCCAGCGATGTTGTCCCATTGATTGGCAATCATGGTGATTGCTTTTAAACCATTGAGGGTCAACACAATATACAAAGCTAAGTGCTGTATCTTGCTTTGCAGCAAGAGAGATTAGTGCGTTATCGCTTAGTCGTAAATCGTTAGTAAACCAGTACAAAGAGTGTGTCATAGTAATAAAGCGTTTTTTTCATTTACTTTGTCTTTAATACGTAACAAAGTGAAAAGGCGTTTAGTTTAATGAGTTTAAATTTAATGAGGTGATGATGTATTTTGATTTAACTGATCCTGACGAGCAAAAAGGGGCATACAGTAAATTGGTTGGTGGGATCACGCCAAGGCCTATCGCATGGATAAGCACGTTAAGTAGTGATGGCGTGGCGAATATTGCGCCGTATTCATTTTTTACCGTGGCAAGTGTAAACCCGCCAGTGTTGAGTGTGACTCAGGTAAATCCAGCTGAGAATCAAAACAAGGATACCTTAAACAATTTACTGGCCACAAAAGAGTGCGTTATCAATGTGGTCAGTCATAATCTGGTGGAGCAAATGAATCAAAGTTGCGGTAATTTTTCTTCGCAAACTAGTGAATTTACGGCTGTGGGGATCGCATCATGTGCAAGTCAATCAGTAACTCCATTGGGGGTGGCAGCAGCTAAGGTTCGTTATGAATGTAGCTTACGTGACGTGGTCACTATTTCTGAACAAGCAGGTGGCGGGCAAATGATGTTATTAAATGTAGTTGGTATTTATATTGATGAAAGTGTACTTGTTAACGGCTATATTGACCCAAGAGCTTTAAATACCGTTGGTAAAATGGGCGGAGATTACTTTACGACAACGCATGATTTATTTAGCTTGGCTAGGCCAGAGATTTAGCTGAAATTTTACGTTATTTTATGTTTATACCTTTTACGTATAGTAAAAACCGTGCAGTAAAAAGCCAAGTAATAATTACTTGGCTTATATACGGTTAATTTTTTAGCTTAGTTGAGTGCCATAGTGAGAGATATCTCAGCATTCATTAATTTTGAGATAGGGCAGCCTTGTTTGGTTTGCTCGCACAGTTTTTTAAATTCTGATTCAGCAATACCGGCAATTTTTGCCTCTACACTTAAGGCTATATGACTAACCTCAAAGCCATCATCCACTTCATCTAAACTAACCACTGCACTGGTGGTGATATCATCAGCAACGTAATTTGCTTCAGTTAACGCAAGTGATAGCGCCATACTAAAGCAAGCACTGTGCGCCGCAGCTATTAGTTCTTCTGGGTTAGTGCCCGCTTTATCTTCAAAGCGCGTATTAAAACCATAGGGCTGATTATCTAAAGCGCCGCTTTCGGTGCTAATTTGACCTTTACCAGATTTAATATCGCCAGACCAATGTGATTGTGCAGATTTCTTAATCGTCATACTCATCTCCTTTGTAATAATTTCGCTAACTGTGAAAAGATTTCACCTTTGCATAGCGAAATGGGCGGTTTATAGAGAGTGTTGCAACATAAGCACCAAGTTTACAAAAGTATTGAATGTTGAGTTACACGGATCCACTGACGATAAGAATGTGTAATAAATGAAATCAGCATGGCTAACTAAAAAGCGATCCTTACTGACCGCTTGTTTATCAAAAAATTAAAGTGCCGATACGTAATCTGAAATTTCTTTACTAGCGGCGTTTTTGCTGTCATCACCACCAGGCATATTTAGGCCTTCAGCATAAATAAAGTCCACATCTTTGATGCCTAAAAATGCAAAAAAGTCTTTTAGATACTTAGTTTGCGTGTCCATATCAGTACCTAAGTACATACCGCCACGAGCAGCAAGAATAACTACTTTAGTATTTTCAACTAACCCAACAGGGCCTGTTTCAGTGTATTTAAACGTAATGCCTGCGCGAGCAACACGATCGATCCACGCTTTTAATGTAGATGGAATACCAAAGTTATACATAGGGACGCCCATCACGATGAGCTTATTATTTTGCAGCTCAGTGACCAACTCATCAGAAATAGCAGCCAGTTTGTTTTGCTCATCGCTACGCTCTGAAGGCTCTGTCATCCATGCGCCCATTTCAGCTTGAGTTAGGTGTGGTAATGGGTTTTCGGCAACATCCCGACGAGTCACTGTAATGTCAGTTTTTTGTGTAAGCTCAGCAATGAACTGTTCACTAAGCTGATGTGAATTACCGTTTTCACCGTTGAGTGATGAGTTGATTAATAATACGTTCTTCATAGCCGTTCCTTTAATTGTAAATTACTAATAAGAGCATATCCTTTTATATTACAAATTAACAATGCAATTTAATGGCTTAACCATTCGATTTAAGAGAATGTTTTAGTTTGCTGCTGAGTGGTTTTTGGTTATCAAATTGCGCTGTTGTTTTGCTACTACTGAAATGATGGCGATTACACTCTGCGATATTTGTTTGTCGTCGCCTTTTACTATTCTCTAAGTTAGCATCGAGATGGCACATTAAGCTTGCTACGTATATAAAGGTTAAAAAAATGTAATTGTAACTTTATTAATTATTTAAATAAGATTAAGCTCAAGGCACTAATACAATAAGCAATAACAACAATAAAAAGGAAGTTTAGTGATTGATATAATTAAACATACACCGCTGTGGGTGTTCGCGTTATTTGCCGGCCTGATTGTGCTTGGTGTCAAACAAACCCGAGCAAGAGAGGTCACGTTACGCAGTGTTTGTGTGTTACCTGTCGCAATGGCTGGCCTGTCAGTTTTTGGGGTGTACTCCGCATTTTCTGGTGTAATTGCATTAGCAGTTTGGTTTGTGTGTTTAGTACTTGGTTGGGGAGTCGCTCGTCAATTCGGTTTGCCAAAGGGAGTGCGCTACATAAGTGAGCAGCATGTGTTTCATATACCTGGTAGCAAAGTACCATTTATACTAATAATGGCCATTTTCTTTACTAAATATTGTGTTGGAGTGATGTTGGCAATACAACTAGCAGTTACGCAAAGTACAGAATTTATGGTTATTGTCAGCGCGATTTACGGTATTTTAAGTGGCATATTCTTAGCTCGCGGCTTACAGATCCTGCAGGCGCGAGATAACCAAATAGATTTACAGCCAGCATAAGTAACAGCGCGGTTAGTCATACTAATCGCGCTGTTAGGTTTTCGTTAAAAGTCGCTTTTACTGTGGCGCTCGGCTAGTTGCTCATCTTCTGGGCCCCAAGTCCGGTTAACTCTACGACCACGCTTTACTGCAGGGCGGCGTTCAATCTGTTTTGCCCAGCGCATCACGTGGGTATATGATTCAACATCTAAAAACTCGGCGGCGTCGTATAAATATCCCAATACCAGCGAGCCATACCATGGCCAAATAGCAATATCTGCGATTGAATAGTCACTACCAGCCATGTAATCATGATCACTTAAATGGCGGTTTAATACATCTAGCTGGCGTTTAACTTCCATCGTAAATCGGTCAATAGGATATTGCATTTTGTGTGGTGCATAGGCATAGAAATGACCAAAACCACCGCCTAAATAAGGTGCTGATCCCATTTGCCAAAATAACCAGTTACGGCATTCGGTTTTACTGGTGTGGTCGCTTGGCACTAGCGCATCAAACTTCTCTGCTAAGTATTGTAAAATAGCACCTGACTCAAACACTCGCGTTATAGGGGTCGTACAGTGATCCATCAGCGCTGGAATTTTTGAATTAGGGTTAACACCCACAAAGCCTGAGCCAAATTGATCGCCATCGCCGATTTTAATTAAAAACGCATCATATTCGGCTTCAGTGATACCAAGCTCTAACAGTTCTTCAAGCATGATGGTGACTTTTTGGCCATTAGGGGTTGCCAGTGAGTAAAGCTGAAGAGGGTGCTCACCAACGGGTAAATCTTGCTGGTGCGTAGCGCCTGCAATTGGTCGATTTATTTTTGCCCAGTCACCGCCACTTTCCGCGTCCCACTGCCATACTTTAGGCGGGGTATAGTTTTCGCTGTTACTCATCAAAACTCCTTAAACGTTGGTTACTTTAATTAAGGTTACGAACAACCCATCCTAGTTGATCATTTAGAGCAAGGGAAGCAAAGATAACTTTCATGAGTAATATGAAGATCATTTAGATGATGCAATGTTTATGTTGTCTCCGTTACTCAGCTTTAAATTACGACATTTAATCTTTGAGCCACTGAATACTTTCTATGAATTTGAACGACAATTGCGTTACCACATATCAATGAGTAATGTTATTAAATATGAGCTAAGCAGAGCTGCAGAGCTCATTCGTACAACTACGACCATCCCTTGATTGAGCATGACCACCAAAGCACTGATCACGCCGTTGTATTAGTGACAATGACGCTGAGATCATAAGGTATAATATAAACTGCCACGCCACGTAATAAGCATATCGTGTGTTTATTGGTTTACATCGCGGCTATTTTTTAAGTGTTTTTTGTATAATTAGAAGATAAACCTGCAACTACTTAACTCTATTTAATGGAGTAAACAAAAGTGTATTAATGCCACTTTATTTTATCCGGTTTAAGAATTGAAGACTCTACTTTTATTTGCTCGAGGTTGATCAATTGCTGCGTTTTTTCAGTGATGGCTACAAATAAATTATCATCGTAACAATCAATGTCGCTTAGTCCTACCCAAGCATTTCTTGTTGATTCTTTCGCTGCATACAAACAGTGATCGGCAATATCGACAACTCGTTCCCAATTTAAACTTTCGGGATTATTTATTGAAAAAGGAAAACTAGCATAGCCAATTGAGCATGTTTTTTTGATAATAGTTCCGTCATCTATGACAAAATTATGCATTTCAAACGATGCTCTTAGTCTTTCCGCAAGTAGCGGTGCATTTTTTCGGTCGGTAAAGCGGGCAACTACTAAAAACTCTTCACCTCCCCACCTCACAAGATAGTCGGTATTTCTAAAAACGTGTTTTAAAATAGGTTTAATTTGCATTAATACGCTATCACCTGCGGCATGACCATAAAGATCATTTATTTGTTTAAAGTGATCTAGGTCGATTATAAAAAAGATTAAGTCTGATTCACTATGATTTTCAATATCATTATTTTGATCATGAGTGCGATATTTTCGTAGTACTAAGTCAATGTCTGTTTGCAAATTATTAGCGACAAATCGTCTGTTATTTAACCCTGTGAGTTCGTCGGTTACAGTAATTTTAGCTAGTTCTTCATTCGCTTTTTGTAAACCTAGTGTCCGTTCAGCCACTTTAATTTCTAATTGCTCATTTAGCTTCTTTATAAATATGACTTTTTTGCGTTGCGCGCGCACAAATAGCCAAATAATGAACAGGAGTAACGTGCAATAAAATGAGTATGCCCACCATGATAGCCATGGCGGTGGTAATACAGTGACTTTAAGGGCTACTCCTTTTTCGTTCCAAATGCCATATGGATTGCTGGCTTTAACGCGTAAAATATAATTGCCGGTTGGTAAATTGGTATATGTTGCGCGGCGGTTTTTATAAGTAGTTGTGATCCACTTTTCATTAAAACCTTCCATTTTATAGGCATATTGATTCTTTTTGGGATTGGAAAAATGCAGTGTACTAAATTCAAATGTTACAAGGTTTTGTTGATGAGTTAAGGTGATTGCAGAAGTGGAGTGAATTGGTTTTTCTAAAGAATAGCTACTATTAGGCGTGTTTTTAATTATGTCTGATTTTTTATCTAATGGTACTACATTGCTGATAGGTACGGATTGGTTAGATAGTAACATATCGGTAATAACAACCTTTGGTTGTTGGGTATCACTGATTATTTTATCGGGGAAAAAACGATTAAAACCATTGATCCCGCCAAAAAATAATTCACCGCGTTTATTTTTAAATGATGCATCAGCATTAAACTCGTTACTTTGTAATCCATCATCCATATTGTAATTTTTAAATGTTTTTGTATTAAAATCAAAGTTAGATAAACCAAGATTTGTGCTCAGCCAAAGACTGCCTTTATTGTCTTCTTCAATCCTATAAATAACGTTATTAGGTAGGCCATCTTTTTTCAGAAAACGAGTGAATTTACCGGTAGTTTTGTTGAATAAGTTAAGGCCACTGGCGGTACCTATCCAAATATTTCCCTTTCGATCTTCGGTAATCGCGTAGACAGTGTCATTACTTAAGCTGCTAGGATCTGTTGGCTGATGTTTGTAATTAATAAATTTTTCGGTGTTTGGATTAAAAACATTAAGGCCCTTCCAAGTCCCTAGCAAAAGATCACCTTGTTGATCTTCAGTGATCACCCGAATACTGTCATTACTTATACTATTAGGGTTATCTGCTTGATAGCGATAATGAGTAAATTGCTCCGTAATTGGATTAAAGCGATTAAGACCTTTCCACGTGGCAAACCAAAGATCGCCATGCTGGTCTTCAGTAATGGCACTAACCGCATTATCACTTAGGCTGTTAGCATTGCTAGGATCATGACGATAGTGAGTAAATTCCCCTGTCATTGGATTAAAACGATTAAGGGCATTACCATCAGTGCCTATCCAAAGATTATTTTGGCGATCTTCAGTGATGGCATAGACTTTATCGTCGCTCAAACTGTTGGGATCATCTTCATTATAACGGTAATGAGAGAACTGCTCGGTGACGGAATCAAAGCGATTCAAACCGCCTCCCCAAGTTCCTACCCACAGTATGCCTCGACTGTCTTCGGTAATAGCGCGTATTATATTATTACTTAAACTGTTGGGTTTATTAGCTTGATGATGGTAGTGAGCAAATTGTTTAGTAAGTGAGTTTAAGCGATTAAGTCCGCCGCCATCGGTTCCTATCCAAAGATTACCCTGTTGGTCATAAGTGATGGCTCGAATATTGTCATTACTTAAACTATTTAGGTTTGTTGTCTGATTGCGATAGTGGGTAAATTTTTGGGTTTTTAAGTTGAGATAATTGAGTCCACCACCTAAAGTTCCTAACCAAAGGTTACCTTCTTGATCTGCGGTAATGGCTGCTATTTCATTATGGCTCAGACTCTTGGGCACAGTTGCATTATGGATATAGCGAGTAAATTTATCGTAAGTGATATTAAAATAATTAAGGCCGCCACCCTTTGTTCCTACCCATAGATTACCTTGTTTATCTTCAAGAATGGCACTGACAGCATTATTACTTATACTATTAGGGTTTGTTGCTTGGTGTTTGTAATGAGTAAATTGTTCAGTGATAGGATTAAAACGATTTAAGCCGCCACTCCACGTGCCTACCCATAGGTTTCCTTGTTGATCTTCAGTAATAACACTAACAGCATCATCACTTAAGCTTGCAGAGTTTGCTTGCTGATGACGATAATGAGTAAATTGTTCGGTGACAGGATTAAAACGGTTAAGGCCTCCACCGTCTGTCCCCACCCAAATATTTCCCTGTTTATCTTGCGTAACAGCATGCACGGTATCATTACTTAAACTGTTTAGATTTGTTGCTTGATGGCGATAATGCGTAAATTGTTCAGTTGTAGAGCTAAAGCGATTTAGGCCACCACCTCTGGTGCCGATCCAAAGATCGCTCTGTTGATCTTGAAAAAGAACAGTTACATAATTATTTGAGAGTGAGTGGAGATTATCTAAACTATTTTTGAAAACTTTAAACTCATAACCATCATAACGGGCCAAACCCTCTTCAGTACCAACCCATAAAAACCCTTTACGATCTTGTAACACCGCTTTCGCGCTGCTTTGAGGTAAGCCATCTTTGATAGATAGACGTTCAAAATGAACTGATGGCGAGTTAGCAAAAGCAAATGACATTGCAAATATGAGTGCTAACAAAACTATGCTCAGGTGTTTAATTATCTTTGTCAAAAATAGGACTCCGATCTACTATGTTTTATGGCTAAATAATTCTTAAAAAGAGTAATAATCAGCTAATAGCTACTCTTGATTGTAGTTATTTACCTGTTGAGCCATCGTTTACGCTAGGAAAATAGCAGCTTCGATTCATAATCATACTTTGAGAGTTATACACGAAGAAATAGTTTCTTGTTAAGGTATTGCTTTAATTATAGGTTCTATAACCGAGTGTAGTTAGTTATTAAGTAAATTTAAGTAGCTTAATCATTAAAAAGGCTCAACATTATTGACAAAGTATAATAATTTAGCAGTATCGATATCTGATTAATAGCTAGCAAAATGCTGAAATCACTAATACAAGATTGCGGTTTCATTCAGACTCGGGATAAAACAAACCTGCAGCTAAAGTTGGTTCCATATCGATTGAGCGCCCCTAATTTACTCGAAGTTTGTTACCTGTTCAGCAATAATTATGGTTATTTTGCTGTACCGCCCACGATTATAGTTATTGCCAAGATGGTACGTATGAGCAAAGGCATATTGTTGATAATGGACTTCGTGAATGTGTAGCTGAAGTAAGCGAGGTGTAAATAGCACAACTCATGCTCGCGGTGTGCGTGTTGGCGGTAGTCCATATTCTCCAACAACATTTAGATGGGGTTATGGTTGGCCTTATCCTCTAGGATATAAAGCGCTAACCGAAATTGAGAAAGCGCAAATTGAATTAATCCGAGATAATGACGGTTAATATTTTATCTTTAACCTTGCTAACTTTAAAGCTTGTAACTTGCGCTTTTCTTATCTTGTTTTGCTAAATAATAGCCAATAAGAATACCAGCGAGTGCGCCAAACAGGTGGCTTTCAAATGACACATGGGGACGCTGTGGCAAAACGCCCCAAATTAAACCACTATATAAAAATACCACCGCGACACTAATAGCAATGGCCTTAAATGACCGATGCATAATGCCGTAGCAAATTAAAAAGCCCCACAAGCCATAAAGTACACCGCTCAGGCCAACGTGAATATTAGCGCGACCAAATAGCCAAACCAGTAATCCTCCAACCACAGCCGTAAAGATAAATACAGCCCAAAACCGTTTGACGCTATATTGGCAGACTAGCCAGCCAAGCACTGCAAATGGGATTAAGTTACTAAGTAAATGTGCCCAGCCGCCATGTAAAAAAGGCGCGAAAAAAATACCCGTTAAGCCACTTAGACTGCGAGGGTAAATACCTAATCCATTTAAGTTAACGCCTGGTAAGCTATTAATAATTTGCAGTAAAACACACAATAAAATAATACCAATAAGCGTAAAGCGTTTACTGACTAGAGGAGGAATGCTCAAAGAGCTTTTTGGGTTTGCCATACATCACTTAATTTTAAATATGTTTGACTGAGTATACCTATCCTGATGCTTAATTGAAAAGCCTTGCTGGGTTAAGCAAGGCTTTAGATACAATATTAAAGAATTAGCCTAATTGGGTTAGCAGTTTTTGCGCTGCAAGCTCAGAACTGGCAGGATTTTGACCGGTGATCAATAAGCCATCGACTAATGCGAGCACACCCCAATCATCCGTTTTTTGGTAATCACCGCCTTTTTTGATTAGCTCATCTTCTACCAACAATGGAACAATGTCAGTAAGTTGCACTGCGGCTTCTTCACTATTGCTAAAGCCAGTTACTTTCTTACCTGCAACCAATGCACTGCCATCTGAATTTTTAGCATTTAAAAACACGGCACTTGCGTGGCAAACAGCTGCAACAGGCTTTTCTGTTTTGATAAAGTCTTCAATCAATGAAATTGAGTCTGTATTGTCAACTAAGTCCCATAATGGGCCATGACCGCCTGGGTAAAATACGGCGTCAAAGTCGCTGGCATTTACATCACCAAGCGCTTTTGTATTGGCCATCAATGTTTGTGCTGCACTGTCGTTATCAAAACGTTTTGTAGCATCTGTTGCGGCATCAGGTGCGGCGCTATTTGGATCAATCGGTGGTTGCCCGCCTTTTACTGATGCGAGTGTAACCTCAGCACCGGCATCAATAAATGCATAATAAGGAGCCGCAAATTCTTCAACCCAAAAGCCCGTTTTATGACCGGTATTGCCAAGCTCTGCATGAGAGGTAAGAACCATAAGTATTTTTTTAGCCATAACCATATTCCTTCTGATGATTTAAATTTTTAATTTATCTTACTAACTACTATAAGCACTAAGGTCACTTTAAACAACGATGATAAATTCAACTTTATTGGTTTAATAGTTGATACAATAAAGTAAGTCAGTATAGGAGATCTTATGAAGGTATCGTTTGAGCAACTCAAAAGTATGGTGGTATTTGCACAAATTGTAGAGCAGGGCAGTTTAACGGCGGCCGCCAAACAATTGGGGTTTACTCGTGCAGTGGCAAGTTATCACTTAAAAAAATTAGAAACCCAACTGGAAGTGACGCTGCTTAATCGTTCAACGCGAACTATGGCACTGACCGAAGCGGGGATTGCTTATTATGAGCGCTGCAGAATTATTACTGAGCAAGCTAATGCGGCTAAACAGCAAATAGAAAATATAAAAAGCGAACCACAAGGCTTACTTAAAATTAGCTGCCCGGTGAATGTCGGTATGCAGTTGGTTGTGCCTGCAATCAATGATTTTAAACGTCAGTATCCCAAAATCGATATTGATTTACAGTTAAGTGATGAAGTGATTGATATTATTAAAAATGGCTTTGATTTTGCGATTCGCGGTGTGGCGCTTAGTGACTCCAATTTACAAGCGACTAAACTCACTACGATGAGTACCTGTATTTGTGGCTCGCCAGATTATTTTGCCCATTACGGTAAACCTAAAACTCCAGCGCAATTAAGCGAACATAAATGGGTGGTGTATCAGCTCGGCAGTAAAACATTAACGCTACAAAAAGATGGTAAAAAGCATAACTTAACTATGCAAGGTGGTTTAAGGACTAATAACGCTGCGGCGCGAACTGCTTTTGTTGAAGCAGGCCATGGTATCGGGCGTATTCCACTTTACGATGCATGGCCAAAAGTTCAAGCTGGGCTATTGGAAATTGTACTCGATGACTATAAAAGTAAAGATATAGAACTTTACGGCGTATTTCCACCCGGCGGCGCCGATTCTAAGAAGTTGCGCTTATTTATCGATTATTTAAAAGATTATTTTATAAAAAGGCATACCGCATTGGGTATGCTTAAAAATGTCTAATTTATGGCTTACAAAGTACGGTTAAATAATGCAACGGCTTGCTGGTACATGGTGATTGCTAGTGCGCCGTCGTATCGCTCCCCCTCATCACGCATAAAGGCATGTTGGGCGTTAACTTCTTGCCATTGGTAATTAATACCCGTACTAACAGCTTGTTGATAAATTTTGTCGCGACCTTGTTGTGGCACATGGGGGTCTTGCTTTCCCCAAATAAAGTGAATCTCACCTTGTATATCAGCCATGCGTTCAAACGAGTTATTACCGGCTTGTGCGGGGAGTGTATCGCTATGAATGTCGGTGGCATATAAGCAAAATGCGGCTTTTATGTGTGGGTTTAATGCGGCTCTATAAGCTAAGTGACCGCCAATACAGACACCCATAGTACCTACAGAGCCGGTGCAATAGTCTTGTGTTTGTACAAAGTCGATTAACGCTTGGGTATCGCTGTCGTGGGATTCAAGCGGTTTTGCCCATTTATCGTTATTGCCTTTATCTTTACCCGCATCATCATAGGCAAGCACTGTCCCGATAGGGTTTAGCTCATGAAACACTTCTGGCACAAGTACTACAAAACCATGGCTTGCTAAAAGTGCAGCGCTGCGAGCAATAGGCGCGGTTTGCTGAAATATTTCAGAATAAAAAATAATCGCGGGAAATTGCCCTGACATTTCGGGGCGGTAAACCGTGGTGCGCATTAAACCTGTTGGGGTAGGCAAGTCTGCATGGTGGTGTTGGATGATCATAAAAGCGCTCAGTTAAATAATATAAAATATATGGTAACTGAGCGCGATAAAATAAACACGCCTTAAAGTTTAAATACTTGCAGGCATTTTATTGCAGCTAGCATAGTAACTTACGGTTGCTGGCCAATCGGAAAATATCCCCATGACCCCCACTTCTTGTGCTAAAACATCAACCACAGTGAACATGTCGCCATCGTTATCTATAACATCACTAATAGATTGATAATAATAACCACCGCCTTCATTTAGAGGGCCAGAGCGTTCAAGGCTCCATGCAATAATATTAAGCCCTGCGGCCTTAGCATCTATAGCGTACTGTGAGGGTACAATATTACTGTCGTTATCTATGGTTAGCAGCATCCAAATAGGGGGCGCTATAATTTTAACGCCATCAGTAGCTAGCTCTGCCATGCTTGGCTGCCATGTTGCTGCGTTATTAGGATCAAACCCTGCATTGCTGTCGCGACCATCCAAATACACACTTTGCGCTGCAAATTCAGGATTAGTGCTAATCCAATATTCTACGTCGGCTAGGTTAAATGATTGCGGATAAACATGGTTTGCGGGTACGTCCATTTGCGTGTATTCATCCAGCATTTTTTGTGCATATTGCGCTTGAGTCATACCATTAAAAGGCATGCTCACTTGAGGCGATTTCAGCTCTGGGGTCATTTTTACACCCAGCTCTTTAAATAGCGCAATACTTTGTTTATGAGTCATGAGTGTACCTGAGGTGGCGTATAAATCAGTGCGCCAACTCGGTGTTCCATTCATATAATCGTTAACATTGGTGGCATTGGTGTTCGCGCCATCCATTTTACCCTCAAGGGTTAAAAATTCCGCCAGGCTAATATCGCTGGTGCAACATTTAGCTGCAGCGGGTGTGCCACTGTTAGGATCCGCTGGCGTAAATGGCACACTGCATTTAGCGGCAAGTTCTGGGATCGCTAAAATATTAGTGGTGGTATGTAAATCGCATTGTGAATGGCGGCATACCAGCTCTTTATCATTTGTAAACGTCACATCGCACTCGACAATGCCAGCGCCCATACGAGCTGCTGCAATGTAAGATTCTTTAGTGTGCTCTGGGTATTGCATAGGTGCACCGCGGTGACCAATTGAAAAATCAGTACGATAAAAAGGGCCGTCTTTGCACGATTCTAATTTTGTTTTTAGTGCGCTGGTGGCCATATCGTCAATTAAGTAGTCGGGGCGAGCACCGAGTTGAATATTCGTACCTTGCGCGACTTCAACAATAACCGGGGTAGGAACTTTAACAATTTCAACCTCAGTGTTGGTAACAACCACTTCTTTTTCGACTATTTCTACATCGTCATCGCAGCCAGCGAGTGTAATTAATAATAAACAACTAGTCAGTAAAGGTGTGTGCTTCATTATTTTTCCTTAAAAATCAAAGTGGACGCTACCTTACTAATTATTAGTGACAGTTTAACTACAGGGTAACTAATTTACTCTTTTAGCCATTATTTGGTTTATCACTAAGGCAAATAGCATAACCCCCGCGCCAATACTTAATCTGAGTATGTCCGCGTCTCTATTCCAAATAAGTACATTAACAACAATGCCTGCAGGAATAAGCAAGTTGTTCATCACCGCCAGTGCGCCCACATTGACAAGTGTGGCGCCTTTATTCCACATAAAATAGCCAACACCAGATGCCACAACTCCTAAATAAATCAATATGCCCCATTGTGTTGAGGTGCTTGGTAATTTGTTTGAGTTACCAAATAAGACATAACAGCTACTTGCAACAATCAGTGCACCAATAAAAAACCAGCCAAATACAGTTTTATCATCAAGCTGCTTACCCAGCATTAAGCGTTTGTAGGTTACTTGTCCTACAGCAAAACTAATATTAGCGCCTTGTACCAGTAATAATCCGACTAAGAAGTTACTGTCTAAGTTTTCATAGCGAATAGTAATTGCACCCAGCACGGCAATAAAAGCGACTATAAAAAACTGTGGGTTAAAATACTTGTTGCACGCATCGCTTAATAACGTGATGTAAAGCGGGGTCATTACGGTAAATAGCAGTACTTCAGGCACACTTAAGAATAAAAATGAGTGGTAATAAAAGCTATACATAATACCGAGTTGTACTGCGCCTATCAGCATGAGTTTGCAAGCAAGTTGGGGAGGTGTTCGTTTTAAAAACGGTAAAAATAGCAGTGTGGCTAGGGCTACGCGAATTAATACACTAAACCAAGCATCAACTTGACCTGCTAAATATACGCCAATTAAACTAAATGAAAACGCCCATAATAGAGTGACGGCAAATAAGTAGCCCATAGTGCTTACTCCAAACTAAAAGCGCGAGTGTATACTACAAAGAGTATTAAAGGGAGTGGCTCAGTGAAGTAACCTGAGCCCGGTGATTAATTTACTGTTGTGAACTAACGAATTGCTTGGCATCTACTTTTAGCTGTTCAAGTGCTGCTTGATTGTAATAACGACTATGAGAAATAACCCCAGTGAGCTTTTGCGTGTTACGTACATCAATTAATGGGTTATCAGTTAAGAAAATGATATCGGCGGTTTTGCCTTCTGTAAGTTTTCCAAACTGCGCCGTTTTACCTAAAAACTGTGGTCCAGCAAGTGTTGCTGATTGCAATGTTTGTAATGGCGTTAAGCCATAATCACTAAAAATAGCCAGCTCTTGATGAAGAGATAAACCTGGGTAAATATACGAATTTAAAAATCCAGCGTCGGTCCCAGCAATAATTGATACGCCAGCCTGTTGTGCTAAAGGTAGTAATTGAGCTGTTTTAACAAAGCGTTCTTTACGTTGTTTGATTTGATCTTGGGTATCTTTATTGGCTCTGTCTACACGCCATTGGTAAGTGGCTTTAAGACCTTTACCTAAATAATTTAAAAACTCATCATCTTGATGGTTATCTTCATCAATATAAGCGGTGATTTGACCACCAATTAAAGTAGGTACTACGGCCGTGTTATTTTGAGCTAACACGGCGTATTTATTTAAAGCTGTTTGGTTATCAATATTTGCTGTAATAATTGGCAAAGCACTGCGGTAACTCAGTTCACCTGAAGCCACTTTTGCTGATATTTCAGGTTCATTAATTGCTGCGGCTTTTAACAAGTAGGTCATATGCTCAATGGCATCTAACCCTGCATTTGATACATCTGTAACTGATAGCGAAAACGGAATATGACCAGATATTTGGTAGCCACGTTTTTTCACTTCTTTAACTGCTTTTAAATAAAGTTCAGGTGTTAATGCACTATCGGTGATTTTCACAAAATCCACATTCATAGCATCAAGCGTATCAATAGCAGCATTCATTTCCTCGACAGTTTCAACTTCTAAGTCGCCAGGCCAAATAGAGTCTTTACCTTCGAGTTTGGGCCCTGATGTATAAATGGTCGGGCCAACTAATTGGTTATTATTAATTTGCTCTCGCCAGCTTAAAACTGACTCACTTAAATCAGCAGCAGCATCACGTACTGTAGTAATGCCATACGCAAGGTAAAGTGGTAACAGGGCTTTGTTTTCGGCTATAAGCGCTTCACCGCCGCCAAAATGGACATGCATATCCCAAAGGCCTGGCATTAAAAATTGATCATTAGCATCAATGTAATTCTCAGTAATGTAGTTATTTTTTAGTGAGTTGTTAGCGCGCTTTATGATCACACCATCGCGAATAGCAAGGGATTGTTCAACGCTGAGTTGTCCGGTTGTTACGTCGATGATCGTCGCATTAGCGATCACTATATCGGCGTGCTCAGTTGGCTCTGTAGCACATGCACTTAGTAGTAAGCAAGTTGAAAATAAAAGTATATTTTGCATTGTGTAACCTAAATTTTTTATTTAGATTAGCATATATATCTTCTGTAAGGTGTTGATTTGAGTTAGGAGGTAACAAGGTTAGGATGAATAATGGCGATAAAAAATGAGAGCCCATTACGGACTCCCATTATAATTAGTTTGGCTTACTTAACTAAACCACGGCGCTTAAGTAGGGCGTCGGTAGTTGGCTTTTGACCACGGAACTCAATATAGCTTTGCATTAAGTCGCGGCTGTTACCTTTTGATAAAATCTCTTTGCGGAAGCTATCACCGTTGTCACGAGTTAAGCCGCCTTGCTTTGTCATATGCGCAAAGGCATCAGCTGCAAATACTTCAGTCCAAAGGTATGCATAGTAACCTGCTGAATAGCCACCAGCAAAGGTGTGGCTAAAGTAGCAAGACTTATAACGCGGTGGTACTGGGTAGTAAGCAATGCCGTGTTTCTCTAACGCGTCATGCTCAAATTTTTGTACATCAGTTATTTTCTTATCAACACCAAATGAATGCCATTCCATATCAAGTAATGCTGCAGCTAAATACTCAGTGGTACCAAAACCTTGGTTGAAGTTTTGTGACTCAAGTACTTTGTCGAGTAATTCTTTAGGAATTGGTTCACCCGTCTTGTAATGCTTCGCGTAGTTAGCAAGTACAGTTGGTTCGATGTTCCAATCTTCGTTCGCTTGTGACGGGAATTCAACAAAGTCACGAGCTGTTGCAGTGCCTGCAAGGCTTGGGTATTTTACGTCTGAGAACAAACCGTGTGCCGCATGACCAAATTCATGGAACATAGTCGTAACTTCGTCAAAAGTCATCAGTGTTGGCTGACCATCTGCAGGTTTAGGAATGTTTTGCGCGTTATAAATTACAGGTTTTGTGCCTTTTAAGCCACTTTGGCTAACATATGCACTCATCCAAGCACCGCCACGTTTACCCTCACGAGCATAAGGGTCCATGTAGAATAAACCAATAGAACTACCATCGGCGTTGAACACTTCAAACGCCATTACATCTTCGTGATAAAGTGGTAAATCTTTACGCTCTTTGAAAGTAATGCCGTATAGTTTTTCCATCGCAAAGAATAAACCGTTATGGATCACTGATTGCATTTCAAAGTATGGCTTAACTAAAGCAGGATCTAGGTCGTACTTAGCTTGGCGCACTTTTTCTGAATAGAATGCCCAGTCCCATGGTTGTACAGTAAACTTTTCGCCTGATGCATCAATTACTTTTTGAATTTCAGCAGCTTCAGCTTTTGCTTTATTTACGGCTTTAGGTGCTAAGTCATCTAATATGCCATAAACGTTTTCAGTGGTTTTAGCCATACGTGTGGTCATTACATATGAAGCCCAATTTTTGTAGCCAAGTAGTGCTGCTTTTTGAGCGCGCAAATTGGTTTCTTTGATAATGATAGGGCCATTGGTATTTTGCGCACGAGTCGTTGATGCTTTAAAAATACGTTCACGTAACTTACGGTTTTCTAGGCTGCTGAGAATCGGCTGTTGCGTGGTGTTCACCAACGTGATCATGTAGCCTTCTTTACCTGCTTTTTTAGCGGCAGCGGCAAGGCTTGCTATTTCAGCGTCAGAAAGGCCAGCAAGTTCGCTTTTATCGGTTACTAATACAACGTCCTCTTTAAACGATTTTAATACGTTTTGCGAGAAGGCTGTTGATAACTTAGCAAGCTCTGCGTTGATTTCACGCATTTTGGCTTTTTGTGCTTCATCTAATTTTGCACCAGCGTTAACAAACTTAGTGTAGTAAAACTCAACTAAACGCTGATCTTCGGCATTTAACTTCGCTTTATTGCCATTAATGGTTTCAACACGTGAAAATAATGCTTTGTTAAGATAAATGTCATCAGAATGCGCAGATAACACTGGGGCCATTTTTGCTGCAATACGTTGATACTCATCATTAGAGATCAAACCAGATAAGTTATAGAAAGCGGTTGAAACGCGATCAAGCAATTCGCCAGATAGTTCTAATTCAACTAAGGTGTTTTTAAATGTAGCTGGAGCTGGGTTGTTAGCGATAGCCGTGATTTGCGCTTTTTGCTGCGCAATACCTGCATCAAATGCCGGTTCATAATCACTGGTACCAAATTTATCAAATTCTGGTGCCATATATTGTAATGGACTTGGTTTCATTAATACGTTGTCTACATTGGCTGTTTGTACTTGAGTCGTTTGCTCTTTTGTATCTGCATCGTTTTGCGAACTACAAGCAGATAATAATAATGCACTAGCAATTGTAGTTGCTATAAGGGTCTTACGCATGAGAACTCCATAAAATAGGTGAGCCTTGAAAAACAGGCGAGACATAAAACACCCATAACTTAGCAAATTTTCATGTATATACAACTAAGTTTATCGGTTTAAGGTGGGGATTGAGCGCAAAAAACGTGTTTTTAGGTAAAAATAGTGCAAATCGAGAAATAGTAGCCTTAAACAGTAGGACGTATTAAAGCTACTACAGGTTGGTACTTAATTGAGAATTTTGGTTTATATTGCATGCGCGAAGTAGCAAAATTAGTTGTAACCTAAAACAAACTTTTTTTCGCTACCAAAACTTGCCGGTTGCTGGTGACCAAACTCTTTGTTAATGCAATTAAGAGTATGCTCTTGCTCTGCAAGCACAGACAAAATTTTATTGCGGTATTCAATACTTGATTCAAACAGTTGCAAATCAACTAAAGGTTGTAGCGTGGCTAATTTTTGATTTAAGGTCAGTTGTGACATCATTCGTTCCTCGTGCTTTATTTAAGCTTACAGTACTTATATAGCATTACCTGTAAGAAAATGTTAATGATTTGTTCATAAAAAACATATTGAACTTTAACTTCTCCGTAAATGCCATTATGGCGTGCTAAGCTTACTTAACCCTGAATAGCTATTTGTTTTATTAATTTTGGAAAAAGTATGACGTTAGAGTCAATCTCTCATTATTTATCGTATGTAATTTTTAGCTATAACAATATCGAAATTACTGTAGCTAAAGTTATTCAAGTGCCTTTGATACTCTTTGCCATGTGGTTTGTGGTTACATGGATTGGTCGATTAATACGAAAAACTCTGCTCGCACGTAAAATGAACCCTGATGCGGTGCATTTATTTACCCGTATTTATTTAGTGTTAAGTATCGCAATTTTAATATTTACCTCCCTTGAAGTGTTAAATATTCCGTTAACAGCATTTGCCTTTGTTTCTGGCGCTATAGCTATTGGTGTAGGATTCGGGGCACAAAATATCATTAATAACTTTATTAGTGGCTGGATTTTAATGTGGGAGCGGCCAATTCGTATTGGAGATTTCTTAGAAGTGGGCAACGCCAAAGGGGTGGTTGAAACGATTAATACTCGCTCCACGCGCATTCGTCGCAACGATGGTGTGCACATGCTTATACCAAACAGTCAACTACTCGAAAACACAGTGACGAATTGGACCTTGATTGACCGCAATGCTCGTTCGTCTGTCAGTGTTGGTGTGGCATATGGATCAGATGTATTGTTAGTTGAAAAACTGATCAAAAAAGTGTTGAGCGAACATCCTGCAATACTCCCGACGCCGGCATCTTCAGTGTTATTTGATGATTTTGCTGAAAGCTCTTTAGTGTTCAATGCTATTTTTTGGGTTTGTGCTGAATCAGAAACCATGTTGCGCCAAGTCCGCAGTGATATTCGTTTTAGCGTATATAAAATATTTGCTGAGCATAATGTCGTTATTTCTTTCCCACAACGCGATATACATATTGATGGTGAAATTGCATTAAGGCGGGGACGAGCAACGAAATAAATCCAGCGGTACCGGTATCGTCTTGCAGAAGTAATTTGCTGCAACGAGTAGCAAATTACTTCGTTTTTATTGATGAGTTATTGCTGTTGTGCCATCTTTCTTAGCTTTAATGAAAATAATACAATTAAAGCACCAAATAGTACGGCGTAAGTGGCGACTAACCAAAGTAAAGTATGGATCCCTGCGCTAGGATTAAAGATTAAATATAAACCAAATAATACTGATATTGCCCCAGTAATAATTAATATCCACTCATTAGATATCTCCGCTCTTAATTTAAGCGCAATTAAAATTTCAACAGCGCCAATCGCTATGGCCCACGCAGCGACATAATAAAGTAATAGTATCGCGGTAACGTTTGGTGCAAATAGGGTAACTAGTCCTGCGATGATTGATAACACCCCACCGGCCAATAACCAGCGCCAATAGGGATTGTGTTGCTTAGAGTTCCAAGCAACCCATGTTCTTAGCATGCCATCAAATAAAAAATAGCCCGCAAAAAATAACAACATAATACTCAGAGATGCATTGGGTGCAAACCAAGTAATAACGCCAAAAATAATTGCAATGAGGCCGCGTACTAACAGTACTGACCAGTTTTTTGAAAGTGTGGTGGTTAGATCCATCTTAATCCTTAATGATTAGCTCTGTCGTGTTTATATACATTAGCATAAGGTATGATTTATCAATAAAATATATCTATTAACTTAGCAGAAGCATTGTATAGCAGAATTAAATTTGGCTATGCTAGGTTTACTCAATGATCATTATAGTCACTTAGCGGCTCCCACTTGTGATACCTGTTACATTTACAACCACTTTATTGACAGGACAAATGTCCGTATAAAATAAATATAATTGCATAAAATCTCTCAAGTTCGCTTATTGTGCCGTTATTTGTTGTAAAAAGTTTATATTATTGTACATATTAATGCAGCAAAAGTGTCACACAATGCTATAATCTTCAGCGTTCGTTCAGCCTCTTTACTTCGTTTTGCACTCTCGACAAAGAGGTCCGCGCAGCTTAACTTAAGGCGCGAAAAATTGGCCGAGCCCGCCGAGTGAATTTGGCGCAACACATCAACCGTTGAATAAGAGTGCACTAAAAAGGTTAAACCCCGACATGAAAGCAATGAAAAGATCTACGTTAGCAACCCTAATCAATGCAACGTTGTTCTCTGCCGTAGCAGGTACTTCATTTACAACTCTTGCTGCTGATGAACAAGCTCCAACTGCGCAAAGCAAGCAATTAGAAGTTATTCAAATCACTGCGCGCAAGCGTGTAGAAAACGCACAGGAAGTACCTGTCGCTGCTTCTGCTTTACAAGGTGATAGCCTTGATGCTGCCAGTTCTGCCGGCATGGATATTCGTTTTTTAAATGCAAAAATTCCAAGCTTAACTGTAGAATCTTCATTTGGTCGCTCATTCCCACGTTTTTATGTTCGTGGTCTTGGTAATTCAGATTTCGATTTGAATTCATCACAACCAGTATCCCTAGTGGTTGATGAAATTGTTCAAGAAAGCCCTATTTTAAAAGGTTTTCCTATATTTGACACGGGCCGCGTAGAAGTTCTCCGTGGACCACAAGGCACCTTATTCGGTCGTAATACCCCAGCTGGTTTAGTTAAAATTGATTCAGCTCGCCCAAGTCAAGATTTTGAAGGTTATGCAGCCTTATCATATGGTTCGTTCAATTCAATTGACTTCGAAGGGGCTGTAAGTGGTGGCTTAACTGATAACTTATCAGCACGTGTTTCTCTATTACGTCAAGAGCGCGATGATTATATTGATAATCGCTTAGCAGGCAATGAGATTGATGACGTAACAGGAGGTTATCAAGAAACTGCCGCGCGTATCCAATTCTTATATGAGAAAGATGATTTCAGTGCATTATTGAATTACCACACTCGTGACTTAAATGGTAAGCCAATTGTATTTCATGCAAATGCAATTGAAACAGGCACAAATAACCCGCGTCCGGGCTTTGATCCTGAAGTGATATATCAAGATACTGTGCAATTTGCTACACAGAATGTAAATAGCCAAGGTGCTAGCTTAAAGCTAGAGTACAGTTTTGCTGATTACACGTTGACATCGATCAGTGGCTGGGAAAGTGCAGAAATTTTCTCTCGTGCTGATGTAGATGGTGGTTTTGGTTGTGGGAATACTTTTGTTCCTGGTTGCCCAACACCAGAAATGGGACCTGGTTTTATTTTCTTAGCGTCTGAAACCGCTGATGCCCTTCCAGATCACAATCAATATACACAAGAGCTACGTTTAGCAAGTGATTTTGCTGGTGACTTTAATTACCAAGTTGGTGCTTTTTATTATAATGAAGAGCAAGTGATTGAGACTTACGGTTACGATGGGTTAGGTGCAAACTTCTTAACTGGCTATGTTCGCCAAGATCAAGACACAACAGCATGGGCTGTATTTGCATCGAGTGAATATCAATTAACTGAGAAGTTAGAAATCACTGCTGGTTTACGTTACTCAGATGATAAACGTGACTTTACAGCGTCACGTTACGCATCTCCAGAGTCGGCAGTTGCTAATTTAACTAAGTCAGTTGCACCAGAAGATAGCCATGTATCATGGGATTTAGCTGCTGCGTATAAATATTCTGATGATATAAACTTATTCGTTCGTGCTGCAAATGGTTTTCGTGCACCGAGCGTTCAAGGTCGTATCTTATTTAGTGATGATGTAACGGTTGCTGATTCTGAAACAATTAACTCAATTGAAACGGGTATTAAATCAGACGTGCTTGACGGTCGTGGACGTGTCAATGCTACTGTTTTCTATTATCAAATGGATGATCAACAGTTAACAGCTGTTGGTGGTGACTCGGGAAATTCAGCTCGTTTGTTGAATGCTGATAAAACTGTTGGCTACGGTTTTGAAGTTGATACTCAATGGGTATTGACTGATGAATTTGATGCAACTTTTAACTTCAGTTATAACAATACTGAGCTGCAAGATGATGATTTATATTCGCAAGGCTGTTTTGCTTGTACGATTACTGATCCGCTAACAAACCAAGGTTATAGTTTAGACGGTAATAGCCTGCCACATGCGCCGGAGTGGATTGCTAACTTTACTCTACGCTATACTAAAGAGCTTGGCGATGGTGAGTTTTATGCGTTTACAGATTGGTCATACCGTAGTGAAATTGATTTCTTTTTATATGAATCAGTGGAGTTTACTGGTGAAGCATTATTAGAAGGTGGCTTACGCGCGGGTTATAAGTGGTTTGATAATAACTACGAATACGAAGTTGCGGCATTTGCACGTAATATAACCAATGAGCAAGTATTCATCGGTGGTGTAGATTTTAGCAATAACTCTGCAATTGTTAATGAGCCTCGCTTTATTGGCGCTGAATTTAAAGTTAACTTTTTCTAAGTAGACTTTATAATTGCTAATATTAAAAGCCCGCACATGTTGCGGGCTTTTGTATTGTAAAACCTGATTTATAACTGCTAAAGTAGCGACAATTAAATTTAACAAGAGAAGAACAATGGCTGGATTTTGGAACTACCGAGTGATTTTTTGTGAAGCAACTAAAGATGAAGCGGCGCAATATCAAATACATGAGGTTGAATATAACCTAAATGGTAAAGTAACGAATTGGTCAGAAACGGGCGCAGCGCCTTTTGGCAACACCTTAGATGCGTTACGAGATGACGCAGAGCGTTTAAAAACAGCATTTGAAAAACCTGTACTAAAAGTTGTTAGAAAAGAACGTGGCTACGAGTTGGTAGATGTTGAAACGGGTGAAGAAGCATTTGCAGAGCCGCCAGCAGGTTTAACAGCATAAGTATTAAACCAAAAAGGTGCTATGAGCGCCTTTTTTGTTGCTGAAAATAAAGGAATGAGGATGACATTAAAAGCAGTATTATTTGATATGGATGGCACTTTAGTTGATTCAGAAAGTGTCCACTTTAACTGTTGGAATGATGTTTTAGCACCGTTTGGCGTGCGCTATGAAGAAGATGATTTTTGCCAACGTTTTTCAGGTCAACCGACCTTAGATGCGGCAATTGAAGTGGTTGAGCAATATAACTTATCGGTTTCACCGCAGTGGTTAGCGCAGGCTAAATATGATGCATTCGAGCAATTTGTTACCACTAATTTACCTCCTTTAATGCCTTTTGCCGAAGAGGTATTAGAGGCAGTGAAGCAAAGCGATCTTAAAATGGCATTAGTGACGGGTAGTTCACGCCATGAGGCGTTACCTATCTTAAAAGGCTATGGCTTTTATGAATGGTTTGACTGCGTAGTGACTAAAGACGACGTGCAAAATCCAAAACCGGCGGGAGACCCTTATTTACTTGCACTGACAACATTAGGGATTTCAGCAGAGCAAGCAATTGCTGTTGAAGATACACACACCGGCGTTACAGCAGCAACTAATGCAAACGTACCTGTGGTTGCAATACCGAATAAACATACTCTAGGCCACGATTTAAGTTTAGCTGTTTCTCGCATGGATAATTTACAGCAGCTATGGCAATGGGTACAAACTAAGCTATAGTTTAGTCTGCTTGGTGATAAACAAGGAGACCGATATGCTTAAAGGACTAACAGTATTATGGTTGCTGATCAGTACTTTTACTTGCTCAGCAACTGATACACAGATCACCGCAGATGCCCAACTGGCCAAGGTTTACCAACAAGACCAAGCGCTTGCCATTGAAAACTATCTCGTTAGTGAGAAGTTTGATGGGGTCCGTGCGATTTGGACAGGAACACAGTTGATAACCCGTAATGGCAATGTCATTCATGCGCCAGGCTGGTTTATTGCTGATTTACCTAATTTGAGGTTAGACGGTGAGTTGTGGACCAAGCGCGGTGATTTTGCAGACCTCAGTGGTATTGTGCGCACTTTACAGCCGTTGGATAGTGACTGGCAAAAAGTCACCTATCAGATATTTGACATGCCAGATCAACATAATCCCTTTGCAGTACGCTATGAAAATTATCTACGTTTAGTAAAAACATTAAATAAGCCTCACATCCAAGCAGTACAGCAGTATCAATTTACTACAGAGCAGGCATTATCTGCGTACTTTGATAAAGTAACTCAGCAAGGTGGTGAAGGTGTAATGCTGCATTTAGCCTCGGCAATGCATAAAAGTGGCCGTTCTGATGCGCTGTTAAAGTTAAAACCTTATTTTGATAGTGAAGCGGTCGTCATTGCTCATCTTCCAGGAAAAGGCAAATTTACTGGCATGCTAGGGGCGTTAAAAGTAGTTACACCACAAGGAAAAGAGTTTTCAATTGGTACTGGCTTTAGTAACGCACAGCGCCAAAATCCACCCGCAATAGGAGCGACGGTGACATACCGATACCATGGTTTTACTAAAAACGGTTTACCACGGTTTGCCAGTTTTTTACGTCAACGCGATCCTGATTAACATTTAAAAAAAGCCGTAAGTATGCTAAATTGCGCGGCCTTTTGATGTTAGTTGTGGTGAAGTAATGGTAGTTGGTTTTGATTATGGTAGTTCTAATTGCGCAATGGGTGTAATGAATGCTCAAAATACTGTTGAGCTGGTGCCCCTAGAGCAAGGTAAGTTTTACCTCCCTTCAACCTTATACACACATCATAGTGCTTTAGTTGTCGATTTTGTTGCTCAGCATCTAACAGGTACAAATTATGAAACTGATTTTAAAACCCAGCGCCAAGCCCTGCTCAATAGTATGGTGCGGATCAAGTCTGACTTAGATCTAGCCCCCGGTGATGAAAGTCTTTTTATTGGCCGTGAAGCAATTAACGAATATGTGCAATTTCCTGAAGAAGGCTATTTTGTTAAATCCCCTAAATCGTTTTTTGGGGCAATAGGCTTAAAGCAAGGACAAATCAACTTCTTTGAAGATATTGCCACCGCGATGATTTTAAAAATCAAACAACGTGCTGAAACATCACTACAAAAAGAGTTAACACAAACGGTTATTGGCCGCCCGGTAAATTTCCAAGCCGTGGGTGGAGAGCAATCAAACCAACAAGCAATTGGTATTTTAGAGCGTGCAGCAAAACGAGCTGGCTTTAAAGATGTGGCTTTTTTATATGAACCACTCGCAGCGGGAATTGATTATGAAAGTGACTTAAATAACGATCAAAAAGTATTGGTTATTGATATTGGTGGTGGTACCAGTGACTGCTCATTTGTGCAAATGGGACCTAGCTTTCGTGATAGTAGTGACCGTGATCATGACTTTTTAGCACATACAGGTAAACGTGTTGGCGGTAATGATTTAGACATTGCTTTAAGCTATCACGCATTAATGCCATTGCTTGGTTTAGGCAGTCAGTTTAAATCAGGTTTACCATTGCCTAATCAAGCATTTTGGCAAGCATGTAAAATTAACGATGTGAACTTACAAAGCCAGTTTTATAGTCAAAGCCATCACCGAGAATTACTTACGCAGTTACGTGAAGTACAAGCACCTGAGTTATTTCAACGACTGATCGATTTGCAGCAAAATAAGCAAGGTCATCAGCTGGTACAGCAAGGGGAGGCGGCAAAAATTGCGCTTTCTTCAGTGACTGAGTATGACTGTGAATTAGGGTTTTTAGCACCGCAATTACATAAAGTGCTATCACGAGCTGATTTAGCTGTGGCGGTTGATGATTCAATTATGCAAATAGTAAGTTTAGCAAAACAAGCGATTAAAGATGCAGGGACCGTTCCTGATGTGATTTACCTTACCGGTGGCAGCGCGCAATCGCCACTAATAAAAGCTGCATTAGTTGAGCACTTAGGTGATATTAAAATGGTAAACGGCGATCACTTTGGTAGTGTAACCGCCGGACTCACTAAATGGGCAAGTATGCTTTATCGTTAAAGGGTGCTTATAGTATGACTTGTCGGGTTGCGAGGTATTTCTCGTAATCTGGCAATGACCGTTCAAGCTCGTTATGCATCAAAGGCGAGCTTAAAATCATATCTGCGCTGACTTCATTACACGCCACTGGAATATTCCATACCGCAGCTAAGCGTAATAACGCTTTAACATCCGGATCATGAGGTTGAGATGCAAGGGGGTCCCAAAAGAAAATCAACACATGAATTTCATGCTCCGCAATTTTAGCGCCTAACTGCTGATCGCCCCCCATAGGGCCACTAAGTAGTTTGATAACTTCAAGTCCAGTATTTCGCTCAATTAAATGACCTGTGGTGCCTGTGCCATATAAAGTGTGCTTACTGAGGTTATCGCGATGTTTATTACACCAGGCTAGCAAGGCTGCTTTTTTACCATCGTGTGCAACTAAAGCAATATTTTTTTGCGCTGGAAGGGTTTGCTGTTTTTGTTCCATGTTGACTCTTTTTTTTAGATGAGTAGATTAACCGCAAGAACTACAAATACTACACCTGTTATACGATCAATCCAAATTTGGCTTTGCGGGTGCTCTCGAAAGTAGCCTGCAATTTTATCGCCAAAGTAAATATACGTGCAGTCAATCGGAAACGCAAAAAGTGGATACAGTAAGCCAAAGAAAGCTAATTGAAATGTAGTTGATGATGACAGGGTTGGATCAACAAACTGCGGAATAAACGCAATAAAAAATAACGCTACTTTAGGGTTGAGCACTTCAGTCATCATAGCCTGAAACATAACATTAGTTTTTTTCTTGGTGCTTACATGGGGTTTATCTTCGCTACTGCACTCTGACTGGATAAATGTGCTTTTAAACATCATTACACCTAAATAACATAAGTAGGCAGCACCAGCGTATTGTACGCTGGTATAAGCCACTTCTGAGGCTTTAAGGATAGCCGTAAGACCGACAACGGCAAATAAAGTATGCGCCACTCCGCCTAAAGCAAAACCAAATGCGCTTTGTAAGCCTGCTACGCGGCCATTGGCAAAAGTTTGCGCCATTAAAAAAGCATTGGAAGGACCTGGTGCAACAGCGATTAAAAAACTCGCGGCTAAAAATGACAGTAAAAATTCAAAATTGATCATTGTTTTTATGTGTTTTTAGGGTGATAAGCATGTGCTTTATTACTGAGCAGTATAACCCACAGTGGCAGCAATAATAATAAGTGAAAAGCAATAAACTCGGGCGCATTGAAAGGGAGCACTTGGGTGAGCATAACCAATACTCCAGCGCCGCTCATTTGCATTAAACCGATTAACGCAGATGCAGTACCTGCTTGTTTAGCAAAATGTGACAATGCCATTCCAGCCGCTGAGCCTAAGCTAAGTGCAAAGCCTAGCGCAGCAATCAACACTGGTAGCATAAAAGCAAAGGCACTTTTAAACTGGCCGAGAATTAAAATCAGTACACCAGAGAAAATTAATAAACTCATACCTATGCGTAACGCTTTTTGACTATGGCGTTTGATATACAATGGTGCAATAAAGCTGGCTACAATGCTAACAATGGCATTGAGAGTAAACCAAAAAGTAAAATCGCTGACCGATCCACCTAACTCGGTCATGATCCATCCCGGTGCTAATGTTACAAAAGCTAAAATAGCCGACATTGCCACCATACAAATTAGGCTATTAAAAAGAAAAATAGGCGTGCTAATGATTGGTATAAAACGACGTAAATCGAGTATGTGGCCCTCATAGTGGCTATCCGCAGGGCGTGTTTCTTTAAAATATATGGCAGTGATCATTAGTCCAACACAAGCAAACCCCGCCAAAAATAAAAAGTTTATCCGCCAGCCAAATTGCACAGTCAGCCAAGCGCCTAAGATCGGTGCTAACGCGGGAATAAAACACACAATACCATTAAGGTAAGTGATCATTTGGCCGCTTTTAGCACTGCCGTAGGTATCACGAACAATCGCAAATGCAACTACAAAAGTGGCACAAGCCCCAAAACCTTGCAGTGCACGTGCAAGCATCAGAATGCTAAAACTAGGTGCTAAAAAAGCCAACATCCCAGCAAATCCATACAGTGTGATGCCAAATAGTGCGACTGGACGGCGGCCAAACTTGTCGGCTAAAGGACCTGCTATAAGCTGACCTAAGCCAACCGTCAGCATAAAAATAGCGACGGTAAGTTGCACTTGCTGCTCATCAATAGCCAATGCTTGCGCTATATCAGGAAATGCGGGTAAGTAAATATCAATCGCTAATGGGCAGAATATAACCAGAAGAGCGAGAATTAAAATAACACTAAGATGATTGCGGCGATCGGTTGTTGGCATGAGTGCTCCTTTTGCCGCGTATTTTAGGTCTGCAAAGATAAAAAAGAAAGGGCATATGACCCATCTATAAGAATATAGCTAGTAAGATTATAAGTATAAATGCACTTTTGCTAACTGGTCTGATGTGCTAATTTTGCAATAGCGACATTCAATGGAAAATAATAATGAGTAATAAATCTGCAGTTTTAACAGCATGGCATAGTTTTAAGCGTCTACCATTTGGCAATTGGTTATTTACTAAAGTCGTGTGTTTTAAAGCCCCTTATTTTGGCTCCATGAAACCCACTGTTTTAGATTTACGTGACGGACATTGCAGCGCAATGGTTAAAAACCGACGGAGTGTGCACAATCATATTGGGACTATCCATGCTATTGCGCAATGTAATTTAGCTGAGTTATGTGCCGGTGTGATGGTTGATGCTACCGTGCCATATAAAACTCATCGCTGGATCCCTAAAGGAATGACGGTGCAGTACTTAGCGAAGGTTGATACTGATGTCACAGCTGTGGCAGAAATTGCAATGCCAAGACAATGGCTAGATAAAGAGGATTTAGTGGTGCCAGTGAAGCTTTACAATACTCGCAGTGAATTGGTCTTCACTGCTGATATTACGATGTACGTTACTAAGAAAAAGTAAAATAAAGCGATTATTTTTTCTCTGCGGCTTGTTTGTTGAAAAACGACAAGTCATTATCACCTTCACTGAGCGCAGATGTAAGCTCCGGCTTTGATTCTGCGTTATTGGTAATTAATTCAACCGTTTCAGCTTCATGGCGTTGTTTTAAGTTACCTTCAATAATTGCACCAGCATCAATACTTAAAGTATCTTGATAAACATCCCCGTGCACTTGCGCTGAACGTTCAATAACTACTTTGCTGGCGTTGAGCGAGCCGATTACTTTACCTTTTACAATCACGCTTTCAGCGACCACTGAGCCTTCAACACAACCGGTATTACCAATAACTAAATGGTTAACACGAACATCACCATCTATGCGACCATCAAGCTGTACTTCACCTTGACTCACTAAGCTGCCCGTTAAGCGAACATCTTCAGAAATGATCGAAGGAGTGTGGCTAGTTCTTTTTAGTTGAGAATTTGCAGAACTACTTACTGTTGATTTTTTTTTACCGAACACGAGAAAGCGCCTTTGTTATTTTGACTGGATTGACATGTTTGTCGTTAAGTAATACTTCATAGTGTAGGTGAGTGCCAGTACTTCTGCCAGTGCTGCCCATTAATCCGATAACATCATTTTTGGTTACCGTTTGGCCTTTTTTAACGTTGATTTTATTTAAGTGACCAAACCGAGTTACAAAGCCGTTTTTATGTTGCAGTTCGATAAAATTACCATAACCACCGTTGCGTCCTGCGCGTAATACAGTGCCATCAGCGGGGGCGAATATTTCGGTTTTATGCCAACCTGCTAAATCAACACCTTTATGATAAGCATGACGGTTATTCACTGGATCTTTACGCAGGCCAAAACTACTCGAAATATAGTAATTTGCTGCAGGCAGAGTTTGCGGTAACTCACTGAGTAAATTTTCAAGCTTATTCAACGCCAATAGTTTATCTGCGATGACTAAAAATTCAGCTGGGATCTTTGATTCATCAAATAAATCCAGCGGACCACCTTGCGCGGTTTCTGTCATATCACCATCTAGACGACGCGCCAAGGCGGTATCAAGTCCTGCACCTTTGAGCATCGCTAAAATATCGTGCTGGCGGCGTTCTATTTGTTGCTCTATTTGTAAAAAGCTGTGTTGGTATTGGCTATCGAGTAGTGCAAAACGTTGCTCGATATTAACAGAGTCAGAGAGTGAAAGAGTGTGTGCGCTGTTAGGGTTTTCATCAACTAATGGTTCGTGGAACTCTTCTTGTTGTTCGCCGAGTTCACCTTCTGGCGGCGCTGCTGGCAGTGTGGGATTACTCATCGACTCAGGTAAAGAATCGATCATGCTCTGCAATAAAGCATGCTTTTGCTCTAGCACCGCAAGCTGGGCTAACTGTTTATCGTATTGTGCTTGTTGTTCTTTACTTTGTTGCTGCCACTGTTGTTGTTTTGATAATTGGCTTTGTTCGATATCGGAAATCTTGTTGGTTTGAGAGTATATTCGCAGGGTCGAAACAGCCAACCAAATTAAAGCAATTAAAATAATAGCTACGGCTGATATTTGTAACCAAGGTGCTAATATCACATGTTTAACCTCACCATTTTGGCGGATCAACAGCTGTCTAGCTGGGAATAATTTGTGATAAAAAGACTTAATAAATGCTGACATGGCTTATAAACACTGGCTATTAACCGAATTAAGATAGCAATCTGAGCTGAAAAAGCCAGTAAAAAATTGTAATTAATCTTAAAAAAGGAGGCGTTGGTCGCCTCCTTATAATAAATACATTTAATAAATGTTTACAACTTAGTTACTTAGCAGGAAGAACCGTTCCTTCTACGCAGCCAAAACCGATACGAGCAAAACCGGCTTTTTCACACCAACCACGCATAATAACGTTGTCGCCATCTTCTAAAAAGCTGCGTTGTTCACCGTTATTAAGGGTGATTTTTTCTTTACCACCACGAGACAGTTCAAGTAATGAACCGGCTTCTTCATGAGTCGGACCTGATTGCGTACCTGAGCCCAGCATATCACCTGGCATAAAGTTACAACCATTTACTGTGTGATGAGTCACCATTTGTGCCACTGTCCAGTATGAATGTTTGAAACTTGATTTAGATACTAATGAAGGTGCAGCACCTTGTTCACGCATTCTAGCGGTCTCAATTTGTACGTCCATTTTTATATCAAAGGCGCCAAGCTCACGGTTTTGGCTTGATTCTAAATAATCTAATGGTTGTGGGTCATTTTCATCACGAGTCCATGATGTTCTATAAGGTGCTAATGCTTCGGTGGTTACAATCCACGGTGATACAGTTGAAGCAAAGTTTTTCGCAAGGAATGGACCTAATGGTTGGTATTCCCATGCCTGTAAGTCACGTGCTGACCAGTCATTGAATACACAAAAACCAAATACATGGTTTTCAGCGTTTTCGATAGCAATGGCATCACCTAATTCATTACCTTTACCTAAATAAATGCCTAGCTCTAACTCATAATCTAAACGTTTACACGGACCAAGCGATGGTACTTCAGCGTCTGGCGCCTTAGTTTGACCATTTGGGCGATGAAAGGTTTGACCTGACACATCAATTGATGAAGAACGGCCATGGTAACCAATGGGGACCCATTTATAGTTAGGCAGTAACGGGTTGTCAGGACGGAATAAGCTACCGACTGCTGTTGCATGATAGATAGATGTGTAAAAGTCAGTGTAATCGCCAATACGACATGGCAATGCAAACTCAATGTCTGCTTGGGCAATTAATGCGTCGCTTAACTTAGCTTGTTCAGCGGCGCCTTCGCGTAATGCTTTAGATAATGCTAAACGTAGCGCTGACCAATATTGCTGACCAAGACCCATAAATTCATTTAATGTTGCTTGGCTTGCTGCTGCTATGGCTGTTTGTGCATCGCCTGAGAAAATAGCTAACTCGTTTACTTTGGCAAGGTCGATAACTTGGTCGCCAATGGCAACGGCACCACGAAAAGCTTCGTCAGAGTTCTTACGACGTACTTCTGCAAATGGTAGGTTTTGAATTGGGAAGTCACAATTTGCAACGTTCGCTGAGGCAACCCAGCTAGTTAAATTTATATCATGGGTTTCGTTAATTAAACTCATTACATTTCCTTTGGTTTAGTCAGTCGCGCTTTACAGTGGATATGGTGATGAATAGCGCGATTTAAACAGTGAAATTCAGATTGTCATTTATAATATTGATGAAACGACAAAAAGCAGCGAAGTACGCTGCTTTTTAAATTTACAATACGGTGCTTATAAAACGCCGCGGCGCTCTTGGTCGCGCTCGATTGATTCAAACAGTGCTTGGAAGTTACCTTCACCAAAACCGCCGTCATCAACACGTTGGATCATCTCGATAAAGATTGGGCCAAATAAGTTTTTCGAGAAAATTTGCAACAAGTAGCAATTTTCACTTTGGCTATCGACTAAGATCTGATGTTCACGGATCTTTTCTTTATCTTCTGCAACCCAAGGTACACGATCGAAAATTGTATCGTAGTACTCAGGAATAATATCAAGCGTGGCAATGGTTGATTTATCAAGCTTATCTAGTGAGCTTACTAGGTCATCTGTTAAGAATGCTAAATGCTGCACGCCTGGGCCATTGTATTCACCAAGGTATTCATCGATTTGGTTGTTATCGTTGCCTTTACCTTCATTGATTGGAATCGAGAAGGTGCCGCACGGTGATTTAAGTGCATAAGAGATCAAGGCTGTTTTTTGGCCTTTGATATCAAAGTAACGAACTTCAGTAAAACCAAATACGTTTTTATAAAAGTTAGCCCATGTTTCCATAGTGCCTTTATAAACGTTATTAGTTAAATGGTCGATGCGGATAAAGCCTTTATCATCAACAATGTTTTGTTCGCTTAAGTCTTCAAAGTCTTGCTCATAGATTGAACCTTTATCACCAAATTGCTCAATAAAATAAATTAAGCTGTCACCAATACCGTAAATTGCCGGGTATGGTAGGTCTTTATGAGTTGAATCAGTCGCTGGTTTTGCACCACGTGCTACTGCGGTGTCAAATGCCTGTTGAGCATTCTCTACACGCCAACCCATAGAACAAATTGCAGGACCATGACTTTTTGCAAATTCTGCAGAGAAACCATCACGTTCATTATTTAGTAAAAAGTGAATATCGTTTTGGTTGTAATAAACAATGTCTTTACCTTTAAATGTTTTTAGCTTTGAAAAACCAAAATCGGTAAATACTTTATCCATATAATCTGCATCAGGTGTAGCGTATTCAGTAAACTCGATACCTACCAAACCTAAAGGGTTAGTTACTTCACTCATTATAATTCTCCCGCAATAAACACTGCGTCTTGTTGTGTCTGATGCGCAGATAATTAACCATAATTGGCAGCAGGGGAAGAGCCGATAGCTATTTAGGCAAACGGCTCTTTGTAAATTAAATGGGACGATCATTTTAAAATGCATAAGCATTAATGCTTGGTTTTGAGATTTGTATTGAAAGGTCTTGTATTAAGTAACTTAAACTTTCGTTAACTTATTGATAAATAGAATTAATTTATTCTTATTTAAGGGGGTAAATAATCAAATAAAGGAACTATTCACCCCTTATTAAATATACGTGGTGTAATAAATTGTTTACGCTAGAGCCGTATTTGTTAAAAAACTAACTCTTCTGCGCTAAGCTAAGGTCACTAGTAATGGCTGGGGCATTTTGCTAGCAGTGCTACAGCGTTTCGTTGAACGTGCGTGGTGGCCTATCAGATGTGTTTAATGAAGCTGTTGAAAAGTAATTTATAATCTTTTGTTACGCGCTTTGAAGTCAGCCTTATTAATATCGTAACTTAAATCGACGTTTGGTTGGCAGGAATTAATCATGGTGATATAAATAGAGCAACAAAAATCCCCACAAGCGTCATAGCTTGTGGGGAGATAATAAACACAGAGTTACGGTTTTTCAGCAACTACTTCAAGCTCTTCAGCTAAAATGTGTTCTTGTGTTTGTGGCTCGTGTTGACCTTCAGCACCGTGCATCCACTTAACAAGCTTATCGCTTAGTAAGTACATGATCACAGCAGAGAGAACAGCAGTGGCACCTAAACCAATAAAAATGCCTAATGCGTTATCAAGCGCTTCTTCGCCTTCACCTAAGAATGAACCAACGAAACCTGCAATCTTATTTGCAACCGCAGTACATAGGAACCAAATACCCATTAGCATTGATGCTAAACGCAGTGGTGCTAGTTTACTCACCATTGATAAGCCGATAGGTGATAAACATAATTCACCCAGAGTATGGAATAAGTAAAATAACACTAACCACATCATGCTGATCTGTAATGGCTCACCGTGACCTTGAGTCATAAGTGCTAAAATCATAGTGATGAAACCAAGCGCTAAAAATATCAACGCAATGGCAAACTTAACGGGTGAATTAGGTTCACGTTTATCAAGTTTTAGCCAAACGATGGCAACGATAGGAGCACAAATGATAATGAAAATAGAGTTTAATGATTGAAACCAAGAGGCTGGAATTTCAAAGTTGAACAACATACGGTCTGTGTAATCATTTGCGAATAAATTCATCAAGCCACCGGCTTGCTCAAAACCCATCCAAAATATGATACTAAATACACTCATAGTGAAAATAACTTTGATACGGTCAGTTTCTACTTTAGTTAGCGGCTCTTTGGTATCTGAAGTTGATTGTGATTGCGCTAATTTAGCTGCAGGAACAACACCAATATCACCTAAGTATTTATTACTTAAAACCACTTGCATCGCCACAGATAAAAGCATACCAACACCTGCTACAATGAAGCCATATTGCCAACCCATAGATGCAGCTGCGAAACCCGCAACAAGTGGACCAAGCGCACCACCTAAGTTGATACCCATATAGAAGATTGTGAAGGCGCCATCACGACGTTGATCACCCTCTTTATACAAGTCGCCAACCATAGTTGAGATGTTAGGTTTAAATAAACCGTTACCCATACATAATAAAGCAAGACCGATATAAAATACGTTTTCTTGTTGGCCGGCTAACATATCGTGGGGGATACCCATAGTAAAATGGCCAGCAGCCATTAGTAGACCGCCTATGATAATAGCTTTTCGTTGACCAAGTACGTTATCAGCTAACCAACCACCAAATAATGGAGTGATATAAACCGCCATTGTGAACGTACCATAAAGGCTTAGTGCGTCTGCATTACTCCAACCAAAACCACCGTCTTTGACAATAGCAACAAGATAAAGTACTAAAATGGCACGCATGCCGTAATAACCAAATCGCTCCCACATTTCTGTGCCGAACAACAGAAATAATCCTTTAGGATGCCCTAAAAAATCACCTGCTTTAGGTAATGAACTCATATTTACTTCCTAACTCAACGTTAATTATTGCGGCCTTATATTTTTTGCTTTGGTCGTTCATGTGCTTTCAACACAAATAGAACGGGTGGCCATGAATATTATTTTTAATGCAGCTAAGGTAATGGTTTGCTCACTAAGATTGCTTAGTGGGTAAGAGTCACACCCTTATCCTAGCTACAATTGCGCCTAAGTATACATACACGGGCAGTGCAGGGGAAGTGCTTGCGATAGTTAGATTACTGATGGCTTTAAAGCGTCAGCGTAAGGCACTAAGGGGCTTTGCGGTAATAAGCGTAATGAAATGACACTTGCTCATTTTTTGTATAGCGGGTAAATAAGGTGGCATTGTGTAACAAATACTAAAGGCCGAGTAATAAATTACTCGGCCTTTAAATAAAGACTTATTAACAGTGTAAATTAGTTACAGTAGTTACTATCAACAAACGTTAAATCATTAACATGTGAAGGGCCATCCATAATGAATGTTGCCGCCGCAGTATTTTGATCTAATCGGTAAATTTTAGCGTTCTCACCTTTTACACGTCCTGAAACATAAATTGTGCCATCTGCAGCAATTGCGATACCAGATGCTTGATCAACACCATGCTCACCAATTAAAGACAACTCCATTGAACCTTGGTCAATAGTATAAAGTGCTTTACCGGTAAGAACGTAAAGAACATTATTATCAGCTGAATAAGCAATATCACCATCAGCGAACGAATCACCAGGGAAAGTTAATTTACCAAGTACTGTTTTATCACCTGTAGCTAGGTCAAAATCGTACATGTATGTTTTGCTTGTGGTACGTAATGTTGTGCCATCAGCGTTCATTGCAGAGCGGTAAATCGGGTACGAAGTTGCAGATGTAACCAATGCCTGCTCATTCGTAGCAAGGTCAAGTGATAAAATTTGCGAGATTTTAGTCGAGCTATCTAATTGCTCCATGAAATATAAAACACCATTATGTGATGCAATATTTGATGCCGTGTTACTTAAACCCGTTACTTTAGAGTATGTGTTTGTGTCAGTATTGAAAAAGTAAACAAATCCTTCTTCATTCGTACCGAAGTTATTAATACCGTATAAGCCAGATGCACATTGGCTAGTTACTTTAACATCATCAATAAACGCACCTAATGAATCAGATTTACCTGCGCCGATAAATTTAAGTTCGGTTGCTGCTGAACTTGCTTTTACAGTGTACGTAAACTTTTGCCAGTCTTTGGTGGTTGAATTTAACGTATCGAGTAACTCACCATCCCAATATACTTCTGCTTTATTAGTATTTGCATCACCACTTACACGTGCTGAATAATAAAAGCTTACTTCATAGTTATGATCAACATCAGTATTCAATGTTTGCGAAACGCTATAATTAGCTGTCGAATCTAACTCTAAATACTGGCTGCCATCTTGAGGTTTGATAAGGCCAAGCTTATTGGTTTGGATTTCAAACTTAGCATTGTTTGAACGTTGCCAACCTGAGACTTGATTTAATAATCCCCATGTTCCAGAAATTGTTGCAGTGTTTTCAAAAGAACCATTTGCTACTAGGTTCGTTGATGCTGCTGCAAAGCCTGAAGCGATCAATAAAGGTAATGTTGCAAGCTTAAACAATGAGTTTTTCATAGTACTTTTCCTACCAAGTAATTCATTTTGTTTTTGTTAACATTTTTATTAACAATTCATGGTACTATTTTGCTATAAATATTGGGTTCGGTCAAATGTTGAACATGAGCGTTTTCGCAATAATTCACTGCTTTATTTGTCTTTTTTAAATAATTCATTTGCAAACAGTGACTTGCTGAATGTAATTACTTTGAAAATATTTTACTTATTTTATAACTAAAATTTTAGCTGAAAATTAAGTTAATACATTTGTTTAGGTCGGTATGCCTTAATTAGTAATTAAGGCTTTGTAGGTTTTTACGGTATGATTAACTTAGCTATTATCTTTATTTGAAAATGTTAACCAGCCGGGCTTTTGATTGCGATTTAGCTTTCCTAAGACCGTAATAGCTTTTTCAAGAGTAATACGCTGGGTTGCGATATCTTTATAAACTTGGTTGGCAATTTTTTTGCGTTTAACAGCAGCCCCAGCATCTAAAAATGATTCAGCCACTTGTCTGGCAAATCTTTTTAATGGGCCTTGTTGCTGGCTGTCGGTTTTATTGTCTAGCTGTTGCTGATGTTTATTCAAACGTTCATTAATATGCACAAGCTCTGCTTGGCTGTATTCATTTTGCGCATGATGCATTTTTTTTATCTCTAATAACGCACTGCTTAAATAAGCATGCTCAAGCTGACTAAATGTACTGATCAGTGATAAGCGCGTTAAGGTTTTTTTAAACTGTTCAGCTGAGCAATTGTTATCTAACAGCATACTTATGCTATCGTAAATCTTTTGCCATTGTTGCCAGCCATAAACATAGCCTAAGCCAGCTCCTTTAATGTTTTGCATACCAATGATGACTTGGTGACAGTGAGGCCTCGCAAGTGCCGTTAGCATGATCGTTAATTGATCGGGGGTGACCTTGGAGTTAGTAATTAATATGCATTTACTTTTGACTAATTCCAATAATATTGTTTGTAAATTATGTTGATTCTTTTTTAAATCACTCAACAAAGGCCGCATCTGTTGATAGCTTAAATAGTGATTAAAAACATCTTGCAAACTTATCCGCTGCTGTTCACTTAATGTTTGTGCCTGTCCATTGAGCCAATCAGTAAATTGCTCTGCATTATTCAAGGCGGTAAATTCTTTTGCCTGGTAGCTACCTTCAAGTGCTTTATTCATTATTTCGGCAACTGTATCTGCTTCTTTAATGCAGTGTAGCTGAGAGCACAACAATTCTAATTCCTGTAAATCATTATTACTAATTATTCGTTCAAAGCGCTCAGCAAAAGCGTGCAAGTAATAGCTATAAAAGCCATCAACATTGGTACCAATGACAACCATTTTATCAAACGGTAAATCTTCGACGAGCATCTGGGCAAACACTTTTGAACGTGCTACACGGTCATTTCGGTTGTTAATCAAGGCGATGGTTTGTTTACTTGGATCCTTGCTTAGGCCAAATAAATCTAAGCGTCGCCAGTTCTCTATGGTCGCTAAGCGTTCATTGGCTGACATACTATTAACGAATGACATGCTAAAATGTGTAAAAGGTACAGGGCTAAAGTGTTGTAAAACACCAATGTCAGGTACTATACGCTGTGCTGTTTCTTTAAATACAAAGTCTTTTTCCAGGCCAATGTAGGCTGCCATCTTACATACTAAAGCAATATTATCCGGGTGCTCTTCATATGGGTAAAGTGCTCTAATGTCGGGTGTGATTTGATAACCATCGCCCCAATGTGCCTGAATTAAGGTACTGCTTTTTTGTGTAGCGTCTTTATCTAAAATAGGGAACATGGTTTGTTCGCTAGTAAAAACCTGACTTTTGGGGGCGATAAAGTTTGCCATTTCTTTAGCCACATCAATACCTGTTGGTCCTAATATATCTTCATGATCAGGATAGGCATTGGTAATAGTTGAAAAGTTATCTTGCATCCACTGCCTGAGTATTTTGACGTAGCGAGGTGTTAAGCCCATGCACTCCCATAAAAAGACATCTGCTTTGACATTTTTAGCAAAATGTAAAACATCACTTTGTTCCCAAATACTGGCTTTATCAAATGAGCGGAATAAAGGCACTTCAAATTGTTCACCATTGGAGCGAGCATAAATAAGGGTTGCTTCGCAGCCCGTTGTTTTCGTTATTACTTTTAACGCAAGACTGCTGAACAGCGCGGCTTTTAAGCGTTCAGTGCCAGATTTACCTCGGGTGCCCCAACCACCAATACTGACTGGAATTGCTTGACGGTCGGTTTTTATACGTCGGCTTATGCGAATATGACGTCCCCAAAAATAAACCATAAAACCAACTACAAAAAAGATAAGCTGACCAATACTGTTTTGATAGATTGAGTAAAGATACTCTTTAAAATTCAGCCAAATATTTACCAGTAGTGGAGAAAAACTTAGCTTATTATAAAGCTTACTAATATTTGGCTCTACATCAAACGTACAACCGAGTTGTTCACCATAGGCTTTAAATTCAAAACTAAAACCATGCTTATTGAGTGCTGTCAGGTAATTGTTTTGCTCTATTTCGTTACCTTTACGTTGCGTATCTAAACTATCAATATTAATACTTAGCCAAATATAACTGCTAATTCGCTGAAATAATGACTTTGGCGGGGTAATTAATAAAATACCATCTGGCGTATAGGTCTTTGCTGGCTGTTTTAAATTGTCTTGGCTCAGTACCGAGAGTAAGAAATCAGGTAACGGTAAATGTGGCCGCGCTGAGTATTCATCAGTATCAAATAACGGTTCGCCAGGAACATTGGTAGTGCTTATCTCCGCTACAGAGCAACTAGGCACATGCATAAAGGCAGATGGTTTTCGGGCTTTGCTATGATTAAAGCTTTGGCGTTTGTCTGTGCTTGGGTTGCGCCATTCATGTATAAAACGCCACAACCTAAACGCATAACGATAACCACTGCGGATCTGCCATGTTAATTTATTTTTACTAACATTGTAGCCTTCGCTTTGCTGAGCTTTACGACTGAGTAAGCGACCAAGTAACTCTTCATCTAATTCTTTATCGAGCTGAGATAGGGTTGCAGAGTTTGGTAATACTTGCTCTAACTCAGCCATTAAATTTTGATGCTCAAATGCAACTAATTGCTCTCTGGTACGGCTGATAAAACGGCGAATAGCCAGCACCGGCTCGCTCTGCAATCGTTCATTTAAACAATTGATATAAGTTGTGAAAACGCTATTTGGTTGGTTTGTCTCTAATTGTTGATTGAGCATCATACGAGCAGTGAGCTCTAACGTTAAACGTTTAATGGCAAAGCTTTCATTACCACTTAATAGTTGCCACCAGAGTTTGAATGCAAAGTTGTCGGTATCTATACGAGGGCTACTTAGTTGTTTAACTAACGTAAAGCGCACGGCATCAACGGTTTCTATTTTTAATCGTTCGGTTAATAAATTTTGTAAAAAACTGACAGAAAAATTACCAGCTTGCTCTATAACACTTTGCCTTACTCGTGGATAACTGTGTTCGGCTAACTGCATTAACAGGTTTTCACATAAGTGGCTCAATGTGTTCTGGCTGGTTAAAATTTTTGGTAACGCAGCTAAAATAAATAACCGTTCTTCAGCATTAAGTTGGCACTGATCAGTTTGTTGGATCAGCTGCTGCATAAATGCACGAATGTAGGTTGGCCGTTGATGGATCAAAATTTCTAATATATCCAAACGGGCTAAATGCGGTGTATTCACCTCTTCTAATGCTAATACTAAGGTTTCAATTAAATTTGCACTTAGCTCTGGATCGCCATCATAGTTATGCATCAGTTGTACTTGATTCGCTAAGGCACGGTATAGCGCATTTCTTACATGTTCATTATCGGTCTTGGTTAATAATTGTAAAAAGAAGCTCTCTAAGTCCAGAGTTTGCCACGCTTTTGCTATATCGTTTGAAGATTTTTTTAAATAGCGATTACTTAAGTCGCCAAGCTTTCCAATTAAAAATTTAAGAGTTTGTTCAATATCAGCGACTATATCTTGGTAACGGTTGATCACAGCACCTTCGTCAAACCAACGATTAAAGGCAAGTTTATCTTGGCGTAATTGTTCAGACGTGGCGCCTAGTTGCTGAGCGTAATCTAAAATATGGAATTCACGTTCGGCGCTGATTTCTGCATGACTGAGTCTTTCAATAAAAAGCAGATAACCGGCATCCAACTTTTGTAAACTTTGCTGTTTATGTTCTACGCGATGACGTAGAAAAGCAATTGCTTGGCGCAATAGCCAAATATCCTGATCTTCGCCATCGGGCATATTTTGCAGCAATTCCCACTGCGCTAGTTCATCAACAAGTTGACGGTATTTTTGGCGATAAAGGTCCAGCCAAAAATTAGCAATATCAGCAAACAATAGATGTTCTAAGCGATCTTTTAATTCGCTAGAGGGAGTAACTTTCTTGGTGTTTGCCATATTAATTCTGCTCTAAAAAGTGATTGAGTTGCAGTGACTCAAAAATAATTTCGTCGTGAGAGAAAACACCAAAACCGGTGTCAGCTATATTGCCAGTCGAAAACTCGAGACTGATGTTATGGTCATTTCTAAACCAATCTTGGTCCCAACGTACTTTGATCCACCCTTGTGAAAAGTTACCTAATGGCAGCTGTTTTCGCCAACCTACACTGGTGATGTATTGCCATGTGCTATTAGGGCGATGTTTATCAGCAAACTTATAGTAACTGGTTAATCCGGCTTGGAAGATTTGCCCTTGATAATATTGATGCCAAGATGCGCCAAAACGCAAAATATCTAGGCTTGTCCAATCGGCATTGGACGTGCTGCCGGCGAGAAAATTAAAGTAACTATCAACCCACGGTTGATAGCGATATTGATATTCGCCTCGCCAACCATGCGGGTGATCTTCGCGATAAAAATTATAAATGTCTGAATTGAGTTTAGGATCAAATAAAAAGTCTTCAATATTAGCACTGCTGTAGCTGTAGAATGGACTTATTTGCCATTGATGACGATGACTTTCATCAATGCGCCAGATCTGACCAATCTGCACATAGGTATTAAATGCATATTGGCTGTCAGTGTCTGCTTGACTTGGTTGCCATGTGGTTTGCAAGGCGCTGTCGACGTACCAAGGACTGTCATGATCTTGCCAAGAATGATAGCCATCAATCGAAAATAGTTCGCTATCTTGTTCGCTCAAAGAGTAAGTAAGATCAAGACGATACCAATTCTCATCGTCACTTAATCGAAACCTAGCGCCAACATCCATACTATGACGAATAGGGACGTTTTCGCTAGATTCAAAAATACCTCGGCGGTCATAATTAATAAATGCTTGCCAGCTTAAGTCGTCTGGATGAAACTGTGCGACCTCAGTTTGCAGGGCACGCTGAGCAACGGGCAGTTGGTAAATTACGGTGTTTGCGAAGCTGTTTTGCTCGGCTTCAAAATTAGATATTTTATGATTGCTTTCACTCAATTGCCAAGTATATAAGCGAACGTGCTTGATGCTGTCGGTGCTGACTTCTATTTTACCTGCTGGGTGGAAAAAGCTGCGTTCAAGGCGTTGTTCAAATTCACCAACAATACTGCTTGGGAGCATTTGCTCGAGCTTAACTAAGCGATCGGCTGGTAATTGTGCGATTAAATGCCGCTCTGGCAGAACAGTGTAAAATAACAAGTTATTGCTAAGCGGTAAGTCATACCAGCGACCATTACGGTACTCTTGTGCGCTGATTGTCATCATTTGTGATAAATAAGGATTAAGCCATTGCAACGAGAGCACATTATCGGTTAGCTCAGTTTTATTAAAACCAAATGCAGTTGGTTTATCAGGTTGTATTGACCAAACTTTTTCCGATGTGGCTAATTTTATTGCAACGTTCGCGACATTCCCTTGGGATAAGTCAGCCGCTGCAGATAACTCTGCGACCGAAAAATGAAAGTTTAAACGAATTTGTTCTGAGCGGGTTTGGCTCAAGTCAATATGTAAATCATGATGTGGGCGTAAGACTAATCCTTGCGTAAAACCGCCTTGGCTACTGGTACGCAGTAATTGGTCGCTATAGCTACTCTCATCTTGAGAATCCACAGCAATGAGTTGCGTGCCAGCAAAGTCAGTATAGTCTTGTAGAGGAACCCACTGGCCATAACTTTGTATACGTGAAAATAACTGCGCGAGTTGTGGAGGTAAGCTCAGGGCATTTACTTTCGCTAAAACTTGCGTGTACTCATTGGTGGTTAGCGTTTTATCCGCTAACTTAAATAAGGTATTATTCAATAACGTCTGCATGTTGATATCGGTGTCATATAGCAACGCCATAAATGGTGTTTGCCAAAAATAGCGGGTTGCCATATTTTGATAATTATACGTTGTCGTCAATGGCTGCGAGAGTATTTTATAGGAAATAAATGTTTGTTGATCACTATATAAGCGAACTGACTCACCAGCTTGTAATGTGATCAACGCGTCACTGGAGATCGACAGCGGTTGAGCATCATTGCGTAATAGGGTTTGCGAGTTAATATCAGAAAAAATTGGCAGTACAGTGTGTTGCGCTGATTTTGATGATTGCGATGTCTGTTGTGCAAACAACCAGCTCATTTTATATTGACCATTTTGAACACTGGTACTGCGCGCTCTTAGGGCAATTGTGAGTGGTTGGCTTTGCGCTTTGAATGTTACCGCTTGGCTTTTATTAACCACCAGTGCTTGTATTAACCCCGTTGGGCTGGCAAGCGTTTGCGTGCCTGGGTAATCAAGTTCGTAGCTGGGCTGTTGAATATCTGCTTCGCTGTAATCGCGCCAATTTAATTTTGCAAAGCTTGTTTGCAATGCCGCTTGATTAGGTAAGTCATGACTTAACCACAATGCGAGTAAGTTTTTTTGTTGTTTGATTGCAAGCGCAATCAAAATGTTCCTACATGGCGCTAATAAATCTAAAGCATTGGCACATAAACCTTGCAGTTTATAGTCTTGCTCTAATGCTTGATATTGTTGTATCAACTGATTGCCAGCATAGGATTTGATAGCCACTTCTTGGCTGCTTTTGTAGAGCCCTTCAAGGTAGCTTTTGGCTAAAGCGTCGCGCCCTTGCGCCATCAAAATAGTGAGACGCAATTGCCACGCTTTAATTGCAATATCTGTATTGGGCACGTTGACTAATTTTTTAATTAATTGCAGTGCCTGAAGTGGATGCTCTGCCATTAAATACTCAGCTTCACCGAGTTGATGTTGCCAATGCATAGTATCAGTGGAAGTTATTGCCGCAGTTTTTGTTTTCAGTGGTTTATAAGGGAGCAGTGCGGCAGTAAACTCATCACCGATTTGGCTAATTTGCTGGGCCAATAAGTTATGAATAAGATTACTTTTTTCTTTTAGCGTACCTGCTTGTGCATAGAGCAATTCATTATTTGGTAAATCTAGTAATTGATCACTTTGCATTACGTATTCAATTGGTTGGCGCTGTTGCTGAAGATTCTGAATGCTTAATTGAGTTGTTGTTAAAGGCACGTTTAACTCAAAAGCGGCAAAATTTTCGCTTTTTAGCAAGGTTAAATGCCATTTTAAGTTACCACTGCGAACTAACAATTGGCTATCGACACTGCTGCGCGCATGCAGTGTTATCGTCGTTCTCACGCGCTGTTTATTGTTTAGAGAAAATTGATGCTGTTGCTGGCCTAATTGATGTATTTGCGCATAGTGCTCTGATAGTACAGGGTAGCCAGTATCATCAACCATCCGCAGTCCGCTAAAGCTATCAAACTGCTTAAATTGACTATTAAAGTACGCTTTATCCTGCGACTTCGGAACAAGAAAATCGCGAGATGAAATTGTGCTAAGTAAATCTTGATAACGACGTTGCGAAAGTAATTCACCACTTTGATAAGGTGAATTGTTTAGCTGTGATAAGTCGTGTTGAGAGTAGATAGCACGCAGCGTGTTGTCTAAATTATTAACCCAATATGGTTGAAACAAACGTTCTTGTTGCTTATCCATTGCTTGATCATCAAAAATTGCTCTGTGATTTTGCTCAAGTTTAATATAAGCGTCTGTTTCACTACGTATAGTTAGATATTCACCTTTATCTATTGCTAAGTAATCGGTATTGGCCAAACCAATGTGTTGGTCACTATACTCGCTGGCGCGACTGGCAATAACACCGAGCACACTGATCGGTTGCTCATTTACATAGGTATAGACTTTGCCGTTAATATCTTTATTTAGTAAATCTTTGCGCACAGTTAGTTTTAATTTTTTAGCGTGTTGAAAGTACAGTTTTACTTTTTCGCCCGCTTTAAAGTGATAATAATGCTCAATATTTTGACCATATTGTAAACGAGTTACCGCTCGTGGTAGCTTTACGGCGCGACGGAAGCTATCACGGTGACGGTTTGTTTCACCGACCATTGCCGTTAAGGTTACACCTTCATCAAGGTGATTGGTGATTTTTAAAATGCGGTTATATGATGCAATCGGTAACTGACACTTGGCTTGTTCACAGATAAAATCGCGACTCACATTGAGTCTCTGCTGGGCAAGGTGACTGGTCCCCGAGCTGTAAATAAACGAATTAAATGTTGTACTATCCAGCTCCAGCCATTGACCTTTTGCCAGCCAAAGATAACGACTTTGTTTAGCTTCAAAATACATCGCTTGCTGAGATTTATCTAAATGCACGTTAGGTGTCACATTTAGCCACATAGGCGAACTCAAAATATTGTCATTACTGGCTAAGCCGTGTGGGCTCAAAGTAAGCAATAGGCTGAAAATAATAGCAGTTATAGCGTAATGCATATTTTAAATTGACTCATCAAAGTAGGCTGTTGAACAAGTTGCGCGCGTAATATATCACTTAATTCAATATGGAAAAATTCGCCATTGCTTGGCAGAATTTTATTTAAAATATTTTTTGTGCCGCCAAGCTCTGTAACTTCTAACGGATATACATAACTGGCAAGTTGTAATTTGTCAGTTAAACACTGGCTTATTTGCTGTAATTTAGCTGTAGCTGGCTTGGCACCATGACTGATTATTACATCACTATTGCGTGCTTTTTTAGTGTGTCGTTTTTTTGGATCAAAGCCGTGTATCTGATAAATAACGAACTGATCGACTGTGTTGGCGTAGCTTTGAATAAACGCATTGGTAACACTGTAGTGGTATTTACCTAGATCACTTTTTTGTCCATCAGCTGCAAGTGTATTGCGATGTATGGTATTGGCTAAGAAAACCTGGCATTCAGTAAATAGAGCCATCGCAATAGGGTAGCTGTGTTTGTCAAAATAGCGGTGCGGAGCATAGGCAATACACTGACTGCCACTCGACTGGTATTTTATTTCTCCTGCTATAACGTGTTCATCTTTCGTTACTAAAGTTAACGCTGATGTTAGTTCGTTGCCTTGCGCCAAGTTTGTTTGCGTGCTCAGCCATTGCGCTAGTTGGGCTTTTGTAACCGCATAGGCACCATTTTGTGATGACGAACTAGCGTAACTTGCGCTAGTTAATAACAGTAATATTATCGCAAGTAAGCGTTTAGCTTGCATCATCATTCCACCACCTTATTTTTACTTCTTCGTTAGCGTACTCTTCTAATACTGCGATCCAGACGGTTTTATTGCTTGTAATGGTTAAACTGTTGAGCGCACGAACATCAGCATTGAGCTGTTGAGTAATTGCCGGGTAAGCAAATAGTTGACTGTCTTTTGGATGGATCAAAAAGGCATCACTTAAGCGGCTCGGCTGAAGTCCATAGCGCTTGTTTGCAATACTATAATCATGGGTTAAGCCACTTTGGTATTTAGCACGTTGAGCAATATCGAGGATAATGCTCTGCTCAGCATAATGGCTGTACGCTTTTAATACCACACTGTACGGGCGTTGCGTTGGATATGCTAATTTTAGTGGTGTATTTGCCGTAAGTTTATACAACCGTTGTTTAAGCCACGGGCGTTGCCCTTGCCAGTTTTGATAAATTTGTTGGGCATTTTTTTCAATACTTGCCAGTTGTTCAAAGTCAGTGTCTACTAAATTTACTTCTCTGGCTGTTTTGTTGTTTAGTTGATAAACCACACTGCCTGGATCTGTACTTGGCGCATTAGTCGCCGCTTGCAGCAGATGCTTATTTTGCAATGGTGCAAAGTTATAAGGGCTGGGCTCAGTAACTGGGGTAAAATATTTTGTTGGGCTATTGACCAATGCGACATTAGAGATCGGTAATTGTTTAAACAGCTCTCTTGATTGATAGAAACTGTCTTTAATTAGGATCTCTGGTGGCTCTTGGAAAACTCGGATATTGACGTAACTATCTTGTTCAGTAAAGTCGTAATGGTTATCAGCTTGTTGCTCATACCAAGCGGCAATATCATGAAAGTTTGGATCTTCAATACATTTCGTATGGCATACCGTACGTTGATAGTTAAACTGGCTATTACGTGATTTGACACGTACAAGAGTCGGTTGCTCAGTTGTAATTACCAATGCCGCTGCACGTTCGTTAAGACGTAAATAAAAGCTATTTGCTTTAGGGATTTTTTCTCGTTGTGTGGAATCTAGAATAACTCGATCAAATTCAGATAATTCATCGTCATAAGAAATAGTAAAGGTATCAATTGGCTGATTATTTTGATCATAAACAATCACAGTAGCATGACCTCGACTAGATGATCTGAGATCGATGTTAATATCGCTACTTCCTTCAAGTGTGAAGCGAGCATTTAATAAGTTACTTATTTGATAGTAACCATCTTGTGCGGTCGTTAACGGTTGTAGTGAGCTAAAAGACCAATTACTTAACAGTGGCTCGGTGCTGCATATAGTTACTAAACCAATATCTAATGGCTCGGTAATAAAGCTCAGTGGCTGCGCTGTATTTGCGCGATAAAGCACAGTATGTGGTGCAATAAACTGACTTAAATCATACCAAGTTAAATTGATTTCAGCTGATTTGTCCAGACTGAAAATAAGCGAATCTGGCTGTTTTAGTTCAATGCTCGCACACAGTGTCGCATCGGTGTAATAGTCATTTAAATTAAGTTGTTGCTGCGCAAAGTCATAAGTAACAACATTGTAGGGCAGCGTTTCATATAAAATGTCGGCTTTAAAGTCGATCCCAGGAATACCTTGTGGAGCAAGTTTTAGCCATGAATAGGTAACTGCATTGTTTATTTCTGTGGTTGATAACGCATTAACCCCAATACTGTGATATGCGCTGCTTCGCTCTCTTCGCTCTAATGGTAACTTGAGCCACGCGCTGTATTTATCATCATTATCGTTATGTGTTTTAGCATGGACTCGCACTACAACTCCCATAACTTGGCTATCTTCGCTAATTAACTTTAATGATACGCTGGTAACGTTCTTTAATTGTTCTGGGCTGATATAAAAAGATTGCCCAGATGAGACCTGTAAAGCTTGCCGATTTTCAATAATTTGCTTTATTTGTTGCTCATTGTCGGGAGGTGTTAGTTTTGACGCATGGTGATAGACATGACTACTAATTACTTGTTGTTTTTCATTTAAGAATGCGTATTCAATGGCATAGTTTATCGGTTTATCTAAATCCTGTGGTTCAGAAAATATCGCATTTGATAATACTCGGATCGAGTGTGTTCTAGTGCTAGAAAACGAAAAAATCAATGGTTTTTCAGTGCTTAGCCATTGAACGTTAGAGCGTGTCTCTTCATCCGAACGGCTAGTTATAGGTTCAGCTGACTGTATCCACAGATAAAAACTAAACAGCGCAAAACTAAGCCCAGTAAGTATTAGGAGCAATATGAGTATTTTTAAGAGTCGTTTAATAAATTGCATACGATCCCTCAATCATCATAGTGTTAAAACGGTTTTGGTCAGTGAGACGGTTTGTTATCGGATTAAAAATTGCCAACAGCTTACCTTTTTGTCTGATCGCGAGGGCATACTCTTGGCGGCCTTCAAATTCAATTGTTTGTAATTCACAGTTAGCGAATGGTTTACATAGTTGTGCCAGTGCCGTCAAGCGTTGCGTGCTGGCATAATGCTCAATCGTTTTTAAAAAATGACTTTGCTGCTGTGAACTTACAGCTTGCCAATTGGCAGGCGATAATGTGGTTATATTCATTACTTTAATTGTTGGTTGCGCTGAAATCGCGAGCAAGCGTTGTAAAAGACTTTGCTGGTTAACAGAAAATTGCTGTTTAAAATCAGATGCAAGCCACAGGGTTGCTAGTTCGCTGTGGGGAGCAAATATTTGATAGCCAGATTGCGGCGACGTACCAAGCTCTAAACCTCTTGTCGCGGTTTGGCCTTGCACAACTTGGTAATCAACAGCCAAATCTTGCAAACTGTGATTAAGTGTTTGTAAAAGATGCTGGTGGGCGTTATTTGATTGCGTATATTCAAAAGCTAGGGCGGTGGGTCTGATCCATGATGGTGCACTGTGACTACGAATTTGTAAGTTTAAAATGGCATTATTTTGTGCAAACCGTAAATAGCTTTGATGAACCACATTAAATAATGAATCAACGTTATTGGGTAATAATACATTCGCTTGTGGATGCGCATAAGGATGGGCACCGGCGATCAGTAAATGCTCTGCCCGGCTATTTACAAATAGTTCAGTGGCAAACTTTAAGGTATTACTTTCAAATAATGGTCGCGGTACTTCAATATTAAGTTGGGTACTTGATGTCAGATTGATGACATAGAAACCTTGACCATAGGCTATTGCAGCCCCATCAACGAAAGGGGCGATAAGTAAAAAGCGACCTTGCGCGTTATTGAGTAATGTTAGCTGATAGCCCATTAGTCTGGCTGTGGCATTAATTTGATTTAGTTGATTGATTATATTCTCATCTACATCTTGATCCGTCAGCTTAGTTTTTAAACGGTATAGAGGGTGTAATATTTCAAATTCCCACAAGGCGGCTTGATTTGCCGTTAATGGTTTATAAGCGCCACTGCCTTTAGCGGTAATGTTGTCAGCAAATAGCTCAATCACTTCATTCAGGCTCTGCGTTGCATAGCTAATTGCGTTGTCCTCGTTATTACTTTCATCACGAGATATGTTAGCTAATAACGTAGTGTAGTTATCACTATTTAAAAACACTTCAAACAGCTGGCCATTAAAATTTGCTGCAGGTAAAGAGCTATTGGTTGCTTGACCAAAAAAAGTCTCTTGATGTCCTAATAGCTGTTGGATCAAACGTTGGCTGAGTGAGCTTGGTAACTGATTGTAAATCCAATACTGACTTGTTGCGCCGACAGGGGTTTTGATTAACAAACGATTTGTGCGATTGTTAACTTCCCGTACTTGAAATAGTTGCTCAAGCCCCAGCGCTTCAATAAATGCTAAATAATAAGGACTTTGTTTATTATTATGAGTTAATTCCGTCGTTGGTGTAGCACTGGTACCAAATACTAAGGCACGACTGTCAAAGTGTGAAAATATAAGCCCCGCAGAGTCGCTCGCTAAACTTTCTGAAGTGGGAAATGGTACCGTGACTATGAAATCTGCGCTTGGTTTTCGAGAAATAACAAATAACCCGCGTTGCGAGGTTTTTCTAGCATCGCGAATGTAAATATAACTATCATCAAATTGCAATTGAAAATCAAGTTTAGCTAAGCGCTGTTTATTCAGCAGTAAGTTTTCTATTGAATTAGGGGCTTTATTAATTTCATAAATCGCTTGTTTAAAGTTATTTTTGTCCTGACTAGCTTGATAACTGCTGATGTCTAGTTGTCCTTTATTGCTCGTATAAAGGTAGCTTTTATATTCACTGATCTGTTGACCAAGAGCGCTGACTTTGTTTGTGCTTTGCAATTCTTTAATGTCAGTTGTAACAAATAAAGAAGGGATAAACATGATAATAAAGCCGATCACAATGGCTAACGCACCGCCTAGGATTGAAGTTTGAAAGGTGGCTCGGATCACTAAGCCTAGTGCGCTTTTTTGATATATTTTTAATGCTAAAAGCGTAGACAGCATATAACCAAAAGCAAAGGTATCGGTAACTTTTATTTCAGGGTAGTAGTGCACCACAAAATAATTTAAAAATAACTTATAGATAAAACCGATATTGAAGAAAAATAGCAATAATCTTGCACCTTCAATATTGGCATTACGTAACCGCGTAAAGTTTAATAGCGAAGCACCAATGATCAGTATAATGGCTGTTTCTGCAAAGGATGTGAGCAATTTAGTTGGCTGCATAAGCTGCAGCGCCAATAATGCGGGTAGCATAATGCCATTAAATTCCCAGCCATATTTAATATTGGCACGCGACGCAATAAACGCAGTGATCACCAAAATAATATAGGCTTTTGGTGCCGCTATAATTGATGCGGCAACCGCTTCATACATAATTGCTAAATTGGCGATGCTAAAGTTAGTCATTGGCATGAGTGCAAAACGAACTAATAAGAAAGTAATTAGTAGCTGAACAATGGTAACTTTCATGCCGTACTTAAAGCCACCATTCCACATCACGTTGGCAGTGAGGGCGATAATAACTAACCCCAGGGAATAAAGCTGTGATGAATAATCAAAGGTTATATCCCAACCGCTGAGCACGTTAGCAATCAATGGCCAAAACAAAGTATCCATGACTACACGCACTAAAATACTGATCAAGATAATGGCAAAAAAGCGGTCACGACCAAACATCTCGGCGTAGCCAAATCTTTGCATTACGTACTTAGCGCTAAAGAGCATTAAGCCATACACTACTACCGCTTCAATTAAGATAACGGCGGCTGAGGTTGGGCTAACAATAAGTAGTGGCACTAAATAACCAGGCACAACAAGCCCAGTAAGCGGAAAACCAAATCGTAAATTTAACAAACAAACAACAGTAATGCCTATCCATACAGTGGTGATCACCGATTGACCTAAGCCACCACCTGCTGGAAACAATTGTAAAATAAAATCACCCACTAGTTGATGGCTCCATCAAGTTTTGAGCGTAAAATTGCTGTTGTTTGCATAATGAATCACACAGTTGTTTGCTGTTGGGCATTTGCTCAATAAAAAACGCAATATCAATAAACTCAAATAAAATACCTGAAACCTGAAATGGCTCGCCAGATGCATTTTGTAGATGACTTGCATCCATTGCTCGAACATTGAGTATATAGGTATTTTCATCAAGCTTAGCTTGAAGATAAATATCGCCTTTTTGTAAGGTGATAAAGCGTAATTTACCTTTCGCGGTTTCAGTATCTAAATCAGTAACTAAGCAGAGCAAATCCAATGCTGTCATATCAAAAATAGAGAATTGATGCTGCGCAGCTAGTTTTTCTAACGATTTGTTTATTTGCACCACTTGACCAAATAAATTAAATAATACAGTCGCAGAGCGAACATTATTAAACACATGCTCTAAGGTCGTTAGCTTTTGTTCCATTTCCGCTATCGACGTTTTCACTTGCTGGCTGAGCGGTTCTTGTAATTTCAAAGTGAGTAGTTGAGATAGGGCGCTATCATTAGCATTATTTTGTGATTCAATAATTCGATAATGGAACAGTAATTCACCCACTTGTCCGGCAAAGGCATTTACATTGCGCTCAAATGCTTGTTTGTTAAATTGTGCATCAGGCATTACTGTCATTGCCCAAAAACCACGCACATCACCGGCATAGATAAATGGCACGATATATTGCAGCTCACCGTCACTTAGCTCATTAAAAAATGGGCGCAAAATTGGCACAACACCAAATTCTTTTAAAGCATCTGAATATGGCGCGCGCTTATAATCGCGGCGCATTTCTTTAATATCACTAAGGTGGCAATTGACGGCTCTTATTTCGGTTAGTCGGTGATCGCCTTCTTTACGCGCTAAAAATATCGATTTATTCAAAGCAAGTTGTTGAGTTACCAAGCGAATAATCGCATCCCAAGGCGAGCTTTGAGAAATAAATGACTTTGGTAAATAGCGCCCAGCCATTTTCTGTTGAATATTCCCAATTAGGCTAGTGAGCTCCCTGTCTTCGTTGAGTTTTCTAACCAATATTACCCACACTAGTGTAATAAAGGTAAAAATGGTCATCTGGCCAACGGGTAAAAATAAATGCTGAAACACTAAAATAAAATACCCTAAGCCAAACCAACATATACTTGTTAGCACTGCAATTACGATACTGTAACTAATTGATAATTTTTGAAAAGCGAACAGCAGTAGTAAAGAAATACTAAGCAGCAGTAGGGTGCTTTGCCATAGTGTCAGTAGCGATATGCTGCTTTGCTTATCAAGTGTATCGGCAATATAAGCAGTAAGTAATAAATAGTTTGATGTCTGGGTTAATTTAGGCGCATTAAGTTTTACCCCTAAACCAGCATTATGTTGACCGAGAATAATGATTTTGTTTTGTAACTGGCTGGCCATAATGTCCATTGTCATCAGCCGTTCAGCTGAAAACTTTGGCAGTGCAGAAGGGGCTAAAGCGAAGTTAAGCAATACACTTTTGCTACTATCAAGGTCGTTAAACAGTGTCGGCCAAATTGCCAGACATGAGCTGTCAGCCATAGCGGCTAATTCAACATTGTAGCCAGACCAATCGTTTATATGTGGTAGGCAGTAGTCATTTTTAGGGTGTGGGTAAAAAACAGTGTTTTGTGCCATGTCCGTCAAGGTTTTATTTACTGTTAGTTGTTCATTAGCAAAAACCAATACTGCTTTTGGTTGATAGCTTAATAGTTGTTGTACTAGTTCATTATGTTCGCGACTTAAATGCTCACTTTCAATGATCACAACATTGCTTTGCTGGCTTTGTGTAAGATTTGCTAAACGGCTATAGAAAAAGGCATTTGATGAATTAAACAGTGATAATGAATTTGAGATCACCACAATGATAAACAGGCAAATAGTAAGCCAAAAAGAACGCTGGCGTTTAAGTAAAAAAAACTGTTGTTTAAAAGCCACGATTAGCTCCAAAATAGAATAGAGATTAATTAAAGGTGCTATACGTTAGTTTAAACGTAACAGAAGACGTTGCATTTAAACGTAAAAAGTCAAATCCATGGATTTTATCCGTGCGCCACATCGTATCAGTGAAGTTTACTTTTTGTTGCCATGAAATCATTGCCATATCATCCAACGCTAAGCTTGCTTCGCCACTATTTGGCGCAAAGTGACGCAAGGTAACTTTAATACCGCGCGGTGGTAACTGTTCTGGGCCAAGTGTTAAGTCGTCAGAAGGCAGTGAAAAGTCATAGTTTAAGGCTTGCCAGTCATGGTTACCAGCCGGTTCAATATCGACCAATTGAGTAGAAAATTCAAGGCCATCCTCAGCGGTGGTATAAACTATTTTTGCGTCTAGTTTTCCGGCGTTTTCAGCTTTACTGTAACCAAACAAACTAAACTCCTTGAAGACATCAATTGAGCCATCATCATTAGGTAATTCCATTGCACGAATGGTTTGTCTAAATGGGAGCAGCGATGGCGTGTTATCAAACTGGGTGCGAGCAGAGCATAAGCCTTGCGCGCCTGAACGAGCACCACTTAAGCAAGGCGTTACGCTGTCGCCGGTGTGATCCCAACGAGCAACTTCTAGTTGTTCATCATCGTTATCCCAATCTTCAAAGTCACCGAAAATCATTAAATCGCGCCCTAAAGTGACATCACTTGGCGATCCGTCAATGATTTCAAGTTTAGATAAAAATGCTTTTGTTGATGGAGCAAAGTTGCGTAAATCTAGAATGCTTTGATTTGGGGTAACTGTAACTGTTTCCGTGTGCTGAGAAACAGTCGCTTGATCTGCGGTGAAAAATACATCGGCATAACCATCTCGTGGGATCAAGGTAATGTTATTATCAGAAAACTCAGCCAGACGTCGTAATAAATAATCACTCAAAAAACCATTGGTAAATTTAGGCTGATACCCTTCAACATAAATAGGGTAAGCAAAAGCGCGCTTCGTCATAGGAGATGCATCTTTGTCTACATTTACTAACACCGCAACACCAAGCAGCGTTTCTAAGCGGTCTTGGTCAAACACAAAATTGCCTAAGCCTAAAATGGCAGGTACGCCATTAAAAACTGCAAAGCCTTGGGCAATATGCGGATGATGAGCAACTAATAAATTGGTTTGTTGTTTGGATAAAGAATTAAACCTGCCTTTAATGTAACCGCTGGGTTGATAAGTGTATTCATCACCACCATGCATTTGGGCAATTACATAATCACTATTTTGCACTGCATCATTAAGATAGTTGGAGACTAATTCTGTTTCTGTTAAATCTGCGGCACCGCCTTTTGTGGCATCGGTAACATAGGTAATTGCATGTTCTTTACCTGTAATGGAGGTCGCTGAAAAAAGTCCTAACGTGAGTGTTCCCACATCCATGAACTTTGCTTGGTAAGCACTGGCTATGTTTTTCCCTGCGCCACTGTGAGCAAGGCCAGCGCTATCTACTTCAAGCAAAGTATCATTGAGGCCATCTTCTAAAAAGTCATACACATGATTATTTCCTAGTGCGACGTAATCAATACCAATGGCTTTGATCCCATCTAGCGTCTCAGGTAATGAAAAAAAGCTAAACTCTTTTGTTGGATGTGCTGCTTCAGGACTACTTGTTATCGGTGTCTCTAAGTTTACTGATGAAAAATCAGCAGCTTGAAAAAATGGTGCGACAAAATGTGTTAATGCTTGAGCATTTTCACTGGCTGTTGCTGGACGAATAAGTGCCCCTGCGACATCAGGGATCGCAGCCGTCATAGTTGCCAAAGAGGGATCTAAAAAGCGTCGTGCAAACATAGTATCGCCAGCAAATAGCAGGCTAACCGAGTTACTACTCTTAGCTGTTAGGGTCAGCTGTTGCTGAGCGTTATCAGCAGTAATTTTGACTGTAGCGACAGCAGGGAAGTAACTTTCATCAGCGATCATTAACCGATGGTTACCTGTTGTAATACCTGAGTAATTAATTTGCCCACTGGCATTTGTTTGATACTGCTGTCCTGCAAACTCAACCATGATGCCAGCCACACTATTAGCTTGCTGATCGGTTATTGTGATTACACCATTAAACGTTTTTTTTAAATAATCATCGCGCAGTTGTGCATCGCTCTTTTGGGCTTGTGTTTCGCCTGTATCATAGGGGTCTTCAACCTTACAGCCAGCGATAATTAGGGCTAAGCAGAGAATAGAAAAGAGTTTATATTTTTTAATTTTCAAACAAGCCTCGTTATCACTGTAGTTACATTTTTTAATATGTTTTCATTATACGGATTTTTTGTGGAAATGATATTAGCCAAGTATTTGAATTTTTCTAATATCATTCATGCTAAATTATAGTCAGTTGCCATAAAAAGTCTTTGCAATAATGGTTAGTATCATTTGTCCAAAAATCTTTACAATAGACTACCCAGCGATGGGTAGTTAGCGTATTATTTGCGACATAGTAGGTTTTCTCTTTTTGAGGGTGAAATGCGTTTAGATATCCATTGTGCAGACCGCATCGGTATTGCTCAAGAAATACTCAATATTTTAGTCAACTATCGCGTTGATTTAAAAGGTATTGAAGTTGATTCAATTAACTGTCGTATGTATGTGAGTTTTCCACCGATTGAATTTGAGCAGTTTCAAAAAATCATGCCCTCAATTCGATTAATTGATGGTGTGCAGGATGTACGTACCACCGCTTTTTTACCTTCTGAGCGTGAGCATAATGAGCTCAACACATTGTTGCGTGCGCTACCAGATGGTGTGATCTCAATTGATGCCAAAGGTTGGGTAAGGCTTTGCAACGATGCTGCATGTAAAGACTTACAGTTAACTGAAAAAGAAGTTATTGGTTCAAATATTAATAATCTATTGAAAGGCTTTAACTTTACCCGTTGGTTAGAAGGCAAAGAAGTACTGGGACAAACAACCCGGGTTGAGGTGGCTGGTGAAGATTTTATCGCGGATATCTTGCCAATCGCAGTACCACAAGGCAACGAAGGTGATGTATTAGCCGGTGCGGTGATCAACATCAAATCACAAAGCCGTTTAGGTCAGCAGGTAAGTGCGTTTCGTCGTTATGGTCAAGAAAGCTTTGCAACTATTCACAACTTTAGCACTGCGATGCGTCGTGTGGTTCGTGAAGCGCGTAAAATGGCGCAACTTGAAGCTCCGATACTTATCACTGGTGAAACCGGTACCGGCAAAGAGTTACTGGCACGCGCTTGTCACTATGCATCTAATCGTTCTGTGAAACCTTTTATCGCTTTATCGTGCGCTTCACTGCCTGATGATGTTGCTGAGTCTGAATTATTTGGTTATGCCGGTTATGAAGAAAATGCAGCGCCAAAACGCGGCGTATTAGAGCAAGCGGATGGTGGCACGGTATTTTTAGATGAAGTGGGTGAAATGTCTACCCAACTTCAAACTAAGTTACTGCGCTTTTTACAAGATGGGACATTTCGCAAAGTTGGCGATGAGAACGAAGTAAAAGTAAATGTACGCATTATCGCCGCCACGCAAAAAGATTTACCCGCGATGGTACAAGAGGGTACGTTTAGAGAAGATTTATATTATCGGATCAATGTACTGACTTTAGAAATTGCTCCATTACGTGATCGTAAAGCTGATGTAGGGCCACTTGCAGAACATTTTATTCAAAAATATGCGCAGCAAAATGGTCATGCAATTCCGGAACTATCTGCAGAATGTTTGTCGTTTTTACAAGATTATCCTTGGCCGGGCAATGTCCGCCAATTAGAAAATGCGATATACCGTGCGGTCTCGTTATTAGATGATAACGAGCTGCGTGTTGAGCATTTACAATTACCTACATTTACCCATGATTTAGGGTACTTGGAGTCTGATTTTGAGGGCTCGCTCGATCAAGCTGTAAAGCGTTTTGAGGCTACATTATTACGTAAGTTGTACCCTGCTTACCCAAGTTCGAGACAGTTGGCTAAGCGTTTAGGGTTAAGTCATACCGCAGTTGCAAATAAGCTACGTGATTACGGCATTAATCGTAAAACGGTAAAAGTGTAAACTGACTCAAATCAACAGTGTTGGGTACTATTGCTTAGTACCCATATCTTTGGTTACACCGTCAATAGCGACAGTATCGATACCCTCAGCGGTGAACTTAATTAAGATACTGATGTTATTACGGGCAAAAAAGTAATCTTTGTTATCTAAACTGATAACATAATCCCCTTTTACCGCGCCTTTATATTGACGTTTTTCAAGTTTGATTGTGTGTTCGCCAATTTCCCAGCTGAATCCTTCAATAAAGCCATTATTAAATTCTTGCACCCACACTTGTTGCTCGTCTTTTGCTAAAGTAATAGCAATGGAATAGGATTCAGGTAATTGCATATCATAGCTTTTTTTACCTATAGTAAACTTGCTATTTTGTTGCTGCCAAGCAAACCCAAATAGAAACGGCTTTTCAACCCCAGTTGGATAACGTACGTTTCCTTCGCCTGGATAGTTAAAGTCGGCCATCGCGCTGGTACTCATCAATGCTAATACCACACTTAAATAAGAAACTGATTTTTTCATCATTTTTCTACTATTATTTATAATCAGAGAATTTCAGAGTAGAGCAGAATATTCTCCAATGCAATACGCTATGCTACACTCACAAAATTGTTAACTGGTAAGACCTTTATTGTGAACTTATATTTTCGTCTTTTATTATTATTTTTTAAAATCAAACGTAACCGTGATTATCAATCATTGTTAGACACTGTGGATATAGATTACAAAGCGCTGCCAAGTGATTGTGATATCAATTTACATCTTACTAACTCTCGTTATTTAGCAATGATGGATTTAGCTCGCACTTGGATGACTGAGCGAGTTGGCTTGCTTGAAACGATTATGAAAAAACGTTGGTTTCCTATCGTTAACGCCACAGCCATTACTTATATTCGTGATATTAAGCCAATGCAACGCTATACCATTAGCACGCGCTTAGTGGGTTGGGATCATAAGTATTTTTATATTGAGCAAAAATTTCATTCCGAGCGTGGCTTGCATGCGATCGCCTATGTAAGAGGTGTGTTTAAGCGCAAGCGAGGTGTCGTCAGTGTAGAAGAAATGCTAGAGGCGGTAAACTTCGACGGTGTTGTGCCTATATTACCAGCGGAAATTATGCACTGGAAAGAAATGTTAGAGCAGAAAAAAATAACAAATCTTCCCAGCTGATTTTACACACACAGATAAAAAGGCCATCAGGCCTTTTTAGAGTATGTTTAAAAAGCGTATTTAACCCCTAACATGGCAACTACAGGGTCAATTTTTACTGTTGAAGTGAGGGCTTGCTTGCCACCGGCATACACAGTTGCATCGGTTTCAATATCCATGATTGATACCATTGCGTGTACGCCCCAGTTTTGATCTAGCATGTAATTGAAGCCTGCTTGGGCTACAAAACCAAATGAATTATCAAGCTTGACTTCAACGTTATCGGTACCCAGTACTGTTTTTAGTGCAGCTGAAGGTTGCTCATCAAAAAACACTGTGTAGTTAATACCCACACCAACGAACGGACGAAATGCTGAAGTGCTTTCTAAAAAGTGATACTGAGCGATTAGTGACGGCGGTAATTGCTTAATATCTGCTATTTTATTGCCAGCTAAACCACCTGCGCCATTAACTTCATGAGAAAAGGGTGTTGCAGCAACCAATTCTAGAACCCACTGATCGTTAAATGCATAGTCAACTGTAATACCTAGTTGTGTATCCGAGCTACCTTTTAAGCCTAAACTTGGATCTTCATTGATCGCTGAGCTGCTATTGTCAGGGTTAACATTAATAGCACCGACATTAACGCTTAAGTTTGCACTGGCGAAAGGAGACGCGATTAAAAGTGAGGTGAGTAACGCTGCGCTAAGTTGTTTTTTCATGCTGTTCTCCGAGAACTACTTTTTTGAATTGACGCTATTATCAGCCAAAAAAAAAATATAAAACTGTTCTAGATCAAGCTTTATAACAGGGTATAAAACGGCGCAGCGTTTGTTTGATTTAGATTAAGGTTTACTTAATTGACGTTTAAAATCGATTGACAGTGCACTCTTTTTTATTGCTATTCATCAATAGGTCAGGAAAATAAGTTATAATTGCTGCTTAAAGCAAGGGTATACAATGAACGAAACCAACCATCTTTTTCTGTCTGGCTCTATTAGCAAAGCACTGTTAAAACTTGCAGTTCCTATTATTCTTATCAACATTTTACAATCTGCCTATCAATTAACCGATGCGTTTTGGGTTGGTCGCTTAGGGGCGGCACAAGTTGCAGCGGTGTCAGTCAGTATGCCGGTGACTTTTTTAGTGATTGCGATTGGCTCTGGACTTGCGATGGCGGGGGCTATTTTGTCAGCGCAATATATGGGGGCTGGCCAACAAGATAAAGTAAACCATGTGGCCGCACAAACAGTGTTAATGGTGACTGTGACGGCCATTTTTTTAGGAGTTATCGGTTATTTGCTATCGCCTTACTTTTTACATTTACTGGGTGTTGAAGATGCCGTTTATAACGATGCTTTAAAATTTATGCATGTGTCATTTGTGGGGGTGGTATTTGTATTTATTTATGCCATGTTTCAAGCCTTAATGCGGGGTATTGGCCAAACCAAGGTGCCATTGATCATTGTTTCCGTAACCGTGTTGCTAAACTTTGTACTCGATCCATTATTTATTTTTGGTTATGGCAGCTTTACAGGTCTTGGGGTGATGGGGGCAGCGCTGGCTACATTGGTGACACAAAGTTTGGCAGCCATTGCTGGCATTGTTATTTTTATGCGTGGTCGCCATGGTATTAAGCTAAAATTATCAAGTTTCATTCCTGATTACAGTTATATCAAACAAGCGTTTTATTTAGGTGCACCAGGCTCTGTGGAGTTGTCAGCGCGTGCATTTGGTTTGATTATCATGTCTTTTTTAGTGGCTAGTTTTGGCACTCAAACCATTGCTTCTTATGGTGTTGGTTCAAATATATTACAGATGGTGATGATCCCGGCTATGGGACTCTCGATGGCTGTGTCGACCTTGGTCGGACAAAACATGGGCGCAGGTAACCCGCAACGAGCAGAGCAAATTACTAAGTTGGCGGTACTTTGGGGATTATGTGGTTTGTCTTTTATTGGGGCGATTGCATTTATATTTGCACCTTACTTAGTGGCATTTTTTATCCCCGATGATCAAGGTGTGATAGCCAAAGGCGCACAGTTTATTCGTGTTATGTGCTTAACTTGGGGCGGAATAGGCGTGCAATTATGTGTGGTGGCTGCATTTAGAGCATCAGGGAACATGCTTAATGCGATGTTGTTGGCGCTGTTTTCTCAATGCGTAGTACAGTTTCCGGTGGCGTATATTTTGTCAAAACACACACATCTGGGCGATCACGGCATTTGGTACTCGTTTGCTGTCACCAATGTGATCGTCGCATCGCTATCGTATTTGTGGTTTTGTCGTGGTCGTTGGCAACAAACAAAATTGACCAAAGATGATAAAGATATCGCTAAAGTTAGCCAAGAAGCATTCATCGAAGAAGGTGCACACTAATACCAATCGACTTAAATATTTAACCATTCTAGCGCGCTAAATAAAGCGCTAACTGCGTTAGTAATTTTTCATTTAAGACTGCATGGATGCAAGAGGTAGAGCAATGCAGGAGCAATTGCCGAGAACAACTACATGTCAAAATCTCTGCCTTGTTATCACTGTATTTTTCTGTCGCTATAAATGGTCAGTAACTTAAAACGATTAGTATAATCCGTGTTTCATAAAGCGGTCATAAATTCAGGTTGTAATGAATACACTCTCTCTTAATAAGGGTGTTAATTATGACTTTAGCTATCCAATCTCACACCACGAATGATGCAATCCACACTGATACTGTGGTCAGTTACCTTCAAAAGCTGATCCAATTTAAATCTGTTACACCACAGCAAGCCGGGGCAATAGACTGGTTAGCAAAGCAGTTAACAGACTTTGGCTTTAACTGTGAACAGTTTACCTTTAATAATGTTACTAACTTAATAGCTAAAGTAAGCTTTGGTGATGGGCCACGCTATGCTTTTTCGGGGCATATTGATGTGGTCCCCGCATCTGGAGGGGCGTGGCGAGCAGAACCATTTTCAGGTGATATTATTGATGGCGCGATTTATGGCCGAGGCGCTGCTGATATGAAAGGGGGCGTTGCCGCCATGTTATGTGCCAGTCGTGCATTACTAGCTAACGTAGCTGCAAAAAAAGGTACTTTTTACTGGTTGATCACCTCTGATGAAGAAGGGGAGGCGGAATATGGTTCACTACTGATTGCCGAGCGTTTAGCGCAACAGGGCATCCAACTTGACGGCTGCATTGTCGGCGAGCCAACCAGTCATTTGCATGTTGGTGATACAATCAAAAATGGCCGTCGAGGTGCACTCTCTGCGCGGTTAGTGATCAACGGCAAAGCAGGGCATGTTGCTTATCCAGAAAACACCATCAATGCAGCTCATCTTAGTGCAGAAGTAATCAAGCGCTTAACTAGCATAACTTGGCAGCGTGACGAGCCAAGCTCACATACGAGCTTGCAAGTAACCGGGATTAATATTGCTAATGTTGTCGATAACATGGTGCCAGCACGATGTGAAATGACATTTAATATTCGCTATAGCCATGGTTATAAAAGCAGTGATATAAAAAATGAAATTCAATTCGCGTTAGACGATTTACAAGCTTTGCTGAGTGTGGAATGGGAGCGCCCGTGTGAGCCTTTTTATACGAGTCATCAAACGCGTCGCTGTTTATTGACTCAAGTTGAACAAGCTATTTTTAATGTGACAGGCAGTTATCCTTTATTAAGTACCAGTGGCGGAACTTCTGATGGGCGGTTTTTTGCTAATGATTACACCCAAGTGATTGAATGCGGGGTACGAAATAATACCATCCACCAAGTTAACGAGCATGTGCCTATTAATGACTTACTAAAAATTGAGAAAATATATACACAGCTTTTAGAGCAGGTATTTAGCCTTATCAGCTGACTATAACGCAAGGCTATCATTAAACTGTTCATTATAAACAGACAATTTCTGACAATGTCCGACAAGCGCTGAGAGATGTATCGTAAAGGATATGCTAACATTTTTTCAGTAAATTTCGCTATTCGAAATAAAATACTTAGTAATTGATTAATAAAAAATTATTAAAGTAATAACAGCGTTTAGTGCGGTTTTTAGCGTTGATAAAATTAAACATTATGGAGATTGTTATGAGCACCAGTAATAAAGGATTTAGTATTGCACTGTTGTTTGGTGTGGCAGCTGCTTTAAGTGGATGTGGTGAAAGCACGGATGAATTAGATGATAAATTAACCCATCAAGCAAATATGTCTTTCATAAATTCATTGGATTATATGGCTGACTTTCATGTCAAAAAAAGGAGTATTAGCACCGGCTACAGTGGTTTATTCGATAGTGATAATATCGCTGCGGGCGATGTAGAGGCCAATGCTGTGGGTAGTCGCTATAACTACAGTTATAAAGTAATCAATAACATGATTAACTTGGGAGTTAAAGATAGTATCAATGCGAATAAAGAGGAACGCATAAATACAACCTTGAGTAATAACGACGATTTATGGGTAATTGCTTGGCAATTTTCAGGTAAGCGGGCTTTGTCTGTCATTGATAAAAAACAAAACAATACTGCAGATGTATTTAATGTGCGTTTATTTGCCTATGGCGAGTACGATGTGTCAATTGATGATAAAAAAGTATTAACTACAAAAAAGGGCAGTGTCACAGCGTTCTTAGCGGTGAGTAATTGTGCTAATGGCCTAAAAGTTGCCAATCAGGCTATCGATTTATGTGCGGGTAATTTTGGCGCTTCATATTTATTAGTTGTCGATAGTAATGGTAAACGAGTAATGGCTGAAGAATAACTTTAGATTAAAACTCCTCTGGTTAGTGTGAAATAGTTGCTGAGATAGATGTATTATCCACAGTTCAAGTCTCTCAAAGGCGCTACTCCCATGTTGGAGATATAGCGCCATATCCACCTAGAACTACCACGCACTAACTACAAATAAGTAGCCTTTGGAACGGATAGTCTTAATTTTTATTGGGTTACGCGCATTATCACCGAGCTTCTTGCGTAACTGGCTAATATGATTATCAACACCACGTTCAATTCCATCATAGTGATAACCTTTTATTTTTTCAACAATGTCACTACGTGACAGAATAACTCCTGCATTTTTAGCAAGCAGTAGCAGTAGGTCATATTCGCCGTCTGTGAGCTGGATATGTTGCGTTGCTAAAGAGACAGTTCGGTTGTGCGTATTAATGATTAATTGCCCAAACGTTATAGACTCTTTCGTTTGTGGCTTTATGGCGAGTGGATCTGTGGGATGTCCACGTCTTAAAAAAGCTTTAATTTTTGCCAGTAGTAAGCGAGGTTTCACCGGCTTTAATAAATAATCGTCGGCACCAATTTCAAGCCCTACAACCTGATCAATTTCTTCTTCTCGTGCAGTAAACATCAAAATATAGCCGCTGTATGACTGCCTTACTTCGCGGCATACCGTTAAGCCATCCTTGTTCGGTAACATAACGTCAAGCAGCACCAGAGCTGGCTGCCACTGAAGAATACGGGAGACCGCATGCTCGCCATTTGATTCTATTTCAACCTGATAGCCTTCAATCGTTAAATACTCTTGAATTGACTCAGCGAGCGGTAAATCATCTTCTACCACTAAAATCTTTGTTTTCATTTCTTGTTCTCTATGTGGATTATCGATGTGTGCGTTTGGCAGGCCAATTTAGTATGAAACATGCACCACCTAAGCTGGATGGCTCAACACTCGCGGTTCCTTCATGCCAGCCTAAAATTTGTTTAACGATTGCAAGGCCTAGTCCGGTTCCACCGACTTGCAAATTACGACTTTGATCTTCTCGATAGAATGGTTCAAATACCTTCTCAGCACAGGGTAAAGGAATACCATCACCGTTATCAGCAACACAAATCAGCCAGCCTTTTGCGGTTTGTTCATAGCTTACTTGAATATGGTTTCTTCCATACGCTATGGCATTGCGCATTAAATTACTTAATGCACGGCTCATATAAAACTTATCAATCATTGCATGGCAAGCGCCTTGTTCAAGTAAAACAATCTCAGTATCAGGGTTGGCTTCTTGCCAACAGATTAACTCATGTTTTATCCAATGATTAAGTTCAACGGTTGCAAATGTAAGAGTGGGTATTTCGCGCTCAAATCGAGCATGTGTAAGCATTTCTGACACTAATGAATTTAGTTCATTCAAAGATAATTCAATCCGCTCTAGTTGCCCTAGTTGATAGTCATTGGTTGTACTATTTCTAAGTAATTCAACATTGAATTCAATGCGTGCGATGGGAGTTCGCAATTCATGTGATACAGCATTGATCAGAGTTTTATGAGAAGAGATAAGGCGTTGTATTTTTTCGGCCATGGTATTAAACGTTTTGGACAAGTGGGTTAGATGGCTAAAACGAATTAGCTTAGCGCGAGCATCAAATTTACCTTGTCCAAGTAATATCGCCACTTTATTGAGCGATAACATAGAGCGCCAGCCAGGAATTAACCATATTATAATTGGTATAAGCAGAAAAAAGCCGAATATAAAATAAAAGATACTTAACATGTACACCACTTTGCCCTTTAGTTGAGGGCTAAAAGGGCCAAGTACAATTACTTTATCGCTATTTTTGATGCGCTGTACGGCAGTGTCGGCGGGATAGCCAATAAAATCAGAATCCGCAGTTGATATGGTCACAATAGCTCCTGTTTTTAATTGGGCTATTTGTTGCTCTGTGTAAGTTAACTCACTCAATGTCATCAGTGCAACGGGATATGTAAAATCATCACTGAGCGAATCAATTATCGACGGCCAGCTCTGCTGTGGGTGTTGCATCAGCATATTATTCAGTAGGTAAAAAGAGCCCATCATCCAACGTTGCGCTTCGTTGATCAGATGCTTAGGAACCGTATTGGGTTTTACAATTACTAATAGCTGTTCGTCATCTATTTTTCGATATGCTAAATCTGCTTGCGGATCACCCCAAATTTTATCCTCTGCGAGCCAAGATTGTTGCTCACTTGAAAAATCATTTTGTTGATAGTCTTGTAAAGTAAGTTCAAAGCCAAAATTAGCTTGTATGGTTTGTAAGTATGCCATTCTCTGGTGTTTAGGTATGGATTGTAATTGTTGTGCAAGAAGATCCGTAGATCCTGATGTTAAAAACTCTAAAGCCCATTTTTCAGTAGGGTATCTGACGTTACTTTCAAAATGAGGTATCACCAATAATTGAATGCTAACTACCGAAAAAATAATGATAAAAGCTAAAAATAGCAGGGACCTTTTCATAGCTGTTCTGTCAACAATTTGTGTACAACCACTTTATCATATCTGCACATAAAAACTACTTTTGATAGCATACAGCGAGCGCAAATTCACGTTACGGATCAAAAGTAGGTTTAGTAAATAAGCTAGATGGCTGGTCGCTGTTATTTTATACACCTTTGCGTTCTTAGTTCTTTCCTAAATATCTTTTTGCTTTGCCTGCTTTTACTTTTTCAAGATCAACAAGCACTAAGCCATCAATACAATTATTGAAATCAGGATCAACACTAAAACTTAAAAACTGTACGCCGCCAGGCTCACATAGTTCGGTGTATTGTTTAAATAAAGTGGGTACTTGGGCACCCATGTTTGCGAGCACATGTTTGAGCTCAACAAAGTCTTCTTTGACATCATTACCGCTAAATAGATTTGCGCACTGTATGAGTTGCTGCTCTGTGAGTTTGAACTCATTATTAGGTGTAGCAATAACCTGCTTAGCGCCGTAATAATGCTGATAATAATGAACTAACATGGCTTTGGCAGGTTCTGGCAACGCGTTCGAGACACTGACTGCGCCGTAGAGGTAGCGATACTGAGGATAATTTTTCACAAACGCGCCAATCCCATACCATAAATAATCAAGACTTTTACGACCCCAGTATTTAGGTTGTACAAAGCTGCGACCCAGTTCAATACCTGCAGCAAAGTAAGGAGTCATTGCATCACTGTAAGAAAATAAGCTATCAGTATATAAACCTTTGCGGCCGTGTTTATCAATAATAGCTTGAGCACAAGCAAGTCGGTATGCGCCAACCAATTCAAGTTGTGAGCCGTCCCATAAAACCAAGTGCTGATAATCCATATCGTACTTATCAATATCACGACGCTTACCACTGCCTTCACCAACAGTGCGAAACGAAATCTCTCGTAACCTGCCAAGCTCTCTGAAAATCGCTGAGCTGCCTTGATATTGATAAAGGTATATCTGCATGCCGTCTTGAGTTGTGCCTAATAGCTCACATTGTTCGATGGCTTTTTTTAGTTCCTTGCGGCATTCTGAGGAAGCGATGGGTGCTTGTGTTTTAAGCGGTAAGGTTTTCTTTGAGGTAAGTGCATAAAGCTGCTTACGGATCAGATTGACTACTTCTTTGTCTTTAAGGTTTTCAATTAAATAAGACTCTGGAGGTATCGATGCGCCTATTTCAAACTCTAATGATTTTTGTCGTTGTTTAAACATTTCTTTAACCAGTAATAAACTCGCTAAAGGCTTGTAAATCATCGATGTGCCATAAAAAAGTGGGCTATTTTTGGCTTTAATAAAAATCGGTAAAATTGGCGCATTGGCTTTTTTTGCGATCCGTAAAAAACCACTATTCCACTTGCAATCTTTAATTCCGGTAGGGCTTAAACGCGACACTTCACCTGCTGGGAAAATGAGAATGGCCCCAGCTTCTTTAAGGTGCTGGTGGATATTATTGAGTTCTTGCTTTTTACTGTCACCCGATAAATTATCGACCGGCAGTAATAATGAGTGCATTGGCGTAACTGACATTAACATGCGATTGGCAACGACCTTTAAATCCTTACGAACACTTGATAATACTTTAATTAATGCCAGTGCATCTAAAGAGCCAATAGGGTGGTTAGCAACAATAACTAACTTACCTTCGCTAGGAATATTCTCAATCTGCTTTGGCTTGTAGCGAGTATCAAAATCTAGTTCATCCAACACTTGCTCAACAAACTCAATGCCTTGTAAGTGCGGGTAGGCATCACCAAATGCAACAAATTCTTGTTCGTGAAGCAAATAACCTAACCCTTTTTTAACTAAACTTTTTACTTTAGGTGAGTTTTCTAATTGTGGTAGATTTGCTGCGATTACTTTATCAACACTGATCATAATTACCTCGTTTGCATATGGTGATCAATATATCGCCAGAGTAAAAGCTTGCCATGACAATTAGGTTGCAGTTGTGTGACTTTTTAAAGAGCCGAGCAGTAATTCGATTAGATTAAATGTTTTAACAAAGGTTATACTCTTTGCAAATCAACAACTCTATAGGCATAACATGAGCGTACTCGTTGCGATTAGTGGACGTGATTGCAGTAAAATTATTACTGCGTTAGCGACTAAATTACCCGATGTAAAAATTTCACAGTGGCCAGATTGTGATAACTTAGAGGATGTTGAATTTGTGCTTGCTTGGCTGGCACCTGCAGATATGTGGGCACAACTACCAAATTTAAAAGTAGTTTCTTCATTTGGCGCAGGGGTCGATAGCATTGATTTAAACTTACTCCCTGACAATGTCGTTGTGACACGCATCGTTGATGAAAATTTAGCTCATGATATGGCAGAGTATGTGCTTACCCATATTTTAGCGCATAAGTTAAGGCTTAAAGACTATGTGATTAAGCAACAACAACGACAATGGCTGCCAAAACGCGCTTATAGTCATAATCATGTTGTGATTTTAGGTTTTGGTGAGTTAGGACAAAGCTGCGCTAAACGTTTACTGGCTAATAATTTTACCGTAAGTGCATTTTCACAAAACCCTAAAAATATACCCGAAGTAAATTGTATTCATCAAGCAAGTGAGTTACCGAGTTTGTTAGCACAAGCTGATTATCTCGTGTGTTTATTTCCACTAACCACGCAAACGAAGGGCTTTATTAATCGCAACTTATTAATGCAGCTACCAAGTCATGCCGTGCTCATCAATGTAGCGCGAGGCCAGCACGTCGTTGCAGACGATTTACTTTGGGCATTAGATAATCAAATTATAAGAGGAGCAACATTGGATGTTTTTGCACAAGAGCCATTAGCTGCAGAGCATCCTTTTTGGCATCATTCAGCGGTTACAATGACTCCCCATTGCGCGGCATTGTCTGATCTGGAAACTGTAACGCAGCAGATTGCTAATAATGTACAACGTATGAAAACAGGCCTTAAATTAAATAATCAGGTTGATAGAACAAAAGGTTATTAAAAGTTCAGCGACAATAGCGTAGTACATCTTGTTAACATCTGTAATTTTAGTTAGTCTAGGTAATTCAAAAAACACTAACAATAATAATAAGGTGTACAATGAAACAGCATCAAACAGGCGTTAAATTTAGCATTATCGTTATTTCAGTGGTCTTAATGGGTGTGTCTGCATGGTTTAATCAAGCTAATGCAAGTGAACAAGCCCCCGTTTTACAAAGCCAAACAGAATAAATAGAACCAACAATTGATATCGAAGCCGGGTTAGCGTTTACTATGACGCTCCCGGTTCTCACTCTTCTTCTCATCACTTTTTTTAATTAAGACATAGCTTGCACCACTGCCACCATGATGCCTAAGCGCACTATGAAAGGCTAATACGCAGTCAATTTCTTGTAGCCATTTATTGGTATAACTTTTTAACACCCCAGGGATCTTTTTATTTTTGATACCAGTGCCGTGGCGGATCACTACCACACGAATATTACTTTTTTGGCAATCAGTTATAAATTCAAATAAGGCTTGGCGTGCGTTTTTTAGTGTTTGGCCATGTAAGTCAAGTGTCGCATCAAGCTGATACTTAGCTAATCGAAGATTTTTAAATACAGCATCTTGCACTCCCGCATTTTTATAACTCAATAGTGCATTAGGCTCTAATAGCTCGACTAATTCACTACGTAGATAATTTTCATCGATGTTTAAATTTAATTCTGCGGCTTTGCGTTTTTGTTGCTGGGCTAAAGAGGGGCCAGTTAAGTGTTGTGATGGTTCGATCGTATCGTGATCTAGGCGAGCAACGTCTTCCATAGACGTTAAAAATAAATCAGAGTCAGTTAAAGGCATAGTGATACCCAAAATAGCATAATACGCCGATGATTTTAACTTAGTTCATTTTGCTGCCCAAGTTCTATTCGCGCAAAAAAATACCCTACCGAGCAAAGCCCGGTAGGGTACATAAAATTATCTAGGGAGAGATATTAATTTTGCGGCACATTTAATTGCCCAAAGGTATAAACCTTGAACAAGTAAAACGTGTTTATCAACACTAAACTCATGTTTGAAATAACACTCGACGACATTAAATCCAAGCTAAATGACAAAAACAGTAAAGCACAGGCGCTGATCGCCGCTACACGCAGTATTGTTAATTGATTGATAAAAAACGCCCCTAATCCTAGGGCTAACAGGATAATATTTAAAAGCCAATCTAGCTCGTTTAGCATGGTTGTATCGTTGTTCAAGTGTTGAAAAAAGGAGCGCCATTATGTTGATATTTTGCGCACCTTTCAACCAAGTAATTTTATATTTTCAGATTAGTTTTTTTAATCCAAAATTAATTTTTGTAATGCAGAAAAAAAGCCGGCTTGTTCGGTTACTCGATATTTTTGACAAGTATCTGGTTGCTTATTGTTTTGACATAAATAAAGGCTATTACGCGCTAAATCGGCATTTGGCTGCAAATTTGAGTCAAATAACATGGCGCCATAACCAAACAGTCCCGGCCAATATACACTTTGCGTTACTAATCCTAATTTTTCATAGGTTAATAACTGTGGTTTGGGGATAACTAAAATAGTAAACACAATAACACCCGCTACAATAATGCCTGTGCGGCTTTTTTTTGTTTCAGCCAATTCACTACTAGCAGTTTGTGTTTGTGCTTGCGTGACGTTTGCCTGAGCAAGCGCTTTTCGCTTGTTAGTTGGTGCCGTTGGTTTTTTTCGTTGAGGCGTTTTTCCTAGCAAGGATTGTTTTTTTATATTATTTGACATAAAGCAAATCTGGCCTTTTAAGCAGAGCTCTCTATAATGAGATTATTAAATTAGAAAAGTTATTAAGCATAATAACTTAAACCTAGTTCATAACCTACGGGGATCAACAATGAATACGCAGCTTTCAATTTTAATAGTGGATGATGTGGGAACAGTGCGCAGCTTTCTCCATCAAACATTAATGCACTTAGGTATTGAAAATGTTAGAGAAGCGTCGACAGCTGCGCAATGTATAAGTGCTTGCCAAGCGGCCGATTATAATATTATTTTTTTAGATATTGAGTTGCCAGACGGTGATGGTAAAGAGATTATCGCGCAGATCAATGAAATAAACCCACAAACTAATGTCGTTATGGTATCGGCTCACTCAACGGTTGAGAATGTTAAAGATGCAATCGATAAAGGGGCTAAAGGATTTGTGGTAAAACCATTTACACCGAAGAAAATAGCGGCAATGTTGAAAAAGTTTTATCCAGAATTAGACGTTGTTTAACGCAACAACAGTGTTTAAATAATTTTAAGCGTTAAATGATAGATATAAAAAAACCGGTCAAGACCGGTTTTTTATATTCTAGCAAAAACAAATTATAGCGCTTTGATCTTAGCTGCTATGCGGCTCTTATGACGAGCTGCTTTGTTTTTGTGAATTAGACCTTTAGTTGCATAACGGTCTAAAATAGGTGTAGCAACTGCGAAAGCTTGCTGTGCAGCTTCCTTGTCGCCCGCTTCAATAGCAACAACTACTTTTTTGAAGTATGTACGCATCATTGAACGACGGCTTGCGTTATGCTGACGGTTTTTTTCGCTAGTGATAGCGCGTTTTTTTGCAGACTTGATGTTAGCCAAGGTTTGCTCCTAACAATCTTAAAATAAGCTTAATTTAAAGGCCGTGGAATATGCCTTTTTTAATCGTGAATGTCAATAAAAATTTGACATACCAAGAAAAACTGCTCCTATATAACGAACATCAATTTGCCGCTCTAGCACAGTTAATACCGCTATTGTAACAAAGGCGGTGAGTTCAGCCTAGTGCTTTAGAGCGATTTATAAAAAAGACTGTGGCATAATTGGTTTTATCGTTGGTTTTAAAGCAGGTTTAGTGTGGCAAAAGGATTATTTCGTTCCGGTATGATTGTAAGTGCAATGACAATGATATCGCGTGTTTTAGGATTAGTGCGAGATGCTGTTGTCGCAAATTTACTTGGCGCAGGTGCTGCCGCCGACGTTTTTTTATTTGCTAATCGCATTCCCAACTTTTTACGCCGCTTATTTGCTGAAGGGGCATTTGCGCAAGCATTTGTGCCCGTTTTGTCGGAAATCAAACAGCAACAAGGAGACGACAAAGTCAGGCTGTTTGTTGCTCAAGCCGCTGGCACACTTGGTACTATTTTATTGGTTGTAACTATAATCGGTGTAATTGCATCGCCAATTATTGCAGCACTATTTGGTACTGGGTGGTTTATTGAGTGGTGGCAAGGTGGCCCAGACGGTGAAAAATTTGTATTAGCCAGTAGTTTACTTAAGCTAACGTTCCCTTATTTATTTTTTGTAAGTCTTGTTGCTCTCAGTGGCGCGGTGATGAATGTTTATAATCGTTTTGCTGTTGCGGCCTTTACGCCAGTGCTGTTGAATATTTCGATTATTGCCTGTGCAATCTTATTACACGATAAATTCTCGGTTGGTGCTTATTCGCTAGCTATTGGTGTGTTTGTCGGTGGAGTGGTGCAGTTATTGTTTCAATTGCCGTTTCTGTACCGAGCGAAAATGCTCAGTAAACCACGTTGGGCCTGGCAGGACGAAAATGTAAAAAAAGTCCGTAAGTTAATGTTACCGGCTTTGTTTGGGGTATCTATTAGTCAAATTAATCTACTGCTTGATACCATGATTGCGTCATTGTTAATGACAGGGTCAATTGCTTGGTTATATTATTCTGACCGGCTAATCGAATTTCCACTGGGGTTATTTGGCATTGGTATCGCGACGGTTATTTTACCTGCGCTATCTAAATTACATAGCAGCGAAAAAAGCAGCGATTTTCAGCACACCTTAGATTGGGGAGTGCGGTTTGTGATCTTTTTAGGCTTACCTGCGATGATTGGTTTGATGATCATTAGCCCGTTAATCATCTCTGTATTATTTGATCATGGCGCATTTAGTCAAGGGGATGTCGATCATGTTCAGGCCGTGAGTTTAGGGGTGATGGCTTACTCTGTTGGGCTTGTCAGTTTTATGTTGATCAAAGTTTTAGCGCCGGGATTTTATGCACGTCAAGACACTAAAACTCCGGTGCGTATTGGCATTATTACGCTGGTGTTGAACATGGTTTTTAATATTATGTTAGCACCGTTTATAGGTTACTTAGGATTGGCGCTTGCGACTTCAATGTCGGCCAGTTGTAATGCGTATCTGCTTTATCGTCAATTAAGCAAAGAGCAGGTTTATCAGTTTTCGCGTTTTAGTTTATTGTTTACCTGCAAATGTTTGCTCGCCGCTTTATTGATGGGGGTTGTAGTTTGGTACGCTGCGACACAGTTTTTATGGCGTCAGTGGCATTTTAGTGAGCAAGTTGTTTTATTGATAGGTTTACTCGCTCTGGCAGGGGGGGTGTACTTTTTAGTGTTGTTTTTACTCGGGGTAAGACTAAATACCATAAAAAACGTTGTTAGTGCTCAATCAGACTAAAAAAATCAACTGAAACTCGCATCTTGAGGTGGTTTGGGTATAATCGGTGATTCTGTAACCCAAGTGAAATTTTACTCGGTACATAACGCTTACAAAGGCATTAGGTGGCATGGAGTTAATTAGAGGTATCCACAATATTCGCACACAGCATTATGGTTGTGTGTTGACCATTGGTAATTTTGATGGTGTGCACTTAGGTCATGGTGAAGTACTCAATGGATTACTCAATGACGCTAAAAAATATAACTTACCGAGTACGGTAATGTTATTTGAGCCTCAGCCACAAGAGTTTTTTGCCAAAGATAATGCGCCAGCTCGATTAATGCGGTTACGCGATAAGCTAGGTCTGTTAGCAAAGTTAGGCGTTGAACGGGTAATTTGTATTAGTTTTAATCAGCAATTTGCCAATATGGAAGCAGAGCAATTTGTAACAGAGATACTGATCAACAAGTTGGGTGTCAAAGCGCTAACCGTAGGTGATGATTTTCGCTTTGGTAAAAGACGTCAAGGTGACTTTAATTTACTAAAAAAAATGGGCCTCGCGGCTCATATGGATGTAAAAAGCACCGCGAGTTTTCGGCAATTAAATGCTAGAGTAAGCAGCACCTTGATCCGCCAAGCATTAGCTGAAGGTCAGTTAGCGCAAGCCAAAGCGATGCTAGGTCATGATTACGCAATATCAGGGCGAGTGATTCATGGCTGGAAACGCGGTCGTGAATTAGGGTTTAGGACTGCAAATATTGCGTTAAAGCGGCAAGTATGCCCTGTAAATGGGGTGTTTGCGGTACAAGTAACGTTAAACGATAAAACAGTGTATGGGGTTGCAAATATTGGCAACAAACCCACATTTAATGGAACACGCGCATTATTAGAAGTTCATCTGTTCGACTTTGCGCAAGATATTTATGGACAGTTTATGCACGTGGAGTTAATTAAAAAGCTTCGCGATGAGAAAAAATTCGAGACATTAACACAATTGACGGCACAAATAGCAACTGATGTTGCTGCCGCTAAACAGTGTTTTGGTTTAAATTAGGTAGCCGATACGGAAACTAGGATTAATGAGCGACTACAAGCATACTTTGAATTTACCGGAAACGACGTTTCCAATGCGCGGCAATTTGGCACAACGTGAGCCAAAAATGCTTAAGACATGGTATGAAGACGACCTGTACGGTCAAATTCGCAACGCTAAGAAAGGTAAAAAAACCTTTATTTTGCATGACGGCCCTCCGTATGCGAACGGCGATATCCATTTAGGTCATTCAGTAAATAAAATTCTAAAAGATATTATTGTTAAATCAAAAACCTTATCTGATTTTGATGCGCCTTACGTACCTGGTTGGGATTGCCATGGTCTACCGATTGAATTAATGGTAGAGAAAAAAGTGGGTAAGCCAGGCGTGAAAGTCACGGCTGCAGAATTCCGTGAGAAATGTCGTGAATACGCTAAAAAACAAGTTGAAGGCCAAAAAGTTGATTTTAAACGTTTAGGCGTATTTGCTGATTGGGATAAGCCTTACTTAACCATGAATTTTGACTTCGAAGCAAACGCAATTCGTGTGCTTGGACGTATCATCGAAAAAGGCCATTTACACAAAGGCGCAAAGCCTGTGCATTGGTGTACTGATTGTGGTTCTGCTTTGGCCGAGGCTGAGGTTGAATATCAAGATAAGCAATCACCAGCGATTGATGTGCGTTTTGAGTTTGTTGATCAAGCAGCCGTTGTTAGTGCCTTTGATTTAAAAGCCGATCATGAAGGTAAAGGTACTGTCAGTACAGTGATCTGGACAACTACACCATGGACACTGCCAGCTAACCGTGCGGTTGCCGTGCATGCTGAACTAGAATATGCCTTAGTGCAAGTTGATGATGACGGCGCGCAGCAGCGTTTGATTATAGGGTCAGAGCTAGTTAAAGATGCAATGGATCGCTACGGCTTTAAGCACTTTCACGTATTAGGTTATGTAACGGGTTCAGCACTTGAAAATTTACAAGTGGCACATCCATTTTACGATTTTAATGTACCAGTGATTGTGGCCGATCATGTTACTACTGACTCTGGTACGGGTATCGTGCATACAGCACCTGGCCACGGTCAAGAAGATTTCGTGGCAGGTCTACAATACGGCTTAGAAGTGGCTAACCCGGTTGGTGCAAATGGTGTTTATTTACCTGACACTGAGCTTTTTGCAGGTCAACATGTATTCAAAGCCAATGCGAGTGTAGTTGATGTGCTGACTGAGCGTAATGCGCTTATGCATCACCATGCCTTAACGCACAGTTACCCGCATTGCTGGCGTCATAAAACGCCAATTATTTTCCGTGCAACGCCGCAGTGGTTCATTAGTATGGATCAAGCTAATTTGCGCCAAGATTCATTAAAAGAGATTAAAAACACTCAGTGGTTGCCAGAATGGGGCGAAAGCCGCATAGCAAACATGGTTGAAGGTCGCCCAGATTGGTGTATTTCGCGTCAACGTACCTGGGGTGTTCCAATTGCACTGTTTGTTGATAAAGACACCGGTGCTCTTCATCCTGATACTCAAGCTTTGATTGAAAAAGCAGCCTTGCTGGTTGAAAAATCCGGTATTCAAGCATGGTATGACTTAGAGCCTGCAACTTTACTTGGTGAAGCTGATGCTCAGCAATACATGAAAGTGCAAGATACATTAGATGTATGGTTTGATTCTGGTGTAACGCACGCCTGTGTGGTTGATGCTCGCGAAGATTTAGTTGGTCCAGCTGATTTATACTTAGAAGGCTCAGATCAACACCGCGGTTGGTTTATGTCATCAATGATGACGTCAGTGGCAATTAATGGTCATGCACCATATCGTCAAGTGCTAACTCACGGTTTCACTGTTGATGAAAACGGCCGTAAGATGTCAAAATCGCTAGGTAACGTTATTTCACCACAGAATGTGATGAATAAACTCGGTGCAGATATTTTACGCTTGTGGGTTGCTTCAACTGATTACACTGCAGAAATGACCGTATCAGATGAAATCTTCAACCGTTCTGCGGATCGCTACCGTCGTATTCGTAACACTAGCCGTTACTTACTCGCTAACTTAAGTGGTTTTGATCCTAAAACTGACCAAGTAGCTATTGATGACATGGTTGAACTTGATCGTTGGATTGTTGGCCGTGCGGCGCAATTACAAGATGAAATTTTGGCGGCTTACGAAAGTTACCAAATGCTCCAAGTAACGCAAAAGCTAATGAACTTCTGTACTGGTGAGCTTGGTTCATTCTATTTAGATGTGATCAAAGACCGTCAATACACAGCGAAAAGCGATAGTCATGCCCGTCGTTCATGTCAAACAGCTCTATATCATATTGCCGAAGCTATGACGCGCTGGATGGCGCCAATCATGAGCTTTACCGCGCAAGAGATTTGGCAAGCACTGCCAGGTGAGCGTGACCAATATGTGTTTACCTCAGTTTGGTATGATGGCTTAAAAGCGGTTGGCGAAGGCCAGTTTAGTAATGACGATTGGTTAACGATTCTAAACGTGCGTGATGAAGTAAACCGTGTGTTAGAAGGTGCACGTAAAGAAGACGTGATCGGTGCGACACTACAAGCTAATGTGAATATTTTTGCCAATGCAGAGCTTGCAGCTAAATTAGCAGCTTTGGGTGATGAGCTTCGCTTTGTATTCTTAACATCTAACGTTACTGTTACAGCTGTTGATGCACAACCAGATGCAACTCAAACAACTGAAATTGATGGCTTATACATCAGCGTATCAGCTACCGACGCACAAAAGTGCGAACGTTGTTGGCATTACTGTGATGATGTAGGTGCAAATCCTGCGCATCCAGAAATTTGTGGTCGTTGTGTTAGCAACGTAGATGGCGAAGGCGAAACACGCCAATTCGCATAGGAGTAGGAAGTGAGCAAACTAGCCCAAAAAAGTGGTTTAGTGTGGCTTTGGTTAAGTTTGCTACTTTTAGTAGCAGACTTTGCCAGTAAAACACTGGTTGTTAAAACCATGAATTTACGCGAATCAATTGATATATTGCCATTTTTCAATCTAACCTATGTTCATAACTATGGCGCAGCTTTTAGTTTTTTAAGTGAAGCGGGTGGTTGGCAACGTTGGTTTTTAAGCGTTATTGCTATTTCAATCAGCGTATTATTGATCTGGTGGCTAAAGCGTTTACCTGCCACTAATAAAATTTTATGCAGTGCTTATTCGTTAGTATTAGCGGGCGCAATTGGCAACTTATATGACCGTATCAGCCATGGTTATGTGATTGACTTTCTACACTTTTATTATGAAAGCTGGAATTTCCCTGCGTTCAATATTGCCGACAGTGCGATTTGTATTGGTGCCGCATTATTATTATTTGATGCCTTTACTGGCGAAAGTCCTAAGGAGCAAAAAGCATGAGCCAAGCAGTTATAGGTGAAAAATCAGAGGTTATTTTTCATTTCTCAATTAAGCTATCGGATGGCTCTGCGGCAGATTCAACCAAAGTGCATAATAAGCCTGCAAAATTAACGATGGGTGATGGTAGTCTAACGGCTAACTTTGAAAAATGCTTATTTGGTTTAGCGTCTGGTGACAGCAAGTCATTTGAACTTGAGCCAGAAGATGCTTTTGGTCAACCAAACCCAGATAATATTTACTATGTAGACCGTAGTAAGTTTGGCCCAGAAACGCCGGCAAAAATTGGCTCTATTATTGCGTTTACTCAACCTGATGGTACCGAATTACCAGGAGTTGTTCGTGAAGTGCAGGGTGAGTCTGTGACCATCGATTTTAATCATCCGCTTGCAGGTCAACGTTTAACTTTTGAAGTTGATATTTTAGAGGTGAACGGGTAATGGAAATTTTATTGGCAAATCCGCGCGGTTTTTGTGCGGGAGTCGACCGTGCGATTAGTATCGTTGAACGTGCGTTAGATATCTTTGAAAAACCGATCTATGTGCGCCATGAAGTTGTCCATAACCGCTACGTGGTAGATGGTTTGAAAAGACGTGGTGCGGTGTTTGTTGAAGAATTGGATCAAGTGCCAGACGACAGCATTGTTATTTTTAGTGCCCATGGCGTGTCACAAGCTGTACGCAGTGAAGCTAAGCGTCGAGATTTAAAAGTATTTGATGCAACATGTCCATTGGTCACTAAAGTGCATATGGAAGTGACCCGCGCTAGTCGTAAAGGTATCGAGTGTATTTTAATTGGTCATCATGGTCACCCTGAAGTTGAAGGCACCATGGGGCAATACGATAACGCTAAAGGTGGTATTTATTTAGTTGAAACGCCTGAAGATGTTGCCAAACTAAACGTGAAAAATCCAAATAACTTATTTTATTGTAGCCAAACTACATTATCGGTAGATGATACCGCAGATGTTATAGATGGCTTAAGAAGTAAGTTTCCAGCGATTGATGGCCCACGTAAAGACGATATTTGTTACGCCACACAAAATCGCCAAGATGCGGTACGTGACTTAGCTGATAAAGTAGATGTGTTATTAGTTGTTGGTGCTAAAAATAGCTCAAATTCAAATCGGTTACGTGAACTTGCTGATAAAATGGGTACTGTTGCTTACTTAATTGATGACGCCAGTAATGTTGAAGATCAATGGTTTACTAATGTCAATGCGGTTGGTGTTACCGCGGGTGCATCAGCCCCTGAAGTGCTTGTACAACAAGTGATTAACCGCCTTAAAGAATTAGGCGGTAAACAGGTTATTGAAAACCCAGGCGAAGTAGAAAATATCGTATTTGCTGTACCCGTTGAGCTACGCTAACCTTAGCGTACTGACAGGACATTTTTAAGGAGCGCGCAATGAGCAAGTCGGTGCAAACCAATACTTTGCTTTTTGCGGCGCTGTTTAAAGAACGCGGCGTACTTGCTACTTTAGTCGTTGCGCAAGTTATCGCCACTATACTAGCTTTCGCTCCTGCAACTGCGGATGATATTTGGATCCGCCTCGGCGGGATCAGCCTGTTTTTACATCTCACATTTTTGTCTAGTCTAACTTGGCTTTACTTACTACGTAAACCACTTGCATACTTGAGTCAGCCTTGGCAATTAAGTGCTTTAATGGCTTCATTACTACTTACAACGGCGGTTTTCAGCGGATTGTTAGTGGCCTATGGAGGCGACTTTATTGCACAACAACATACTTATCAGTTTATTTTAAGAAACTTATTAGTCGCTTTTTTAGTCACCGCATTATTTATTCAATTTTTAACTATTCATTTTGAAAAAGACCAGCAAACTAATGCGTTGGCTCGCGCAGAGCTAGATGCCTTACAGGCACGTATTCGTCCGCATTTTTTATACAACAGCCTCAATACCGCAGCGGAGCTTACACATTATGATCCTCAAGCTGCAGAGCAAGCGATTTTAGCGCTCGCGGCATTATCTCAAGCGGCAATGCGAGTGGGGAAAGAGACTGCACTAAGTGATGAAATAGCACTGACTCAGCAATATATTGCGCTTGAAAGTTGGCGGTTTGCTGATCGTTTACAAGTCAACTGGCAATTACCGGAGCAATTGCCAGAGATAACTATTCCGTGCTTAACATTACAACCACTGCTAGAGAATGCTGTTTGTCACGGTGTTGAGCCTTCATTGACTGGCGCTATAATTTATGTCGAGTTACATATTAGTAAACGCTCGTTAGTCATTTTAGTTGAAAACCCAATCTCGTCGCAGCAGCAAAAACGCTCAGGAAATGGTATGGCACTGAATAATATTCGCCAGCGGTTAGATCTTTATTATCAAGGTCATGCAAAGCTGACAATGACAACACGAGGTGATATTTTTCGGGTCAAGTTAGTGCTGCCCCTGGTTATTAATAATGCCAAGGAGCAAGCATGAAGGTACTCATAGTTGATGATGAGCCATTAGCACGTGCTCGCTTACAGCGATTACTTGCTCATTACCCAGACTATAACCATGCAGCACAAGCAAGTAATGGCAACGAGGCTTTGCAACAAGTGAAGCTGCAGGCTCCTGATATTGTATTTCTGGATGTTGATATGCCTGCTATGAGCGGTTTAGAAGTTGCAACACAATTGAATAAGTTGTCTGTCCCTCCAGCTATTATTTTCGTCACCGCTCATCCTGAGCATGCCTTAGAAGCATTGCAACTCAGTGCTGCGGGTTATTTAGTAAAACCTGTGACGGAGCAAAATTTAGCAAAAGCAATAGATCAACTAGGCCGTTTAACGCGCGCCCATCTACAAAAGCAACGTCCAGCGGCAATCAGTTATCAACTTGCAGGCGTGACCAGAAGTGTGGCGTTAGCAGAGGTATGTTATGTGATAGCGGAAGATAAATACACGCGTTTGATATTCACTCACGGCGAAGCACTGCTTGATCAAAGCTTAAAGCAACTTGAGCAGGATTATCCTACACAGTTATTACGAATTCACCGCAAGATAGTGATCAATCTGTCCCGGCTAATCGCTCTAAAAAAAGCTGAAGATGGCAGTCATGTGGTTTTATTAGAAGGTTGTAGTTGTTTATTACCAGTAAGTAGACGCGCCTATAAATCAGTAAAAGAGCATCTTTAAACACATTAAATTTTGCAGCAAAAATGCATAGTTAACCATTCATCAACAAATATAACCGTTCATCCTAACCCATCTTGTATCTACATATTATTAGCATATCCTTATAATCAGATAGTTTTATATTGGGTGTACTATGAGGTCCATCAAGCATACATCGCAACATGGTTTTACGTTAATTGAGGTTTTAATTGCGTTTGTGATTTTAAGCTTTGGCTTGCTCGGTGCGGTCGCACTACAAGCAAAAGCAAAACAAGCCAGCTTCGACTCTATGCAACGAGCAGCAGCAGTTGCTTTAGGTAATGACATTATTCAACGGATACGAGCAAATGACCGAGTTGCGTCAATCACTCAGTATAATGGCACATTCACCAGTAACACAGCACTTAAGCAGTCTAGAACATGTTACACCGACACATGTAGCTCAGCTCAAATAGCTGCTCTAGATCGCCAACAATGGATCCGTGCAATACAAGCACGAGAAAATACCGGCGCTTTAGACGGCGCAACTGTATGTATAGATAATACAGCTGTAGCTAATAGTAATGGTAAAGCGTTTGATATTGAAGTCGTAGTTAGTTGGCAAGGGCGCCAAGAGATCACCGCAAATGCAGATACCCAAAAGCTAGCGTGTGGCGAGAATAATAATAATCGTCGGATCATGGTATTAAAAAGTTACATTTACTTAAGGAGCTAATATGAAGCAGCAAGGTTTCACTTTAGTTGAAATGATGGTCGCATTGTTTATCGGTGGTTTAGTGCTTGGCGGAGTGATGTTCACTTATATCAGCATGAAAGTAACGACTAGAGATACGATGACGATCGGCGAGTTACAAGAAACCGGTCGTTTAGCGCTGAATATTATGCAACGTGATATTGAGCAAATAGGTTTTTGGGGTACATTTTATGAAGATTCATTTTCGAAAGAAAACACGAATACATTAGCAAATCCGACTCCGGATTGTTCTGAAGGTCTTAATAATGGTAGTTTTCCTGTTTTTAGCGCAAACAGTAATTTTCGTTCTGTGTATGCTATTGAATCTACAGGCGGTGCACAGCTTAACTGTATTCCAGATTCACAAGATAATACCGATATTTTACAGGTGAAGTTTTTAGAGGGTTTACAAATTGCTCCTGCCGATACCAGTTCCAACATGTACTATTTTATTGCCGAGCAAGAGCGTGCTGAATTTAGACGTGGGCCCATTGCCGCTGGGACTATTAACGGTAATGCGACGATTTGGCGTTATCGCCATCATGTTTATTATATAGACGAACAACCTTTTCAATTTAATGGTGAAAATATCGATGTACCAGTACTGATGCGTCGTCGTTTAACCCCAAATGGTGGCATGAATCCTGAAACCATCATGGAAGGAGTTGAAAATATGCGGTTTCTATTTGGTTTAGATACCAATAACGACAACCGCGTGGATACCTATCGAAGCATTAGCAAAATGACACCAACAGATTGGGAAAATCGCCGAGGTATTCTGACTGTGCAAGTATTTATTTTAGTGCGAGCTCTTCATGAGGATGCTGATTTAAATCAGCTAAACCAAACGTATACTTTGGGTGAGGATGCAGATCAACGAGTGCTTAGGTTTAATGATCGGTTTCGTCGGGCTTTATTTACAACAACTATTCGTTTAAATAATGTGGGGGCAAACTTATGGCGCATTTAAAATTTGCAAGCAAACAACAAGGTGTGGTGTTAATTATAGCGCTCATCATGGTAGTTGCTGTTACAGGTATTGCCGTGACGCTGATGAGCAGTAGTAGTGTTGATATGAAAATTACCAATGCAGCCTTTGAGCGCGAAGAAGCAGAAAATGCTCTCATGGGTGATGTACAACAAGTCATTGCTACTGAAGCAACTCAAGGTGGCACAAGCCATTTTTTATACACGCAAGCTCAAATACCCGGTGGCACTATTGAGTTACCTAAAATTGACGATACGACAAATATAATGAGTAATTTAAATAATGGTGTATTAGATTTACCTTGTCCTCGAAAATTTAATTTTACAGCTGGCATTTCGTGCAACATGGTGCAAGTGAACAGCACTATAACGTACGGCTCAAAAAGCAAACATACTATAACAGTAACGTCAGGCATCGCCCAGGAAATGGCAAGTTTGAATACTGGTGGCTAAGTGAGTGAGTAAAGATGATGAAGTTTAAAAAGTTAGTTACGAATATTTCACTCAGTATTGCGGTACTCTTGAGTATGCAAAGCTATGCTGAAGACATTGAATTATATGTAAATCATAATGTTAAAATAAATGAAAAGCCGCGTGTCCTAATAGTTTTCGATACCTCTGGTAGTATGGCATTTTCGACCAAAACCGGTAATAGTTGTGGTTATAATTACTCATCAGGGAAATATACACTATGTTCCGACAGCCGCTTAGGGGTTGCTAAAAATGCTATCTCAGACTTAGTTGACGATAATGAGGACATTGATTTTGGCCTAATGCGCTTTAATGGCGATAATGGTGGGTACGTGATGGCGCGTTTAGGCTCATCACGTAAAACTGTGCTCGATGAAGTGAAAAAATTACCTGCTGATGGTGCAACACCTCTAGCGGAAACCCTGTGGGAAGCCTATTTGTATATTACAGGGAGCTCTGTTTATTACGGTACTAATACGAATGATCGTGACTTTACCGCTGAATCGGGTCGTATATATAAATCACCCTTCGAGCCAGTTAAAGGTGAGCCTGAGCGTTGTGATAATTCAGTCAATATTATTTTGATGACCGATGGTGACCCATCGAATGACTCGAATCGCAACGGTGATATTAATAATTTACATCGTTATTACTTTAATAATAGCAATGGCCCCGTTGTAAGTGGTAGCTATTTAGCGGCATTAGCTAAGGTGATCCATGGTACTAAAGATGTAAAAATCGATTTATATCCAAATACACCAAAAGTAGATGATATTGGCCGTGTTTATGCAATCGGCTTTGGCTCTGGAATGAGCGCAAGTGGTAAAGACTTACTGGATCAGACTGCCAAGCTGGGTGGTGGTGAGTATTTACATGCTGATACCTCAGAGCAGCTATCTGAAGCATTAAAGAATACTATTACCCAGATCCGGTCGGTGAACGACACTTTTACTTCACCTTCTTTAGCAAGTAACAACGTTGACCAAACTCGCAGTAGAGAGTCAATTTACTACGCGATGTTTTACCCTGAATCAGGTGCACGTTGGCGTGGTAACTTAAAGAAACTGAAAGTTAAAGGCGCTGAAATAGTTGGTTTAAATAATCTTCCTGCACTAAATGATGATGGCCTTATTGATAAATCGACCAAGACTTTTTGGTTGCCAAGTAATGAAGAAGCTGATGGCAATAATGTACAACGTGGCGGGGTAAATTCTCATTTATCACTGCTAGCGCAACGTACACTCTATACAGATGCGGGAAGTAGTGGTTTAGTAGAGTTTAACAATAATGCACTTACTTCAGCCTTGGGGAGCACTTTGGCCCTTGCAAATAGCTTTGGTATAAGTAGTACAAATATTTCAAGTACCATTGATTGGGCAAGAGGGATCGATGTTGATGATGAAGACGGAGATGGCTCTCGTCGCGATCAACGTAAAGACATATTTGGCGATCCACTGCATTCAAAACCAGTCACTGTCGATTATGGTGATGGTGATGTTCGAATTTTGATTGGTACGAATGCAGGTTTTTTGCATATGTTCCAAGATAAAGACGACAAAGTTAATGAGACATGGGCATTTATTCCTAAAAGTCTTTATAAAATCATTGATCCGCTTCGCAATAACCAAGCCGATACAAAAGTCTATGGTGTTGATGGACCTATATCGGTATTTTTTGATGATAAAGATCGTGATGGTAAAGTGAATGGTAGTGACAGGGTTTGGGCTTTCTTTGGCTTACGTCGAGGTGGTAATTATTATTATGGATTAGATATTACTAACCCTAACTCGCCAAAGTTAATGTGGACAATTCAAGGTGGAACAGGCGATTTTAAAGAGTTAGCGCAAACGTGGTCTGAACCAACAGTGTCATTTATTAATTTGACCGGTTATAAAAACAAGCCCGTGCTGATTTTTGGTGCAGGTTATGATACTAACAAAGATAATGTTGCTCGCACTAATGATAAGAAAGGTCGCGGTATTTTTATTGTTGATGCGCAATCGGGCAGCGTGGTTTGGTCGTTGACACCTGAAAGTGGCTTTAAAGGTGAGCACAGTATTGCCGCCAATATTAGTACACTTGATTCAGATTATGATGGTTACGTAGATCGTATCTATGCAACAGATACGGGAGGTGCGGTATGGCGAGTGGATATGCCCTCAGATAATCCTAATGATAACACTAACCCGTGGAGCCACTTTAAATTAGCCGATTTAGGCAATAGTTTGGCTACGCAAGATCGTCGTTTTTTCTATAAGCCAATGATTGCGCGTACTATGTACAGTAAAGTAACAAATACCACAACCAATGGTAAAACGGTGGTAACACGTCAAGATACGCCGTTTGATGCGGTGCTTATTGGCAGTGGTAATCGCTCAAAACCGACGGCTACCTCAGTTCAAGATCAACTATTTATGATCCGCGATAATAATACTGTTACTAAGTCGTTTATTGATAATGCGATCCCTACAGCGATCACTGCGAACGATTTGATGAACGTAGATAACGATCCGTTTGGTAACAGCTTAGCTGATATTGATAAGTTCACTGCACAAGAAGTGAAGCTCAGTAACAAACGAGGCTGGTATTATAACTTACCCGCAACCGGAGAGAAATCTTTAGCTGCTCCAAACGTTATTGGTGGCGTTGCATATTATACGTCTTACACACCTGCATCAGCGACAGAAACCGTTAATCAATGTTCACTAAGTGGTGGCAAAGGTGCTATGTATGCTTTTCACTTACATTATGGTACTAAAGTGTACGATCAATTAAGCTTCACAACCAGTAATGATGTGCCAGACACACCTCAGTTATATTTTGGTGAAGGACCTTCGTGTGTTGATAAGAATAATAATGGAAAATGTGATGCTGAGCCAAAAAATAAAGATCCAGATAATCCAGATAATCCAGAAGATCCAGATAATCCTAAAGACACTGAAGTAGATGTAAAAAAACAAAGTCAGTTTTTACTAATAGGTCCAGGCATTAAAAAGCCTATTTGTACAGATAACTGTGATGAAAACCCTGGCAATCCTTTTAAACCCAAAGAAGTTCTTGGTCCTGGTATTTCATTTGATAAAGATGGCAAAATTAAACTTGTTAGTGATGCCGTACCAATTGGCTTTGGTTTTAAAACACAACAAACTTTTATCTATAAGCGCGAAGTAAATGATAACCATAAGTAGCTGTTAGTATTTTTAAATACACGGCTTGCTACGAAATGTAGCAAAGCCGTGCTTTACTCTTCTCTTTTAGTAAGTCTGAATAAAGCAATGCACATTTATTCTCATCATGAAAAGTATTAGATTAGAAATGTTAAACGGTATTGAATAATCTTCCATAAGTCATTTATTCTTAAACATAGAGTTAGCTCAACCATCATTCCTCGAAGATAAATTAATCTAAAAAACACCATAATATCTGTTGTTATATTATTTTAGTCTAATCAATTAGGTATAGTTAAAAATGATTTGCTGTGCTTTTTTTGTACAAAAATGTGATTGATTTATGTTGTTAAATCTAAATTCTATGCTGTACTAAAGTAGTACTCAGCAGGATGTAGAGACGTCTTCTGTATGAGTTTTTGTATCTAAAAGATTCTCACATGGATAGGATGGTCGCTATGTCTCAGTTCACTCATGGAGTTACAAGTCTTCTATTAGGCATTTTACTTTTTTTAACCAGTCAATTTAGCATTGCTGATGATATCGAACTTTATCATTTAGAAAGTAATGATAAGCCACGGGTATTACTTGTGTTTGATAACTCGCTAAGTATGGCTTTACCTATGCACAGTAATAAGCACTGTAAAGGACTCTTAGGAGTAATCAAGTTATGCCCAGAGACACGGCTTTCAGCGGCAAAGAAAGCGATGAAAAAGCTAATCAATGATAATCCTGATATTGACTTTGCACTTATAAAATCGACTGGCCCACTAAGCTTAAATTTAAGTAATATGCTTAACATAGATGGTTTATTAGTAGGCCCTGCTGGTGGTTATGTAGCACATGGCTTTGGCGCTGATCATGCTGATATTATTGATACAATAGATAATTGGAATCTTCTTTCCTTAGTTAACTTAAGCCCTATGACTGAAATGCTACATGAAGCTTTACTTTATTTGCACGGCCGACAAATAGGTTATGATCACCTAAATCTGTTAAACCTAATTGATATTCGTATTCAAAAAAAAGGGCAGTATATTTCTCCCTTCAAGTTGTTAGACAGCTTTGCTCTGCCCTGTGAAAGCCGAGTGAATGTAGTATTGATCACTGACGGTATATCACTTACCGAAAGTCTTCCATTGTTAGATAATAGCCGAGTGAACGATATTAAACAGCTTCATCAAGCTATGTATGGATATCCAGCTGTAAAATTTAAAAATACTTACTTACCGATAGTTGCTAAGGTTCTACATGGCCAAGGAATTGATGACTATGACGCTTACCCAGAAACTACAATAATAGATACAATCAAAATTCACACAGTAGGATTTGGTTTTGCTATGCCTCTTTATGCAGAGCAAGTATTAATTGAAACAGCAAAGCAAGGTGGCGGTCAGTATTTTTTAGCTGAATCAATAGATGAACTTGATGATGCTTTTGCAGCTACGATGAAAACGGTACGTGATGTGGATGCTAATTTTACTTCACCTGCTATTGTCGCAAATAACGCTGATAGAACTCGCCATCTAGATAGTATTTATTTAACAATGTTTCGACCAGAACTAGGACCTCGTTGGCTGGGTAACTTGAAGAAATTAAAAGTCTCTGGTACGCAAATCATCGATGCTACAGGTAATATCGCTTTGGATGATGAAGGTAAAATAAACCAAGATAGTCGCACTTTTTGGCTTCCTGGAGGCGAACCGAATGATGGAGCGGAGTTGCTTGCAGGAGGAGTCAATTATTGGTTATCAGAATATGCAGAACGAACTATTTATACGGATACCCTCGCTGGTTTAGTGCCTTTTACATTTGCCAAATTACAAGCTGATGTAGGTAAGCTTGATGAGTTATTTAATGAATCGCCATTACAGTTAGAGGCAACTATAAACTGGGCTAGAGGAGTCGATGTTGATGATGAAAACAACAACGATAATCGAACCGAGTCACGTAGTAATATCTTTGGTGATCCTCTACACTCAAAACCAGTCGCAATTGATTATGGTAACGGAGATATAAGGATTCTAATAGGCACAAATGCTGGCTTTTTACATATGTTCCAAGATAAAAATGATACATTAGCTGAAAGCTGGGCATTTATACCTCGTAGCCTTTATGGCATTCTCAAGTCCCTCAGAGTTAATCAAGCAAACCGTAAAATTTATGGTGTAGATGGTCCTATTAGTTTGTTTATAGACGACAAAAATAGTAATGGTATTATCAATGATGATGATCGTGTTTGGGCGTTTTTCGGGCAACGTCGAGGTGGACGAAATTACTATGGACTTGATATATCGAAACCAGACTCACCGAAACTTCTTTGGAGTAACCCAATTCAAGGGGGAAGGGCTCCTTTTAAAGAGCTAGGGCAAACTTGGTCTAAACCTGTGGTGACTTATATCAAATTAGCAGGCTTTGAAAATAAGCCTGTACTAATTTTTGCCGCAGGCTATGACACAAATAAAGACAATGAATATTTACATTCAGATAACCAAGGACGAGGAATCTATATTGTAGATGCTAGTACTGGCGAAAAAGTGTGGTCGTTAACACCTGAAAATGGCTTTAAAGGTGTCGATAGCATTGCTGGCGATGTAGCTGTATTTGATGCAAATTATGATGGTTATATTGATCGTCTTTATGCTGCTGATACGGGAGGTAATGTGTGGCGAGTGGATATGCCAGAGGGCAAGTTATGGACACATTTTAAGCTTGCCGAGCTCAGTGGTAATGGAGCCGCTCAAAATCGGCGTTTCTTAAATCAGCCTATGGTTGCTAGGACTGTATTTAGCCGGGTTAGCCGTGTTTTTTATAATGGTGAACAACTTAAAGTACGTGAAGATATCCCCTTCGATGCTGTGTTAATCGGCAGCGGTGACCGTGCAGCACCAATGGCTTCGGACGTTCAGGACCAACTATATATGATTCGGGATATTAATACTGTGACAGGCAAGTTTGTCAATGGTATACCAGAACCGATTAAGATTGACCATTTAATGGATGTCAGTTCGGATCCATTTTCGACTAAACTCGACGATATTGAGGGGTTTAATCAATTAGAGGTGGAGCTGAGTCGCTTTAAAGGTTGGTATTACAACTTACCTAAGTTAGGTGAAAAGTCTTTGGCAGCTGCGACCGTCATAGGTGGGATTGCCTACTTTACAAGTTATACTCCAGCTGTTGCTACCGAAGCTCAGCAGTGTATAAATAGTAGTGGGCAAGGGGCAATGTATGCTTTTCATTTACATTACGGAACCAAAGTATATGAGCAGTTAGCTTATCTAACCCGCCATGAATTACCAGATACACCACAGCTCTACTTTGGAGCGAGTGAGCAATGCGAAGATAAAAATCATGACAAACTTTGCGATGATACGCTGGAGCCAGTCACAGAGAAAAGTCAGTTTCTGCTTGTTGGACCTTGGCTGAATACCAGCCAAATGAAAGGATCAAAACAACCTAGCGAAGCTTTTATACCTCAAGAGCTTTTAGGACCAGAGCTTACCTTTGACGAAAATGGTCACATAAAATTGATTAGTGATACATCAGTTCAGGGGTTTGGCTTTAGGGTTCGGCAAACCTATGTATATAAGCAAGATATTATTTCTCAATAATCTCGGAATTGTTAGTCAGAATTACCTGTGTGTTTTATTATGAATGACTTGTGTAGAGTTTATGGCGCTGGGAGTGTGCTTTAACTCAGCCAATAATTGCATTCAATGACATACGGACCTATGATAGTGAATATATTTGGTTACAGTGCATGGCTTTGTATATAACCAATCTAGATATAAAATGAGAAGTAAATGGCACGACTAATAAAAGCACAAAAAAATGGTTTTACCTTGATAGAGTTAATGATCACTGTAGCAATACTGGGTATCATCGCATCTATTGCATTACCAAGTTACTTTGAACATGTGAAACGTACAGCACGTACAGAGGCGATAACCTCGCTTCTTGATGCTGCAAACAGACAAGAACAATTTTTTGTTGATAATCGTCAATATACCACTAACTTGGCTAATCTTGGGGTGGCAACACCAACAGAGCATGGTTTTTATACTATTAAGGTTGAAGTGGACAATGATGAAGGCACATTTAGTTTTACTGCAACGCCAGTTGCCGGGCCTGTATTACAGGATGACGACTGTAAATCATTCACTATTGATGATACGGGGCTGAAAACAGCAACAGGTGCAATCGGTAAAACTAACCCAGGTAAATGTTGGGGGAAATAACAGTTAACTTTACAGGTCTATTGCAATCAAAATTACTCTAGTTAGCGTTGAACAAATTGCTTGGGGAAGCTTTGAACCGATAATTTAGATCAGTGACTCTCTTGACATTCTTTAGTGTCTTTTAAGGTTGTTTTACCTGTCGTACTTACTGAAATAGCAAGGCCGGGCAGAGTTGCAGATTCATATTCAGCACAATATACAAAAGTACCATTATTAAACCCTCTAGGGGTGCCATCTGGTCGATATGTGACTGCATTACGTGGGTAAGTGAGCATATCAGATTCATTAATCGCCGCAGTGACGAAAATCACAGTGTCATCAGCACCAAATACGCCAATTTTACCTTTATCTACAAAAACAGTTAGCCCTTGATGCCAGCTATTACTATCGCATATAGATGATTCTAAAGCGCAAACAGTTATTTGGCTATTTAAAGAAATAGCCTTATTACGAGCTAAACTCAGCGTTCTTTTTATCTGCTGGGTATAATTTTCCAGCCGTGTTTTTACAAGGAAAGGTTGAACGTGGAAAAGAGCAAGGTTAGTAATGATCGCGATGATGCTCAACACGACCATTATTTCAATAAGCGTGGTGCCATAGTTGGGATTGCGTTGAGTTATTTTTCTCATCCATGAGAACTCTTTGAGAATATCTATTCTAATGTTAGTTGAGCTTGGAACAGTTGCAAGTTCAACTAATATTATTTAATCACAGGTATTCGCAGTATCGCCATTATATAAAGCTGTACCAGATTGACTGATTGTCAGTGCTTTATTGTTTTTATTATCTTTATTTGGACAATAGATAAATGTACCAGGGTTAGAGGTAATACGGCCACTTGCATCAAATCTTAATGAGCTATCCCCCGAAAATGTTAATTGATTATTGTCAGGGACTTCTTCCATGACTCTGAGAATAGTTTCGCCTTGCTTTGGATTATAATCACCATTACCGTTGGCATCATGAAATACAAGTATAGTGCCGTCACTCCAATCATTTAAGCAGGTCACTTTTCTGTCTCTTTCTATTCTAGTTGTATCACCACTGCATACGACGATCAGTGAATCCGTCCCCGTTGCTTTTGCGCGAGCAAAGTTGAGGTTACGTTTTAACTCCAGCAAATAATTTTCAGCTCGGTTGTTTTCAAGCATGTCGCTGCTATTCCAAAAAGCAATTGAGGCTAAAATTCCGACTATCGCAAGGGTGACCATCACCTCAAGTAGTGTAAAGCCATGTTGTTGTTTGTTCATGTTCACCTCTGGTACTGGATTGGCGCTGAGTAAATCAGTGCACTTTGAGGAACTTATCTTAAACATAATTGTTCCAATTGATATAATCATACCATTGCTGACGATTAAATCACCGTAATTCAATTGCTTTGTTTGCTATGAAGTGCAGGATTGTCTAAAATCGACTCAATTGGCAATATAAGAGTAGCGACTAATAATGAAGAAAATTGAAGCAATAATTAAACCATTTAAACTTGATGATGTTCGTGAAGCGTTGTCTGATGTCGGTATTACTGGCATGACCGTCAGTGAAGTGAAAGGTTTTGGCCGTCAAAAAGGGCATACTGAGTTATATCGTGGAGCTGAATACATGGTTGATTTTTTACCAAAAGTAAAACTTGATATTGTCCTTGGTGATGACGATGTTGACCGTGCTATTGAAGTGATCGTTAAAACAGCACAAACAGGTAAAATTGGCGATGGTAAGATTTTCGTCACTGACGTTGAGCGTGTGGTACGTATTCGTACTGCTGAAGAAGATGAAGACGCGATTTAATTTATTATCTGAGATTAAAAGTCAGACATAAAAAAGGCGCTACTTATAAACAATCAGTAGCGCCTTTTTTGTATATGTTAATTTATTTCTTTTTATTTAACTCACGGGTCATTTTAGCGTGTTTACTTAATTCTGGTAAACCAAGCTTGTTGTAGCTTTTTTCCATCATTTCCAGTGCATTATCTAAGTAACTACTTTGAGAATAATGCTCTACGACGTACTTACCGCGATTTGCTGCTGCTAAGTAAGCTTCACGTTCATAGTAGTAATCAGCAACTTTCAACTCGTAACGTGCCATTTTGTTGAGTAACCAAACTAAACGTCTTTTTGCTTCAGGAGCATAGCCACTGTCAGGGAAGCGATTGACTAAGGTTGATAAATCAGTAAAGGCAACACGGGTACGATTAGCATCACGGTCGGCTCTATCAACACCAAAATACTCTTGGAATGCGTTTTTATCGGCTTTAATATTTACTAAACCACGCATGTAGTACATATAGTCTAAATCTTTGTGGTTTGGATTTAGGCGAATAAAACGGTCAATTGTTGCAAGCGCTTGTTCAGTATTACCCGCTTGGTAATGGGCGTAGACTAAATCCATTTGTACTTGTTTTGACATAGGCCCAAACGGATAGCGTGAATCAATCGCACTCAAAAGCTCAATTGCACGCGCGTACAAGCCTGAATCAAGTGTTTGTTTGGCATCATCATACAACGCTTGCGCTGATTTATTAGGAACGCGTTGGATATCTTCTGCATCAGGTGCTGACGAACAGGCACCTAAACCAAGTAATGAAACTGTAAAAACAATGGCGAATGCACGTTTCCCTATTCTATTTATCATTTTATTTGTTACCTTCGATGTCTTCGGCTAGGCCAAGTGGGTAAAACCGAGTAAACTATGCTTATTATATAATGCTTTTATTAAAAGCGATTCTAACCCAGTCGAGCACAGCTTGCACTGGTAAATTGGGTAAAGTTACTAATGTCAGAGCAAATTTCTCTTCAAGCCGAGGTGCCAACTGAGTTAGGCGGTAAACGTCTAGACCAAGTATTGGCGCAATTGTTCCCTGATTATTCACGTTCACGTATAAAAACGTGGATTTTGGATGATAAAATCACCGTGGATGGTGAAATTTTAAACACCCCGAGAGAAAAACTCTTTGGTGGTGAAACGGTCAATGTTGAAACTAGCATTGAAGCCCCACGTGAATATCTAGCGCAAGATATCAAATTAAACATCGTTTATGAAGATGATGATATTTTGGTTATCAACAAACCTATGGGTTTAGTTGTGCACCCTGGTGCCGGTAATCCTGATGGCACAGTGCTCAATGCATTGTTGCATCATTATCCAGATATCATTAATGTTCCGCGCGCAGGTATTGTGCATCGTCTAGATAAAGATACTACCGGTTTGATGGTGGTAGCTAAAACAATTCAGGCGCAAACACATTTAGTTAAAGCATTACAAAAGCGTGAAAATTTCACGCGTGAATATGAAGCAATTTGTAATGGCACAATGACAGCGGGTGGCATGGTTGAAAAACCAATTGGCCGCCATCCTACGCAGCGTACACACATGGCTGTGCATGAGCAGGGCAAACCAGCAATTACGCATTTTCGAGTTGCTGAAAAATTCCGTGCGCATACGCGATTACGTCTTCGTTTAGAAACTGGCCGAACTCACCAAATTCGTGTGCATATGGCATTTATTAATCATCCATTGATTGGTGATAAAGCCTATGGCGGTCGTCCACGTCCACCAAAAGGCGCAACACCTGAATTGTTCCAAATGTTACGTGAATTTAATCGTCAAGCATTGCACGCGGTAAAGCTAAGTATCGCACACCCAATTACGGGTGAAATGATGACTTGGCAGGCGCCAATTCCTGATGACATGGTTGCCATGACGCACGTACTTCGTGAAGACACCAAAGCTAATCCAAATATCGATTTTTAAGCTGCTTTAATGCTTTATCCTAATTGGACAGCGCCAACCAATGTAGGTGCTCTCAGTACAACTCGTCAGGGCGGTGTATCGCATGCGCCTTTTATGAGTTTAAACTTAGGCCTACATGTGGGCGATGATCAGCAAGCGGTATTAACGAATCGCGCACTTTTAGCTGCTCAGCTTCCTAAAGCACCGGTGTGGCTTAATCAGATCCATAGCAGTGAAGTCGTTGTTGTGGATGAGTATTTTGACCCACAGGCTAATTATGATGCGGATGCGCTGTATACCCGATTAAAAAATCAACCACTGGCAATTATGACAGCAGATTGCTTGCCGGTTTTACTTACCAGTGAAAGTGGTGATGAGGTGGCTGCTATTCATGGTGGCTGGCGCGGTTTGCATGCGGGTATTATCGCTAATACTTTGCGTCACTTTAGCAGCCCTGCAGAACAAATTATAGCGTGGTTAGGTCCTGCCATAGGTGCTGCAAAGTTTGAGGTTGGCAGTGAAGTAAAAGCGCTTTTCTGTGAACAATCAGCATCTCATCACACTGCATTTGTGGCGCAGGCGGATGGTAAATATTTAGCGGATATTTATCTGCTCGCAACCACACAGCTTATTAATCTAGGCATAAGAAATATTAGTGGTGGTGAGTACTGTACAGTTAGCAATAGCGAACAATTCTTCTCATACCGTCGAGATGGTCAAACAGGCCGTATGGCTTCTTTGATCTGGCGCAAGTAATAGTCTATTCAGTGAGTATATTTTCTCCTAAGCCTTGATCAAAGTGCCGAGCATACCCATTAATTAAGTAATTAGTTTTTTTAATAGGTAACCCCTTATGCGTTTAGATCGATTTACCAGTAAATTTCAATCTGCGCTCTCTGACGCTCAGTCATTAGCGCTTGGTCGTGATCATCAATTTATTGAACCAGTACATTTAATGTATTCACTCTTGCAGCAAAGTGGCTCAAGTGTGCGTGCGTTATTAGCCCAAGCCAGTGTGAGTGCCGATGAACTTAATACCAAGTTATCACAAGAGATAGAAAAGCTATTTAAAGTGGAAGGTGTTGGCGGCGACGTGCAGTTGTCAAATAACATGGTTTCACTGATCAACTTATGCGATAAGTACGCGCAAAAGCGTAAAGATAAATACATCTCCAGTGAGTTATTTGTATTAGCAGCGTGTGATGATAAAGGGCCATTGGGTGATATCTTCCGCGCTTTAAATATGACCAGCACTAAAATAGAAGCAGCAATACAAGCTATTCGCGGTGGTCAAAAAGTTGATGATCCGAATGCTGAAGATACCCGTCAAGCGCTGAAAAAGTTTACTATCGATTTAACTGAGCGTGCAGAGCAAGGTAAACTTGATCCTGTTATTGGCCGCGATGATGAAATTCGCCGCACCATTCAAGTATTACAACGGCGTACTAAAAATAACCCCGTGTTGATTGGCGAACCCGGTGTCGGTAAAACCGCTATAGCTGAAGGGCTCGCGCAGCGTATTATAAATGGCGAAGTGCCTGAAGGCTTGAAAAACAAACGTGTGTTATCGCTTGATTTAGGAGCCTTGGTGGCCGGTGCAAAATACCGTGGTGAGTTTGAAGAACGTTTAAAGTCAGTGCTTAATGAATTGGCTAAAGAAGAAGGCCAAGTGATTCTGTTTATTGACGAAATTCATACTATGGTGGGCGCCGGTAAATCTGATGGTGCAATGGATGCGGGTAATATGCTCAAACCTGCATTGGCTCGAGGTGAACTGCATTGTGTCGGTGCTACAACCCTTGATGAGTATCGTAAATATATTGAAAAAGATGCCGCTTTAGAACGTCGTTTTCAAAAGGTGCTTGTTGAAGAACCATCAGTAGAAGATACCATAGCGATTCTTCGAGGCTTGAAAGAGCGTTACGAGTTACATCACTGTGTTGAAATTACCGATCCAGCCATTGTTGCCGCAGCGCATTTATCGCACCGCTACATTAGCGATCGCCAGCTACCGGATAAAGCCATTGATTTAATTGATGAAGCGGGTTCGTCTATTCGCCTACAAATCGATTCAAAACCAGAATCATTAGATAAATTAGAGCGCCGTATCATCCAGCTAAAACTCGAAGATAATGCACTTGCTAAAGAGAAAGATGACGCCAGTCAAAAGCGTCGTTCTGAGATGCAGGAGCTGATCACCGATCTTGAAGCCCAGTACCGTGAACTTGATGAAGTATGGACAGCTGAGAAAGCCTCTTTGCAAGGTACTCAAGTAATTAAGGCTGAACTTGAGCAAGCGCGATTAGACTTAGATGTTGCTCGTCGTGCCACTGATCTACAACGTATGTCAGAGTTGCAATACGGCCGCATTCCAGAGTTGGAACGTAAACTCGACTTAGCTTCACAAGCTGAAATGCAAGAAATGAGCTTACTTAAAAACCAAGTGGGTGAAGATGAAATTGCTGAGATACTTTCACGTTGGACTGGCATTCCTGTATCGCGCATGCTTCAAGGTGAGCGTGAAAAACTGCTGCAAATGGAAGAACATTTACACCATAAAGTGATCGGTCAAGACGAAGCCGTAGTCGCAGTGGCGAATGCGATTCGTCGTTCACGGGCAGGGCTTGCAGATCCAAATAGGCCAATCGGTTCGTTTTTATTTTTAGGCCCAACCGGGGTCGGTAAAACTGAGCTGACTAAAGCGTTAGCTGGATATATGTTTGATACTGAAAGCGCGATGGTGCGAATTGATATGTCTGAGTTTATGGAAAAGCACTCAGTTGCTCGCTTAGTTGGCGCGCCTCCGGGCTATGTTGGTTATGAAGAAGGTGGCTACTTAACAGAAGCTGTTCGTCGTCGTCCATATTCTGTAATTTTGCTTGATGAAATCGAAAAGGCACATCCTGATGTATTTAATATTCTGCTGCAAGTGTTAGATGATGGTCGTTTAACGGATGGCCAAGGTCGTACTGTTGATTTTAAAAATACAGTGATCATCATGACCTCAAATTTAGGCTCAGATATTATTCAAGAGCAAACCGGTAACAACGATTATGCAGCGTTAAAAGAAAAAGTGATGGGGGTTTTGGTTAATGAGTTTAGACCTGAATTTATTAACCGTATTGATGAAACCGTAGTATTCCACCCACTTGCTAATGAACATATCAAAGAGATTGCAGATATTCAGTTAAGCAAGTTACGTGAGCGCCTAACAGGAATGGGTTACTTGTTACAAATAAGTGATGCAGCTCTTGATCGAATTGCAGCCAGTGGTTTTGACCCGGTTTATGGTGCACGACCACTCAAACGGGCTATTCAACATACCATTGAAAACCCATTATCGCAGAAGTTACTCGCAGGTGAATATCAAAGTGGTGACATGATAGTAATTGATGCTGACGAAAATGGTTTAGTGTTCTCATCACGCTAACTGATTAACTGAGTTTTAAGGCCAGTGAATATGCTGGCCTTAAACTCGCTGCGAATAAAAAGTTATAAAGTAAATATTAAAGATAAACCCCTATCATTTAGCCGCGCTTAATTAAACCTTAAAAGTCAGTAAAATATCGTTAACTTTACGTGAGCCTTCGACAAGCTGTGCAGCACCTTTAGCGACATTAAAGCTCAACGTTAAGTTCTCGTCACTGTAACCTTTTATTTGTGTAATGTTGTCGCTAATATCGAGGCTGACAGTTTGTTGTTGCTCGGCGGCAGCAGATATTTGTGTCGCTAGTTGCGATATTTCACTTATTTGCGCGAAGATGCTATCCAGTTCAACTTGGGTATGTCCGGTGGTATTTACACATTCATCGGCTTGCGCCTTGGTGTTTTTCATGACCGTGGACCAGCTAAACAGGGTATCTTGAATTTCTTTAATAGAGCTATGAATTTGTGCAGTAGCACGTTGAGTACGAGAAGATAATGCACGCACTTCATCGGCAACTACCGCAAAGCCTCGGCCATGTTCACCAGCACGCGCGGCTTCAATTGCAGCATTTAATGCCAGCAAATTGGTTTGCTCTGCAATGCCTTCGATTTCAGTCATTACTTGACCTATTTTATCCGCCTCGGTTGCAAGGGAATTAGCAGTACTTGCCGCTTGTTCAACTTGTAAAGCAAGGTCAGACACCATGGCACTATTGTCTGCAATGTGCAGTTTTATATCAGTGCAGCTTTGGTAAGTAATATTTACTTTTTCAGCGGTATGATGAGTGTTGCTCGATATTTCACCTATGGTTGCGCTCATTTGTGACATTGCGGTGGCCATTTGGCCAAGGCGTTGTCCTTGTGCGGCAATGCCTTTTTCAGTTAATGCTGATTGTTGGTCTAGATTAGCCGCAATACCGGTAAACGTGACAGTCGTATCTTTTACTCGTCCTAATACGGTACGTAATTTAGCATTAAGCATTTGCTGGTTATATTCACTAATACTAAATGGATGATGGCCGACATAGACATAGCGGGATACAGAATCATTTACTGCCTTTAGCTGTTTCAGTGCTGTTGGTGTGAAAACTAATTCATCATAATTTAATAGCATAATTAGTAAACTAAATAACGCGGTTATCAATGCAACAGCAATAGATACAAAAGCTGCCAATAGTACTAAACCAAGTAAGCCAATCAGTAGGGCTGCACTTTGGCGAACACCGACCCATTCACGCCAAGAGGACAACGATTTACCGGCATTTATTTTAGTGTATAGGCTTTGTGCGCGTCGTTTTAGTTGTTCGCTCGGTTTTGTTCGTACTGATTGATAGCCAACGAGTTGACCATGTTCAAAAATAGGAGTAACAAATGCATCAACCCAATAATAGCGGCCATCCTTGCAGCGATTCTTTACCATGCCGCGCCATGAATGACCTTGTTTGAGTTTTCCCCACATTTCTTTAAATGCTGCTTTAGGCATATCTGGGTGGCGAACAATATTATGATTTTTGCCAATCAGTTCTTCAAGGGTGAAGCCGGCAATGTTGCAAAATTCTTTATTTGCATAGGTTATCACTCCACGTATATCTGTAGTGGAGACGAGCTCCTGGTGATCTGAAAAGGTGACTTCTTCGTTTATTAACTGCTGACCCCGACGCATAGGTAGTCCTTAAACATGCTTTATTATTAGTGATGATTATAAAGTTCATACAAATGTAATGATAGCAGGTTCAGTGATCACAGGAGTAAAATAGCTATTAAATAGCTTTTTAATGATCTAAAACAAAGAAACTTGCAAAAAGTGCGCGGGTAATAGCTTAATATATAAATAGATATCATTGCTCTAGTACGAGCAATGAGTAAATGTCAGCAATGAGTTGCACATAACAAGCAAACATTTAATTAGTCAGTATCTTGCATTACTGTGGTGTCATTAAAGCAATTGTATATTAGCTCTTACAATGGCAAGATTAGTAAATATTTGGCTATTATAGCTTGGCTGCCCGCAGCAAGTTTGCTTTACAAACATACGGTGACCTTCTTGGAAAATAGTGGAAATTAGAGTTATGCCACTATTAAACCTTGAGTATTATCAATTTGCCCCCATTGACTTATGATTAGGCCACGTGGCTCGAGGAAGCATTTTTGACTACACATGATTTAACTAAAGCGTTAGCAGCGCTAGCCCCAGAACAGCATAAATACGCAATTAAAGGCATTCAACGCGGTATTGAAAGAGAAGCGTTGCGGATCAAGCCAAACGGTGTAATTTCACAGCAAGGTCATCCAAAAGGGGTTGGTTGTGCGTTAACTAACGGGCATATCACAACTGATTTTTCTGAGTCTTTACTAGAGTTTATAACACCCGTTAGTGAATCTGCTGAAGAAACGTTAAATCAGCTGCAAGACTTACAAAAGTTTACCCTATCACAGATGGGCGATGAATTATTATGGCCTATCAGTATGCCGTGTTTTATAGAACATCAAGATGACATTGTATTAGCTCAATTTGGTGATTCTAATATTGGACGCATGAAAACCTTGTACCGCGAAGGTCTTAAAAATCGTTATGGCAGCATGATGCAAGCGATTGCCGGTGTGCACTTTAATATATCGTTTCCAGAGTCATTTTGGCAGAGTTTAAAAACGATTAAAGGCGATACTGGCTCATTACAAGAGTTTATTTCGGCTGGTTATTTAGGACTGATCCGTAACTTCAAACGAGAACTATGGTTGATCAGTTATTTATTTGGTGCATCGCCAGCGCTGTGTAATTCATTTTTACAAGGGCGTAGTACGGATCTTCCTTTTAAAAAGCTAGGTAAAGGTACGCTTTATCTTGAAGTGGGTACAGCTTTGCGCTTAGGTAATTTGGGTTATACCAACAGTGCTCAGTCATCACTAAAAGTACTGTATAACTCACTAGATGAATATGTAGCAGGATTAAAAAGTGCGATTCATTCACCGTCAGATATTTATGGTCAGCTTGCTGATTATAAAGATGCCCAGCCTAAACAATTGAATAAAAATGTATTGCAGATTGAAAACGAATTTTATTCGCCAATTCGTCCTAAGCGCAATGCTAAAAGTGGTGAAACACCGACTGACGCACTGTTACGTGGCGGTATTGAGTATATTGAAATCCGGGCTCTAGATGTAAATCCATTTGCAGCAACGGGAATTGATATTGAGCAAATTCATTTCCTAGATGTTTTTCTAACTTATTGCTTATTGAAAGATTCTCCAACAATGGATTGGGATTCGCAACAGCGGAGCACCGAAAATTTAGATACGGTTGTAAGCCAAGGTCGCGCTTTAGAAGTGATGCTAAATCGCTCTGGTAGTTTACGCAGTCTAGCAACGTGGGGAGCAGAGATCTTCGTACAGTTACAACAAGTTGCAGCCTATATGGATAATGCTTACGGCGTTAGCTATTACAGCGAAACGATTACTCGATTAAGCCAATGGATAGCAGATCCTGAATTAACATACTCAGGGCGCTACGTTAGTCAACTGAAAGGGTCTGGTATTGATAATGGTTATTTTGCCTTATCGTTGGCAAAAAGTTACCAGCAACAACATCAAGATACGCCATATAAAGTGTATTCAGACAGCTATTTAAAACAACAAGCAGAACAGTCAGTTATTGCTGAACGCGAGTTGAAAGCCGCTGATAATCAAACATTTAATGCATTTTTAGATGATTATTTTGCCACTAAGTAAGTTTGTAGCTAAATAAGCAGGCAAAAAAACGCAGCCCAAGTTGGCTGCGTAAAGATTCTTCAGGGATAAACAATGCTAAACTGCGCATTCATAAAATAAGACTTATACTTTTATAAAAAGTTCAGCGAGCATAAAAAAAAATGAAAAATAGTTTAATTATTTTATCGCTGGGGGCTCTGTTAACTGGTTGCGCAACAGCCCCTCCAAAGCAACCTAATGATATATGTAAAATTTTTGAAGAAAAAAGCGATTGGTACTATGACGCAAAAGATGCCCAAGAAAAATGGGGCTCACCTAAACATGTACTAATGAGCATGATGTATCAAGAAAGCTCCTTTAAACACGATGCTGCACCGCCAATGGAATACTTTTTGTGGGTTATTCCCACAGGGCGAGCAAGTTCAGCTTACGGCTACTCACAAGCAAAAACTCCCACCTGGTCTGATTATATTCGTGAAACGGGTAATAGCGGCGCAGATCGCGATGATTTTGATGACGCTATCGACTTTATGGGCTGGTTTGTTTATAAGACTCATAAAGTTAATGGCATCTCGAAATGGGATGCCTACGCGCAATACCTAAATTACCACGAAGGCTGGGGCGGTTATAAACGCGGCACCTATAAAAATAAAAAGTGGTTAATGGCAGTGGCTAATAAAGTAAAAAATCGTGCAAGTCGCTATGCGGCTCAGCTTAAACGTTGTGAAGACGATTTAGATAAAGGGTGGTTAGAAAGGTTATTTAGCTGATCTGACAAGATTCAAGATTTTAAAAAGCCCGCTGTGCGGGCTTTTTAATATTAGTTTATTTCCCTGGGAATTGATGAATATGTACATCGCGCTGTGGGAATGGAATGGTAATATTTTCTTTATCGAAGGCAATTTTAACGCGTTCGTATAAACCAAAATACACTGGCCAGTAATTTTCAGAATCAACCCATGCCCAGACCAACATGCCGATATGGCTATCGCCATGCTGACTTACATGCACAACCGGTTGTTTTGCCTCATCTTTGAGTACTAACTCGTAGCTATTTAACACGCCCATTAGTACTTCTCGCGCTTTAAGCACATCATCACTGTAGCTAATACCAAACTCAATATCGACGCGGCGAGTTGGTTCTGCAAACTTGTTTTTTACACAGCCATTAGAAAGTGCACCATTTGGGATGATAATTTTTTCATTATCATAAGTGAGTAGTACGGTAACAAATATTTGAATTTCAACCACTTTGCCCATATAGCCTTGGGCTTCAATGACATCACCAATTTTAAATGGTTTAAAAAATAAGATCAGCACACCACCAGCGAAATTCGCTAGGCTGCCTTGTAATGCCATACCGACCGCTAAACCTGCAGCACCGAGCATAGCGATGAACGAGGTTGTTTCTATACCAATCATTGATGCGACTGAGATCAGTAATAGTAACTTTAAAATAACCGATAAGAAGGAGACCAAAAAATGACTTAATCCGGCTTCAAATTTTACCTTTGCCATTGATTTTTCAGCCATACTGGCAATACGGCCAACAAACCACCAACCAACAATTAAAACAAAGATTGCCAATAAAAATCGAGGGCCATAGGTCATTAGCATTTCAATCGCTTTGGTGTACAGGGTCTCGATAGAGATATCTTCCATTGCATTTTCCACATCTATAAAGTTACAAATATAATAGCCTAATAATTAACACTTTATAGAGAATAATGAACAAAAAATTTGTTGCGGGGATGAGCTGAGGGAGTAGAGTAACCATAGGTTACTCTACAGATATTGCTTATATTTTGCGCTTGTTCGCTTGAATGCGCACCAGTTTGATCATGTTCTCTTTTACTTCAACAACTTCAATCGGATAGCCTGCAATACGCAAACTCAAGTTGGCATCAGGAATGTCTTCTAAGTATTCGACAATTAAGCCACTTAATGTTTTCGGGCCATCAAGAGGGAACTCCCAATCCATTTCTTTGTTTAGATCGCGTACGTTAGCACCGCCATCAACTAAAAATGAGCCATCATCTTGTGACACAACTTCTTCACTTGGAGTACGTGTTTGCGTAGTGGTAAAGTCACCGACCACTTCTTCAAGAATATCTTCGAGGGTAACTAATCCTTGAATATCACCATATTCATCAACTACTAAACCGATACGCTCTTTTGATTGCTGAAATTTAAATAGCTGAGTATTGAGCGACGTACCTTCAGGAATAAAATAAATCTCACGAACTGCGCGAAGCAATGATGGTTTATCAAATTGCTCTTTTGTTAATAACCGCAGTGCATCCCGTGAGTGAATAAAGCCTACCGCATCATCAATTTGGTCGCGATATAAAAGTACTCGCGTGTGTTGTGCATGGGTAAGCTGTTTACTAATTAGTTTCCAGTCATCATTGATATCAATGGCAACAATTTCGTTGCGCGGGATCATAATATCTTCGACAGTGACTTGCTCTAAATCTAAAATGGAGGTCAACATACTTTGGTGACGCGCGGGGATCAGCGCACCCGATTCATTCAGCACCGTTTTTAATTCTTCTTTACTCATGCTGTGCTCATCTATTTGTGCAGCACTAATACCAAATAGGCGTAATATGCCATTGGTCATCCAGTTAACGACGACGACAAATGGAAAGAGAATTTTTAGTAACCCTTTGAGTATCACCGAACTAGGAAAGGCAACTTTTTCAGGGTAAAGCGCAGCTAGCGTTTTAGGCGTTACTTCTGCAAATATAAGCACTACTAAAGTTAGTGCGCCAGTGGCAATAGCGATACCTAAATCACCATATAAACGAATACCGATAATGGTTGCAACCTGCGCGGCAGCAATATTCACCAAGTTATTACCGATGAGGATAAGGCCAATAAGTCTATCAGGACGGCTCAAAAGTTTGTTGACACGCTTTGCTGCGCGGTGATTTTCTTTAGCAAGGTGGCGTAAGCGGATTCTGTTAATTGACATAATGCCCGTTTCAGAACCAGAAAAATATGCAGAACAAAGTATGAGTATTCCAAGTATTATAAACAAAACACTTGTAGAGATGTCGTCCAAAGAAGGATCCTTTTTTATTTAACCAATGCGTATTAAGCGGGAGTGAGCTGCCTGAGTCAAGTTAAAACTTATTCAGGATCACCTCTTGCACAAAACGACTGCCAAAATAAGCCAGCGTTAAAACAAAAGCAGCAGCCATGATAGCTAGTACGACCGGTTTCCCACGCCAGCCTTGCTTTAAGTGACCAATTGTCACCGTTGCAAACATAGCCCAAGCAATTAATGATAAAACAGTTTTATGAATAAATTCACTAGCAAACATGCCATCAAGAAAAATAAAACCAGATAATAACGCTAAGGTTAACAAAACCGTGCCTAGCGTTAATAAGTGATAGAGTTGGCGTTCAACCACCATTAATGGCGGTAAATGGCTATGCACAATCGCTAAGTCTTTTCGTTTTAAACGTTTATCAATAAAGTAAAACTGTACGCCATATAAAGTGGCAATAATTAACACACAGTATGCAAGCAGGGAAAGCGAAATATGAGTGACTAAACCTATTTCAACATCAATACTTTGCAATAAAATATGATGCGGGATAAATAAGCTGGCAATTGTTAGCAAAGCAGCAAAGCCATAGACAACAGGCAGTAATAATGTGGCAGGGAATTTTAATGACACTGTAGTGACAGAGACCACAATCACCCAGCAGGTTAATAGTGATACATTAACAATACTTAAATCTTGGCCATCGGCGCGAAACACTGAATTCACCAGTAATAACATGTGCGCTAAAATTGCCACCGTGCTGAGGATAACCGTCAGCTTTTGGCTCGGACCTTGTTGGTGAAATAACCGAGACAGCACGTGAGACGTCGCGAAGATATAAAATAAACTGGCAATAATAGTTAAACTAATAATCAGCATAGTGCTTGGGCCACTCAATTTGAGTCAAATATTCCTTGTTAGAGTAATGGCATTGTATTTTATAGTGAGGCAAATGCATAGAGTTTGTAAAAAGAAACTCAAACAGCTCACTTGAACACTGTATTGTGCGCCACCATTTACGGTATACTGTTTTTAATTAAAATTTTAATAATACTGATTATATGAAATCAGCGCTATTAATAGTAAGTGCTAAACTTGCGGCAATAACGTTGGTTGGGAAATTGGTATATCACGTTTGATCGGAACCTTTACATGTTTGAGAACCTCCAAGAACGATTAGGTAAAACCTTAAAGAATATCAGCGGCCGTGGACGCCTTACTGAAGACAATATAAAAGATACACTACGCGAAGTGCGTATGGCTTTTTTAGAAGCCGACGTCGCTTTACCCGTTGTTCGTGAGTTTGTTAAACAAGTTAAAGAGCGCGCGGTAGGTATTGAAGTAACTAAGAGCCTAAGTCCTGGGCAAGTGTTCATTAAAATCGTTCGCGAAGAGCTTGAAAAAGCCATGGGTGAAGCAAACGAAGAGTTGAGCCTAAACGCACAACCGCCAGCCGTTGTAATGATGGCGGGTCTGCAAGGTGCGGGTAAAACGACCAGTGTTGCTAAGCTTGCCAAATTCTTAAAAGAACGTAAAAAGAAATCAGTATTAGTAGTCAGTGCCGACGTTTATCGTCCTGCGGCTATTAAACAGTTGGAAACACTGGCCGATGAAGTAGGTGTTGAGTTTTTCCCAAGTGACATTTCACAACAGCCGGTTGATATTGCGAAGGCAGCTATTTCTCATGCGAAAAAGAAATTTATCGATGTTGTATTAGTTGATACCGCAGGTCGTTTGCATGTTGATAATGACATGATGGACGAGATTAAAAATCTTCATCATGCTATTAACCCAATCGAAACCTTGTTTGTGGTTGATGCCATGACGGGTCAAGATGCTGCCAATACTGCCAAAGCGTTTGATGAAGCATTACCTCTGACCGGTGTGATACTAACCAAGACTGATGGTGATGCGCGCGGTGGTGCTGCACTATCAATCCGTCATATTACCGGCAAACCCATTAAGTTTATGGGTGTTGGTGAGCGCACTGATGCGCTTGAGCCTTTCCATCCAGATCGTATCGCATCGCGTATACTTGGTATGGGTGATGTACTTTCATTGATCGAAGAAGTCGAAATGAAAGTCGATAAAGAGCAAGCTGCAAAAGTTGCTGAAAAAGTTTTTAAAGGTGATGGCTTTACTCTTGATGATTTTGCTGATCAATTAAAGCAAATGAAAAGCATGGGCGGCATGATGTCAATGCTTGATAAATTACCTGGTATGCAAAACTTACCTGATGCAGTGAAAGGTCAGATGGGTGATAAAACCTTTATTCAGATGGAAGCGATCATCAGCTCAATGACGAAAAAAGAGCGTGCGCGTCCAGAGATCATTAAAGGCTCTCGTAAAAAGCGTATTGCAGCGGGCTCTGGTACGCAAGTACAAGAGATCAATAAGCTGTTAAAACAGTTTACGCAGATGCAAAAAATGATGAAAAAAATGAAAGGTAAAGGCGGCATGATGAAAATGATGCGCGGCATGAAAGGCATGTTACCACCAGGAATGATGGGTGGCGGTGGCCCTAAATTTTAATGTTTTAACTGACGCCATGCAGATGTAGTTACTCAGTTAACTAAAAAGAGAGGCAAATAGCCTCTTTTTTTGTAGATAAATTATGCGTTGAAAGTTCTATATAGCCTGATTTAACGCGTAGATCATAGTTTAATCAACTTAACAGTCATTTCGAGTCACTTCTTACTTGCATTGTTGCTAAAAACTCGTACAATTCCCCAGCTCCCCATACTGGGGAGTAAATCTTATTAATGAAAACAGTCAATCTATTTAGAGGACGGTATGGTAACTATTCGTTTGCAACGTGGTGGCGCTAAAAAACGCCCTTTCTATCAAATTGTGGTTGCGGATAGCCGTTTCTCGCGTGACGGTCGCTTCATCGAGAAAGTAGGCTTTTTTAACCCAATTGCTAGTGGTCAAGAAGAAAAAGTACGTTTAGATTTATCTCGTGTAGAACACTGGGTAGGTCAGGGCGCATCTCTTTCAGATCGCGTAAATAAGTTAGTTAAAGACGCTCGTAAAGCGGCTTAATAGGCGTAAGTGTAACCATGAGTCAAGAGAACACCTCATCAATAATTGTCGTAGGAAAGCTCGGTGCCCCATATGGTATAAAGGGCTGGCTTAAGGTACATTCATTTACTGATGATCCCATAGGGATCTTCGATTTCAGCCCGTGGTTGATAGGGCAGCAAGGTAAATGGCAGACCTTAGAAGTGGTCGACTGGCGTCGCCACAACAAAGGCTTTATCGCTAAATTTGCGCAAGTAAACGATCGAGACGAAGCAATGGCTTATACCCATGCAGAAATCTCAATGGATGCAGCGCAATTACCAGAGCTCCCGCAAGGTGAGTTCTATTGGCGAGATCTCATTGGCATGTCTGTTGTAACCGATAAAGGTTATGACTTAGGCATAGTTGATGACCTGATGGAGACAGGCTCAAATGACGTATTGGTTGTGAAAGCAAACAATAAAGATGCATTTGGCCAAGCAGAGCGTTTAATTCCGTTTTTAACTGATTCAGTTATCAAAGAGATTAAGCACGATGCAAAAGAAATTACAGTAGACTGGGATCCTGGCTTTTAATGAGTCAAACGAGTTCGTTGTGGGTAGGGGTTATCAGCCTTTTCCCGGACATGTTTGATGCCATTACAACGCAAGGTGTAACTGGTCGAGCAGTAAAAAATGGTCTGATCGACTTTAACTGCTGGAACCCACGAGATTATGCTATTGATAAGCATAGAACCGTGGATGATCGTCCTTACGGGGGCGGTCCAGGTATGTTAATGATGGTTGAACCACTGAAACAAGCCATTCTTGACGCCAAACAGGCGGCAGGCGATGGTGCAAAAGTAATTTATATGTCCCCGCAAGGGCGCAAATTAGATCAGCAAGGGGCAAGCGAACTCGCCAGCTCTAAAAAACTGATTTTAATTGCCGGTCGCTATGAAGGTATAGACGAGAGAATAATAGAATCATACGTTGACGAAGAATGGTCGATTGGTGATTTTATTTTGAGTGGTGGTGAACTACCAGCCATGACATTAATTGACGCAGTAGCGCGATTAGTGCCGGGTGTATTAGGACACAACCAGTCAGCAGAGCAAGACTCATTTTCGGATGGCTTGCTAGATTGTCCTCACTATACACGGCCAGAAACATTGGACGACAAACAGGTTCCTGCTGTATTACTCAGCGGAAACCACCAAGAGATAGCAAAATGGCGGCTGATGCAGTCATTAGGCAGAACTTGGTTACGCCGTCCTGACTTGTTGCATAACCTAGCTCTGACTGAGGAGCAAGCGGTATTACTCGCGAAATTTCAGCAAGAGTACCAAAAAGCTTGTGGCTAGAAGACAGTTACACCTAGGAAAGTGAGAAACATAATGGCAAAAGTAAACCAAAATATTATTAAAGCGCTTGAAGATGAGCAGCTTAAAACAGACGTACCTGCATTTGGCCCTGGTGATACAGTGGTTGTACAGGTAAAAGTAAAAGAAGGTGCTAAAGAGCGTCTACAGGCCTTTGAAGGTGTTGTAATCGCTAAGCGTAACCGTGGTCTTCACTCAGCATTCACAGTTCGTAAAATTTCGAACGGTGAAGGTGTTGAGCGTGTATTCCAAACGCACAGCCCTCTTATCGATAGCGTAGCAGTTAAGCGTCGCGGTGCAGTTCGCCGTGCGAAACTTTACTATCTACGTGAGCGTTCTGGTAAATCTGCACGTATTAGAGAAAAACTTAACTAATACGCGCTGTTTATCAACGCAAAAAAACGGGTTGCAACCTTCGGGCTGCAACCCGTTTTGGTTTTTAGAGATAGTAAGTTAGGTAGAGTAAAGTTATCGAATTAGAAGGCTAGTGAGGTTAAAGGATAAAGTTAAAAGATTAAGATCGCTCAACGTTAAAGTGATCACCATAACTTGATTAGAGCGCAGAGAAGTTCAGTAAAAAAATACCCATCCAAGAATTACTCATAAATCAAATACAACTCGGCCAACTTATAACTTATGGCTTAACGCTTAAACCCTCATTCTTTTGCTTATTTAGCCTTTTAACAACTAAGCGATCCTGTTAGTATTTATCGTATTGATTAGTTTACTTTTATGTAAATTTAAATGTACGAAATTGCAGTTTCTAAGGTGGTAGTCGCGTGGCGGATATAAAAGAGTTAGATAAGTTAAGAGAGGGGATCGATGAATGCGATGCCCAGTTGGTTGCACTGCTGGCTAGACGTAATAGTATTACCGAGCAGATAGGCGCAATCAAACAACAAACGGGTGCGCCACTGCATGCGCCTGACCGTGAAGCTACTTTATTAGCTGCTCGTCGCCAAGAAGCGATTAACCAAGGTGTTAATCCTGAATTGGTGGAAGATATCCTACGCCGTATGATGCGGGAAGCTTACCAAAATCAACAGGCTAAATTAGCATGTAGCGCGCCACAGTTATCACCTATTGTGATTGTTGGTGGTCAAGGCGCTATGGGGCAGTTGTTTGCTCAGCAATTTATCCGTTCAGGGTATGAAGTTAGAATACTCGACAAAGAACAGCAAAGTAACGCGCAAGAAATATTAGCGGGTGCAAAACTGGTGATGATCAGTGTGCCAATTAATGCCTTAGAAACAGTGGTTACTGCCTTACCTAAGCTCGATGATGATTGTTTATTAGTTGATATTACTTCAGTTAAGCAAGCACCGTTAAAAGTATTAAAAGCAGTGCATAGCGGTCCTGTAGTAGGTTTACATCCAATGTTTGGTCCTGATATTTCTCATTGGGTAAAGCAAACAGTGGTGGTTTGCGAAGGCCGTAACCATGAGATTGCCCAAGGTTTATTATCGCAACTGCAAGTGTGGGGCTGTCAACTTGTTGAACTCGATGCGCAAAAGCACGATGAAGCCATGCAAATTATTCAGGTTATGCGCCATTTAACCACTTTTGTATACGGTCAGTTTCTAGCAAAACAAGGTCATACTCTCGAGGAGCTCCGCAGTTGTTCGTCACCGATTTACCAATTAGAGTTGATGATGGTAGGGCGCTTATTCGCACAATCACCAGAGCTTTATTCAGACATTATGCTAGCGCAATTTGATAACGTAGAGCCTTTACTTGCACAATATCAAGATACGTTTGCAAGTACCTTGGCAAAATTAAAAGCCGGTGATAAGGCCGCTTTAATTGATTCATTTGCGGATGCTAAAGCGTATTTTTCAGATGCTACTGCGCATTTTTTAACGCAAAGTCGCAGCCTGTTAAACAAAGCTAATGATGCGAAAGTACTTGATTGATAACCGCTGTGTGAAAAACAGATAATAAAAAAGGGCTAATTTTAGCCCTTTTTTATATTTTACTTAGCGCTTAACTTTCTATACTAACAGCTTGCAGCGATTCACTTTGGTAACAGCCCAGTACGCGTACATATTGGGTGTGTTCTTTAAGTTCTTCAAGTGCTTGCTTAACATGGTTATCAACCAGGTTTGCTTCTAAATCCACATAGAATACTTCTTCCCATGGGTTACCCGGCACAGGGCGTGATTCTAGTTTTACTAAGTTGATATTATGTTCTTTGAAAATCATCAACGCATCAGCCAAAGAACCTGCTTGTTGTTTAGTTGCCATAATTAAACTGGTTTTAGTCGGGATCTGTTTTGATACATAAAGAGGCTTACGGGCAACTACAATAAAACGGCTATGATTTTCACGTTGATTCGCAAGGCCTGATTTAATCACTTCTAAACCCACATTCTTACCCGCTTGAGCTGAACCAATTGCTGCGCTATTAGGGGTATCTAATGCTAATTGTAGAGCGCTTGAGGTTGAATCGCATGTTTCATGTTGAATATCTCCTAAGCCTTGTAAAAAGCGACTACATTGAGCGAATGGTTGCGGGTGAGCAAAAATCTTACTGATCTGACTAAGCTCAGTACCCGGTGTGACCAATAAACAATGTTCAACACTGTGGGTTACTTCACCAACGATGGAGACTTGTGCGTGTTGCAGTAAATCAAACACTTCGTTAATACTGCCAGAGCTGGTGTTTTCAATGGGTAATAAGCCAAAATCTGCTTGACCATTTTCAACTTTACCAGTGATCTGTTCAAAGCTAGAGCAGCCCATTTCAACAAGTTTACCTGGGCGACGGCTAAAATATTTATGACAAGCAAGTTGGCTGTAAGAACCTTGACCACCTAAATAAGCAACACGGTGTGTTTCACTCATAGCATCTGGATTTAAGTTCTTCTGTAACATGGCTTGTTGATTAAGTACTGAATCTTCTAAAATTGTTTGGAAAACGTTATTCACATAATAAGCGTCCAAACCAAGAGACTTACCATAACCGATGAGTTTTTCTAACAAGGCAAGTTCTCGGGCCTCATCACGTATCGGTTTATTATTAGCAATCTTATATTCTACAACGCCGTGGCTAATACGGCGACGTTTTGCTAATAGCACTAATAGGTCAGAATCAATTTCATTGATATCGTGTCTAAGTGAATTAAGTACATCATTAGTCATTTTTGGGTTCCTCATTCCAAAAAATTACCTTTTGGGTAATAAAAACAAAAAAGCCTCCCAATTGGGAGGCTTTGCTATTCGGTTGATTTAATCTCGCAAACAGGTAAGCCTCTTCTATCTAAAGAAGCTAAAAAACGAAAAATGTAATTGCGAAAATATTATATTCATACTCTTAATGTATGGAGAGTGGGCTATAAAGTCAACACTCTAGCGGGTTTTATCGCCGCCAAAGGATAGTTTATTTTTGATATGGGATTTTTTCAGTAATTTCAACGAAAAATTTATAAATCTAAATAGGGATCTGGTATATTTATTTAGGTGAATTTAAATAAAAATAATTATTAAAAATAAGGTTGTCCTGTGGTGTATAGACGCCCACCATCACGCTTTGGTGTAAATTCGTTGAGTATGAAGCTTTCGCTGTTAATTTCGGCAATTTGTTTAATTGCTGGGATCTGTGCAGCGGTGTTAATGCTAAAATCAGAAGAAAAACAATTGGTATTTGAAGAACATGAAGTTCTCAAGCATTCCAGCGAACGTCTGATCCGTCAGTTTAATACTCTGGTGAAAACCAAAATTAATATTGCGGAGCAAGCGAATAATGTCGTCTCTAGCCAATTATTTTATAATTCCTCGCAATTGCTCAGTAGCCAAAGTGCGCAGCTCAGCTTTGACCCCGATGGCAGTATTCGCAGTGCCTCTGATGATGGTTTATCTGCGGCTTTTATGCCACAAGATAAGTACTCACCTTTTTATAAAAAACTCATTAATGATTCTGAATCGCTATGGAAAATTGTAGCGCCTACCTTGATCCAAGATTTCTTTAACTTTTATTTAATCACCAAAGATAATTTTATCCGTATTGCGCCACCTAATTGGGCTCTGAATGTTGCAGGCTCTCATCAGTTTATTGATAATCAAAGTTTTAATTACGCAAAAGAAGCGCTTAACCCAACCCGCTCGGCTGTGTGGTCTAAAGTTTACTACGATAAAATTTGGCATAAATGGGTGGTGAGTTTACTGGTGCCAGTTTATCTTGAAAATGAATTTTTAGGTGTTACTGGCAGCGATTTAGCACTCGATACGCTTATTTCGCAATTACCGATCGGTGACAAGGAGCAGCACTTATTTGTTTTTGATAGCCAAGGGCAATTACTTGCTCATCCTGATCTGAATAAAAATCTTTACGAAACCTACGGTAAAGCAGGCAAACCACTACGCACTCATGATTTTGTTAATGGCGATCTACAAGAGCTGATCAATCAAACTATCAAAATGCATTTACCAGAATACGCAGACTCTTTTGTACAAGATGGTGAATCGCACATCATTAATATTCGTAAAGTTGATAATTTAGACTGGTATATAGGAATTTACAAAAAACGTTCATCAGCACTTTCAGCACTTGAAGAGCTAAAAGTGAAGTTTTTTGGGTTGTTTATTTTATATGCCATTTTAGTCGCACTGTTATTACATCAAGCACTTTACCAACTGGTGTTACGTCGTATTCATTCATTAGTACATGCGGTAACCAGCTTTGGCAAAGGGCACTTACAAATTGAATTTCCAAAAGAAAATAAAGACGAAATTGGTACTTTAAATGGCTCTTTTCGCGATATGGCTATTGAAATTCGTAAGCTTATTGATGGTCTGAATCAGCGTATTACAGAAAAAGAGATTGCCGAAAAAGCCGCAAATCGATTATCTAAAGCGGTTGCTTTTTCTGGCACTGCAGTGGTCATCACCGATCAAAACTTCGTGATTGAATACGTCAATCCAAAAATGTTAGAAATGACCGGATTTGAAGAAAATCACTTTATGCAGTCACCGCTATTAAGTATTATCGCCAAAGAAATGGCTATTTTGGTTGATGACATTGATATTGATTTACGCAGCCGAAATTATTGGCGTGGCGATACTTTGATCCAAGGTCTAGATAAAAAGCCAATCTGGGTGTCGCTCAGTATCTCACCAATTCGCGAAGACGGTGGCAGCATCACCAGTTATGTTGCCTCAGCACAGGATATTTCGTTTGTTAAAGAAAGCCAGCGGAAAATGGAGCAATTGGCTTATTTCGACACCTTAACGGGGCTAGCTAACCGTACCTTCTTTAGAATGCAATTACGTAAGTCAATGGCGCTTGCAGAGCGTGGCCATTATGCGTTTGCTTTATTCTATTTTGATTTAGATGAGTTTAAGCGTATTAACGATACACTTGGTCATGATGCAGGCGATCAGCTACTAGTTGAGGTTGCTAACCGTTTGAAAAAACGACTGCGAGCGGAAGATACAATTGCCCGTTTAGGTGGCGATGAGTTTGCAGTTTTACTCAGTGGAATTGAGCGTCAAGAGCATGCAATGGATGTTGCTAACACGATTCAAAAAACATTGAATGTGCCAATAATGCTTGGCAATAACGAGGTCATTATTAGTGCTAGTATTGGCATTACTATGGCACCATATGATAGCAAAGAAGAAGACCAGTTATTAAAACACGCTGATTTAGCTATGTATGAGGCTAAAGCAAAAGGGCGTAATACTTATCACTTTTATAGCCAAGAATTAGATGCTGCAGCAAATGAGCGACTGTTTATTGAAAACGAACTGCGTTTAGCAATCAAAGCACGGCAATTTGTGATTTTCTATCAACCACAAGTTGATAGTCGCACTCAGCATGTGGTCGGTTATGAAGCCTTGATCCGCTGGTTCCACCCAACTGAAGGGATGATCCCACCTACCAAGTTTATCCCAATAGCTGAAGCAACAGGTTTAATAGTTGAGTTAGGTGCTTGGGTGCTACAAGAAGCGTGTGAGTTTGCAGCAAGATTAGCAGCGCAAGGGCGAGAAAATAATATTTCGATTAATCTCTCTGCTCGTCAGTTTAAAGATGCTAAGTTAGTGCCATTATTGGCATCGATTATTAAGAAAACCAAGGTGTCGGCTAAGCGGTTACATCTGGAATTAACCGAAAGTATGCTAATGGGTAATGTGGAAGCGGCAATTACGCAATTACATCAGCTAAAAGCGCTTGGCGTGTCAATATCGATAGACGACTTTGGCACGGGTTATTCGTCATTGAGCTACTTAAAACGTTTCCCAGTTGATATTTTAAAAGTTGACCGCTCGTTTGTTAAAGATATACCGGATGATCCAAATGACATGGAGATCACTGCGGCAATTATAGCGATGGCACAAAAGTTAAAATTGAATGTGGTAGCCGAAGGCGTTGAGACCATAGAACAAGTGGAGTTTTTACAAAACAATAACTGCTTTATAGTGCAAGGCTATTATTATAGCCCGCCTATAGCAGAGCAAGATTTGCCAAAGCTATTTGCAAAGCTTGATGATTGAGTTAAACACATGTTTAATCTAACTCAAGTTAGTTAAAATACCAAAAGGCACCATTTAGGTGCCTTTTTGCATTAACCTATCGCGGGGATTAAACCTGCCATCTGCAGCCCTTGGGCGCTGATAATAAGCACGCCGCAAAGCGCCGCTACTGCCAGACCAAAATTACCACCACGCACTGTATAGCCGCCTTTATCGCTGCTACGCTGCTTATAAACCATTGCTACGGGTAAAAACACTGCTAGTACGACTAAAGCGATAGCTGCATAGCCAAGCGCCATAATAAAACCTTGTGGGTAAAACAATGCAAATCCTAATGGCGGGATAAAAGTAATGAGGGCTGTTTTTATCCGATCTTTATTACCATCTCCTTTTTTAAAGGCATCAGCAAAGAAATCAAATAATCCTAGGCTCACCCCTAAAAATGAGGTTGCCAGTGCTAAGTCTGCAAATAGGTTAACTGCAGTGGCAACAGCTGCGTTATTAGCGATACTGGCAATACTTGCCACAAAGCCTGGTAAGCCAGAGCTTTTTAGTAATTCAGCTTGACTCATCATACCTTGGCTGATCAACTGCCAAAAAATGTAAATAACCAGCGGTAAAGCTGCTCCGGCAATCATGACACGGCGTAAGGTTTTAATATCTAAACCAACATATTTAACGATCGATGGGATCGAACCATGAAAACCAAAAGAGGTAAATACCACAGGAATAGCTGATAAAATAAGGCCTTGTTCAATGGGCATTTCGAGTAAATGTTGGCCATGAACATACGGGGTTAACATATAAAATAAGCTCGCCAGTACCACAATTTTGATGCTAAATAACACTCGGTTTAGCTTATCGACCTTACTGGTGCCTAAGGTAACAACTGTGCCTATTACAATCGCTAGAATGATTGAACCTACTTGCGGAGCAATATCGAGGCTAAAGCCGTTATTTATTTTTTCTTGTAGTTGCGCACCACCACCTGCAATGTAAGCTGAGCAAAGCGCATAGAATAAAAACATCACCGAAAAATTAGCCAGATATTGGCCGCGTTTACCTAACCATGATTTTGCTAACGTATTTAGCGTGGCATCGCGATCAGCATGTTGATGTAATTCGAGCATTAATAATGCGGTATAAGTCATTAACGCCCATATTGAAATAATTAATGCTAATGCGGTTGTAAAGCCAAGTCCCGCAGAAGCGATTGGTAGCGCCAACATCCCTGCGCCGATAGTGGTACCTGCAACAATTAACATGCTGCCTATTGTTTTATTTTTAAGCACTTTTTGCCCCTAAAACATCGTGAGAGGCAGGCAAGATATAACTAGTTGGCACAAACTTAAATAGTTTTGTTACAAATCAAAGAAATTAAATGTAACTTATGATTTACAAGCCATCATTGTGAAGTCAGTTTTTGGTATAAAAACCACTCTAGCAGTTGACTTATTAACCAGTTCTGCTATTTCTATAAATTCAATTTATTATTAAGAATACTATTTACATGCAACAAGTTAACCGAGCCCTAACCATGCGCCCATGGCTGAATCTATCAGTTGTGCGCCCATTGCTGCGCTGCGGTTAAGTTGTTTTTTACTAACCGCGATTTCAAAGCGGTTAGTGCTGTATCTCCTTCCTCTTTGTTATCGCCACTTTGCTAAAAGGATCCGCTTGTGAGCGTTAAAGCATCATATTTTTTAATGGTCTTAATTTGGTCAACAACGCCTTTGGGAATTGTTTGGAGCAGTGAGTCTGTTACACCAACGCTCGCGGTATTGTTACGGATGTCGATAGGATTAGTGCTGGCTGCATTAGTTGTGGCGATTGCTAATATTCGTGTCCCTTGGCACCGTCGTGCGTGTTTTTTGTATGGTTATTCGAGTATCGGCATATATGGTGGCATGCTGTTGAGTTATATGGCAGCTAAAACAGTTCCATCAGGGCTGATATCATTAATGTTTGGTCTGGCACCAATTTTATCTGGTTTATTAGCACAGCGATTACTCAACGAGCCAAAATTCAGCGTTGTTAAACTAATTGCGTTAGCATTTGCGCTATTGGGGTTATTTTTGGTAAGTGAAAAACACATGCAAGGCTCATTGATGCAAATGCAGGGTTTAGCTTACGTATTTATGGCTGTGTGCTTTTTTAGTTTAAGTGGGGTGATGATCAAGCGAATAAAAATTGCTATTCATCCAATGGCGACCACATTTGGTGCATTAGTATTTGTTACGCCCTTATTTTTTATTACTTGGTGGTTGTTCGATGGTGAGCTCAATACGAGTACGTGGACAGTAAAATCACTGTGGTCAATTGTGTATTTGGGCGTGTTTGGCTCATTGGTTGGTTCGCTTGCTTATTTTCATGTGTTACAAAAATTACCAGCTAGTACCGTGGCGCTAACCACCTTGATCACACCAAGCTTTGCGATTGGCTTAGGGGGCTGGTTAAATAATGAAGCAATTGATCAACAATTACTTATTGGCGCTGCCATCATATTACTGAGCTTAGCGGTGTTTCAGTTTGGTGATGGTTGGTTGAAAAAAAGAGCCACGTTTAAAAAGCTTAACCCTTAACAACAGTCGTCATGTAGCTAAAAGGCATTACTTCTTTTAGCTACATTTTCTCAATTTGTATCACTAAGCGGCGGTTTTTATCGCGGCCCAAAATATTATCGTTAGTCGCTACGTGACGTTTTTCACCAAAGCCTTGCGTTTCAACTTTAGTTTCATCAATTCCTAGGCTCACCATATATTCTTTGATCGCTTGAGCTCGTTTTTTAGACAGCTCTAAGTTGTTCCAACGACCACCGTAGCTATCTGTGTATGAGTCAATCGAAATAGCCGCAATCGTCGTATCGTACTTTAAATACTCAGCAATTTTATCTAAACGTTGTTTTGATGATTTAGTAAGTTTACTGGTATTTGGTTGATAATTCATAATCGTGAAGGAAATATCTTCAAAGCTGTATGGCAGTAATTCATCGCGGCATTGTAAAAATGCCCAATAGGCTTGTTTAAAATTAATGTTCGATAAGCCAACGGCAATTTTATCGGCACTATTTTGCCAGTCTTGGTAATAAAAAGTAGGTTGGTAGCCTTTTTCAAGCTCGGTCAACATTTCCCATGCCGTTTTGTTACCCAGTTCGCCGTCAAATTTTCGTAGTAATTTCATGTCAGCAATATCACGTGCTGGTAAACCTGCTCGCCAGATTGGCGGGACTGCTTTTAAACCAGCAATACTGTAATTGTCAGGACGGACAACCATATCCAAGTTAAATAGCAGGTCTTTATTTTTGCTCGCGGTAGCGCTGAAAATAGCTTCGCCATAATATGGAACTTCATGATTTAATTGGCATTGTAAGCGAGTTGTTTTTACAACTTCCCATTGTGAGTTATCTGCCGTGGCTGTGTACTGGCGCATTGCAGCGCTGGCCGTATCTGAAAGGCATGCAGTTGCAATGCTTAGACTGATAAACAGCATTGAAAGCTTCATTACGGGATCTCCAACAATTTATTACGCCAATATCTTGGCAAAAGCTGCATTTACAGAGGCTAACAGCCATCAAGGTGTCGTTAGCTAGCTCTAGTTCTAGTTAAGTAAAGCAAGTTATATGCCTAAATGTAAGTGTTAATTTAATCTGTAAAGCGCTAGCCTAGCCACTATGATTTTTGACATAATAGCCAGCTTACTCTGGCAAACCAAGAATACTATGGCAAATACTGAACAAACTCTTTTCGCAAAACGCTTTCGTGGCTTTTTCCCGGTGGTTATTGATGTTGAAACTGCAGGCTTTAATAAAGTAACCGATGCACTGTTAGAAATTGCGGTGTCAGTATTAAAAATGGATGATGAAGGCCTACTCAGTATTGATCATACTGTGCATTTTCATGTTGAGCCATTTGAAGGCGCAAACATTGAACAAGCCGCTATTGATTTTAATGGTATTGATCCTTTCTCGCCATTACGTGGTGCAGTATCTGAAGAGGAAGCGATCAAAGAAATTTGTAAAGTGGTACGTAAAGCTCAAAAAGCTGCGGGTTGTCAACGTTCAGTCATAGTGGCTCATAATGCGGCGTTCGACCATGGTTTTTTAAATGCAGCAATAGAACGTAATAATATTAAGCGTACGCCATTTCATCCGTTTGTTAGTTTTGACACAACCTCATTAGCGGGTTTGGCACTTGGTCAAACGGTACTTGCTAAAGCATGTCGTGCAGCTGGCATTGAATTTGACAACAAACAGGCTCATTCAGCATTATATGACACCGAACGTACGGCAGAGCTATATTGTTTGATAGTTAATCGTTGGCAACAGCTGGGTGGCTGGCCTTTAGCTGAAGAACTGCCAGAAGATGCAGAGCAAGCTGGTGACAACGAAGACTCAGCCGTTAAAACGACTGAGTAATTTTACCTTCGCTCATTTTAACTAAGTGGGGCGGATAAATACGCGAAAAGTGTTTTGAATCTTTTGCGATTTTTAGCTCCACACCGGGATGCATTAACTCATTAATTTTTAAACGGCTAGTAGCTAAAAGCTGTGCTATTTTTTGTTTTACTAGATGTTTTTTACGTTTGGTGTTGGCAATACGAATATTAATTTGTTGCTCGCTGGCACTAATTTTGTCTAAAAATAATTGTCGTTTTGCTGGTGCTGGAATTTTAACTGCTTTTTTACGTGCTTGCTTTAATGCTGCGGATTTAGTGGCTAACAGTTTTTCAAAATCGGCAATTTGCAATTGTTTTTGTCTCAAGTCATGCCAATACTGCGCGATGAAAACTCGCGTTTTTGTGCCCGATGGGGCACCTAGCTCTCCGGTTTCAATTCGCATGGCATCTAAAATATTGCCGCCAATAATTTTACCGCGCGGATTATTTGCTTTACCAACGCGGATCAACCGCCGAGCACTCAAGTCACAATGTAATGCTTGTCGTTCAATAAAGAGATCGTGTTCGCTATGAATATGGCAATACTGGGCATAGCCAATTGAAATAGTCCGAGCGGCTTTAATTTTGCAAGTAAACGCTTCGTCATTTTCACGCTTACGACCAATTGCACCGAGCATAATTGTAACCGCACTGGCACTTTCGATCTGGCCTGATTCAACAAATCCTAATACCGTGATATCACCACTGGCACGCACGTGCATACCATCTTTTATATCGCCACTGATAATTACGCTGCCGTCAAAATCAACATGACCGGTGCCAATATCAACATTATCAAAACACAACACGTCATCAACGCGCATGCCACGAGGGAGGGCGACAGGCACACCTTTACAATCTGCAATCAGTACATTGGGATTAGTTGGATCGAGTTTAGTGCCTTCAAATGGTTGTAATGGTAGATCTTTACCAGGTATGGCGGGCAGCACATCACCAAATACCGTATAACCATCTTCCCCAGGAGTTGCAGCAACACGCTGCATTAGAGGAGTGCCCGGTTTTACAGTGATGATCGCGCCTAAATTGCGCATATCGACCTTACCACCTTCTTTTGCTTGTGGGCTCAATACACGATCTTGTGCTGTAGCGCACAAACGTACAAATTTAGCGTCGCTGCCTTCTTTTGGTCTACGACCATGAGCAACAATCGCTCTATAGGAAACACCCGCAGGCTTGTCAAATTGCTGACCTAAAAAATTGTCCAATGCACGGGAACTAACTCCTTGCAAAACACCGGCATCAACCAATGCTGCACGGGCTATTTTCAATAGACATCAGCGCTCCACCTTTAGCTGTGGTAAGGCAGGCTTCTGCAACCATGTTTTTTTCATCAACGTGAATTAACATCGATGCATCAAGAGCACGCGCAATGATCAAAGAGTCAGCTTGATAGTCTTTAGTTGGCGAGAAGAGTTTACCAATATTAGCACTTATTATCTCAAATTCAGCAAATTGGGACTGCTCAATCAACTCAATGAGTTGCGAGCTTGTCACTGGAAAACCACTATTTTTAGGGTGATCAAGCAGTGACACAAAACCCGTAGTAGAGTCATGTGTAAACAACGACATTTATAGATTTCCTATGTAATATGCCTGTTCTTATTATTTTGGATGTAGATGTTTTTTATTTATATGCCGCTCGGCTAAAACCCATAGTCAGGCATTTTCAAAGTAGCAGACCATTTGAACATAACTTTCAAATATTGTTAAGTAAATGTTAATGCTTTGCTTGTTCTAGGAGAGAATAGTAACATTTTGTTGCGTGTTTAATCCGCAACTACATAGCAATATAAAATAAAGCATAAAAGGGCCTTGAGTATCAGCGCGTTACTCGGTTATACTGGCTGCACGCTCTGAATGAGTTTACTAATTCAGGGGCTGATTAGGATTCGACGGAATTCAAGAAGCCCAAGGTGCATGTCGAGGTGCGGTTTGCCTCGTTAAAAAGCCGCAACTTAAAGTAATCGCAAACGACGATAACTACTCTCTAGCAGCTTAGGCTAGCTAGCGCTCCTTCCATGTATTCTTGTGGACTGGATTTTGGAGTGTCACCCTAACACCTGATCGCGACGGAAACCCTGGCCGGGGTTGAAGCGCTAAAACTAAGCGGCCTCGCCTTTACTTACCGTGTTTGTCCGGGACTTAAAGGTTAATTAAATGACAATACTAAACATGTAGTACCGACGGTCGAGGCTTTTCGGACGGGGGTTCAAATCCCCCCAGCTCCACCAATATAGTGTTCGGCAAGTGCCGAATACGTTCAAAAAGCCCTTAACTTTTAATGAGTTAAGGGCTTTTTTGTTTCTAAATGGTTCGAAGATGTATGGTACTATTCGGAACACTAAGTACCATTGCAAGTACCATAAACCGCTGAGAATAAACTTGTGGTACCAAAAAGCATTTTTACTATAAATTTCAGTTGATTGTAGCTAAGTTTAAGAAGGTAACTAATGGCAAAATTGATCAAACCTCTCAGCGACACCCAATTAAAGCGCGCAAAGGCAAAAGATAAGGATTATGAACTTGCAGATGGCAATGGTCTTTATTTAAGAATACGCGTCTCAGGTAATAAATCTTGGATATTCCGTTACTATCGTCCTTACACTAAAAAGCGTAATAATATGGTACTGGGCGCATATCCTACAATCACACTTCAAGAAGCTAGAGTATTAAGAGAGCAAGCACGTGCGCTCCTTGCAAAAAGCATTGATCCGAAAGAGCAGGCCGAGCAAGAAAAAACCGATGTACTTAACGAAACTCAAAATACATTTAAATATGTTTCTGAGCAATGGTTCGATGTAAAGCGTGCATCAGTCAGTGAAGGCTATGCTGAAGATATTTGGCGTTCGTTTGAAAATCACTTATTTCCGCAATTAGCAAACAGACCTATTAATACATTAACAGCGCCCATGGTCATTGCTGTTATGAAGCCACTAGCATCAAAAGGTGTGCTTGAACAAATTAGACGATTAAGCCAACGAGTAAATGAAGTCATGACTTATGCTGTTAACGTGGGCTTGATCCAATCAAACCCGTTGGCAGGTATTCGCAGTGCATTTCAATCACCAAAGCGAACTCACATGAGTACGATTGAGCCAGAAAGATTGCCAGAATTAATGGCAATGCTAAATCGTGCAAGTATAAAATACACAACACGCTGTTTGATTGAATGGCAGTTACACACAATGTGCCGACCAATGGAAGCCGCAGCTGCTAAGTGGTCTGAAATCAATTTTGATGACGGGTTATGGATAATCCCTGCCGAGCGGATGAAAATGCGAAAAGAGCACAAAGTACCTTTGACTAAACAAACGCTTCATTTACTAGAATTAATGAAACCAGTTAGCGGCCACAGAGAATATATTTTTCCTGCTGATAGAAACCCACGAAGTCATACAAATGCGCAAACAGCTAATGCGGCAATAAAAAGGATGGGGCTTGAAGGTGCGCTGGTGGCCCATGGTATGCGTGCGCTTGCTAGCACCATTTTAAATGAGCAAGGGTTTGATCCAGACTTAATAGAAACTGCTTTAGCACACATAGAAAAAAACGAAGTCAGACGCGCTTATAACCGTGCACAGTATATCGACCGCAGACGAGAAATGATGGACTGGTGGAGCGAACACATAGCAAAAGCGAGTTAATAATTAGCTCAGATGGAACAAATCTGAACGAGTAAAACCCCTTAAATCATGCCATATTATCAAGGCTATCTTTTGACAAAAAAGAGGCCTTGAACATCCTACTTATACCTCATTATTATCAATAGTAATTGTTTAGCCTACGTTTAAATAAACCTCCATGTAAATCCACGGTTTGTATTAGTTACTCCATTTATTATTATTAGTTATTTAAAATCAATTGCTTGCTGTTGTTTTTTATGCCGCAGAAGTAGTTTTTCGATTTGTTCAATTTAAAAAAAGTCTGAGCCTAGCAGCTAGGCTCGATTCTCAGACTTTTAATTTTTCTATTTAATAGCTCTCGAACTGATGCGATCACACTCGATCGAATCGAAATAAAAAATAGAGAAATTGACATGAATAAAAATCATAGCGAACAGCAAACACCAAGTATTGACCGTTTTGTTAGAGAAAAAGAATGCCAGCATATTACAGGGCTATCACGTACATCACGTTATGAGATGGAGCAGGCGGGTACGTTTCCAAAGCGAATTCAATTAAATAAAAGAACGACAGCATGGCGATTATCCGACCTCTTAAACTGGATGGAGGCATGCATTAATGGATAATAAGATCATAAAAGGGGCATTAACACCGACAGATAATACTAATAAAGTAAGTAAAAACAATACACTTACAGGGGCTCATAAAGAGTCATTAATAAAGACAGATTGTCTTTTTTTAGTAAACAATAATATTAAAACACGAATTGATTATGTAACTATTAATTTAGTGCTTGTTCGTAAGGAGCAATTCGATGATGTTATGCAAAAGCTTAAAGACTGGCTAAAGTCACTATTGATTAAAATCAGTCAGTTTAAGCCTAAGCTAAAACACTTTGATGATGGACAATTACTCCACAGTTATGATGTGGTTAAACAAAATTGCGGTGCAATTAAATGGCCTAACAATAAAATGAGTATTCGATTAGAGCTAACAGGTTTTGCATGTGAGTTAATCAATTTAGATGACCGCTATTTTTTTCCGCTATTACAACTCGAGCAATTTGCTAAGTTGGACATTAGGCGAATTGATTTAGCGCTCGATGATTTAAGCGGTAAATACAACATACGTCATGTTCAAAAGTCGTTTAGTAAAGGTGACTACTCGCCTAAGTCCGGTACTGCACCGACTCGAAGGGATCTTAAATCAAACGAGGGGAGAACAATTTACATAGGTGCCAATAGCTCTCATAAAAAGATGGCAATTTATGAAAAGGGTAAGCAACTCAAACTACCTGAAGATGAACCTTTTTATAAAGGTTGGACGCGTCACGAATTACGTTTGCAAGGTAAGCGGACTCAACCGATACCGCTTGATATATTTACAGTACCAGACAGCTATTTTGTTGCAGCATACCCAAAGGCATATAGCCGCATGCTCAAGAGTGTTGAGCCAAGAGCGATTGTTCGAGAAGTAAAAGCACGTTGTAAAGTAACGCTTGATAAGCGGCTTTCACACTTACGTAACCAGTATGGGCCTACAATTATTCTTGCAAATCAAACAATGACAGAGACGGAAATTATAAGGTCCGTTGCTCGATGTAGTAAAAGTAATCAACCATCGTTACCAATTGCACTACTTCAAGAATCAAAGGCTGTTTTTTAGCCGTTTTTTCTGCTGATAAATGTTAGATCCTCGTTAGATTGGCGCTTTGTTCATACCTGTTAGAGCCCTTGTGTATAAAGGGCTCAGAGGTGATTTATGACAATCTTATAGATAGAGTTTGCCATTTTTGTATATTTAAGGTGTTTTAAGGGGCAAATTTCAGCACGTATAAGACCATTATTAATAGGATTTGGTACGCTAAAACTAGTAATTCACTCCGCGTTTAAAATGAATCCGTTTGGCGTGTTTATTCACTATGTAGGTTTAACTATTTGAATAATATAATTTTAAATTATTCATTGAGTGAATAATTAGCTAATTAAAATGACAAATTTTTTGTCATTTGGCAAAGTTTGTCATAACGACCAATGTTGTTAAATCATCGAAATAGCCGCTGGCACGCAAAGACTGGGCTAGTGTATTTAGCCTACTGCTTGATGAAACGGTGCAACTAGTACATTTACCATAAAAGACAAGTTACTATAGTGATAGCAAAAGCTATTGTTTTACTTACTATTTTCATGACTTGCATTATCGGCTCATCATTTATTCGTTGTTTAAATTCATATAACGACATTTGACCTTGCATTTTTAATTTCTCTTAATTGGTGCAATCTATTGATATATTTATTTTTTATTTGAAGGGCATCAAAATACTGATTCCGGAAAGGTTATGTACTAATAACTAATCGGAGAAATTTCATGCGTTTAATCAAATTAAAAGAAGTTATACAAAAAACATCACTTGGCCACTCAAGTATCTATAAATTTATTTCTGAAGGGACATTCCGGAAGCAAGTATCGTTAGGTGCAAAATCTGTAGCCTGGCTTGAGTCAGAAGTTGATGATTGGATAATAGAAAGAATAGGGGAAAGAGGGTAACTAGACCTAAAATCGTCTTATAAGCTCTATATAAAAGAAATAACGTTCAGCTCGGGCTTAATAACCGAGCTTCTATGCCGCAGTAGCAAAAAGCGATAATAAAAGTGTTTTACAGCATTAAATTGACCATTCCGCAATTTTCTCATACTCTACTTTTGTTCACAGTTAGAGATAAATCAATGAGTGACGAAATACTAACGATCCAAGAGCTTGCGGTTTACTTAAAGCTTAATGAAAAAACAGCTTATCGCTTAGCTGGCGAGGGCAAGCTGCCAGGCTTTAAAGTCGGTGGTTCATGGCGATTTAAGCGTGAAGATATAGAAGCCTGGATAGAAAAACAAAAGGATAACGGATGATCCCAAATTACCAAGAGTTTATGCGGCCCTTTCTTCAAATCGCGTATAAAGCTCATCACGATGGGCAAGTTAATGAAGTAAAATTACGTGATGTTATTAATCAGCTCGCTGAGCAGTTTAATTTAACCGATGAAGAGCGCACCGAAACACTACCTAGTGGTAAGCAATCTGTATTAGATAACCGTGTTGGCTGGGCCCGAACCTACTTAACAAAGGCAGGCTTGCTTGACGTTACACGCAGAGCGCATTTTGTAATAACGCCTCGCGGTATTGAAGCATTAAAAGATAATGTAGATATAAATAACGAGTACTTAAAGCGCTTTGATGAGTTTGTTGCTTTTAAGCAAAAAAATAACGAGCCCTCCGAAACGCAAAGTACTATCGAAAGAGCTACAAATGAGCCTGAAAGTAATATTACGCCAGATGAAGCACTCCGCTCAGCGTATCGTAAAATAAACGATGCTCTAGCCGAAGAAATTATTGAGCGCACACGTAAGGTAACACCAGCCTTTTTTGAAAACCTACTAATCGAATTACTGCTAGCTATGGGTTACGGTGGCACCGGCGAAGGCGCAGCACATGCACTAGGCAAATCAGGAGATAACGGCATAGATGGCGTTATTAACCAAGACCCGCTAGGCGTGGATCAAATCTACATTCAGGCTAAACGATACGCACAAGGTAATAATGTTGGATCAGGCGATATACGAGACTTTTTTGGCGCTCTCAACCTTAAAAAAGCGCAAAAAGGAATCTTTATTACCACCTCAGACTTTACCCCATCAGCCATGCAAACAGCCAAAGACCTAGGTATGCGTATAGTCCTCATAAATGGTAAAGAATTAGCAAAGCTCATGCTGCGTTACAATATTGGCAGCAGAGACGAGCAGGTATTACACCTGAAAAAAATAGACGAAGAATTTTTCGAAGCGTAAGCAACATTCTTTGTTTACGTTTTACTTAAGTATTAGGAAATAGTTTTATTTATGAATAAGCAACAACTAGCAGCCAAAATTTGGGAATCAGCCAACCAAATGCGTTCGAAAATTGAAGCGAACGACTACAAAGACTTTATTTTAGGCTTTATATTTTATAAGTATGTGAGTGATCAATTGGTTAGCTTTGTTAAAGAGCAAGGCATGACCGAAGATGAAATTAAAGCCCTTGGCGAAGACGACCCTGAAACCCTAGAATATGTGCAAAGCAACCTAGGTTACTTTATATCTTACAATAATCTGTTTTCTACTTGGGTTGATCCAAAATCAGACTTTGATGAATCTAACGTGCGCGATGCACTTTCTGCTTTTAGCCGTCTTATTCACCCTAATCATAAAAAACTATTTGAGGGTATTTTCACCACACTAGAAACAGGCTTAAGCAAGCTAGGTGAAAGTGCGCCTAAACGAACTAAAGCGATAAGTGATTTACTACACCTAATTAAAAGCATCCCTATGGGCGGTAATGTTGGTTACGATGTGCTGGGTTACATATACGAATACTTAATTGAAAAGTTTGCCGCCAATGCAGGTAAAAAAGCCGGTGAGTTTTATACACCTCACGAAGTGTCACTACTCATGTCAGAAATCACAGCGCATGAACTAAAACATAAAGATAAAATTGAAATTTACGATCCAACCAGTGGCTCAGGCTCATTACTAATAAACATTGGTAGCTCAGTTGCAAAATATGCAAAAAGTAAAGACGATATTAAATACTACGCCCAAGAGCTAAAAGAGAGCACCTACAACTTAACCCGTATGAATCTGATTATGCGCGGTATTTTACCCGACAACATCACTACCCGTAATGGCGATACCTTAGAAGACGACTGGCCATACTTTGATGAAAGCGATCCGCTTGCTACATACAACCCTTTATACGTAGATGCAGTTGTATCAAACCCGCCTTACTCACAAAGTTGGGACCCAAGCTTTAAAGACAGCGACCCTCGCTATTCGCGTTTTGGCCTTGCACCTAAAACCAAAGCCGACTTTGCTTTTTTACTACACGATCTTTATCACTTAAAGCCCGATGGCATTATGACTATTGTACTGCCACACGGTGTTTTATTCCGTGGTGGCGAAGAAGGTAAAATACGTAAACAACTGATCGAAAATAACCATATTGACACCATTATCGGTTTACCGGCTAACATCTTTTTTGGTACAGGCATTCCAACCGTTATTATTGTGCTTAAACAAAAGCGACAAAATACCGATGTGCTAGTAGTTGATGCCTCTAAACACTTTATTAAAGAAGGTAAAAACAACAAGCTACAAGCAAGTGATATAAAACGAGTGACTGATGCGGTTATTAACCGTGAAAATATCGATAAGTTTTCAAAGGCAGTGAGCAAGCAAACCCTTCGCAAAAACGGGTATAACTTAAATATACCGCGTTATGTAGATTCTTCAGTTGCCGCTGAGTGTTGGGACCTGCACGCTACTATGCTTGGTGGTATTCCTAACAATGAAATTGCCGAGCTGCAAACTTATTGGCAAGCCTTTCCGCAACTGCACTCAGCATTGTTTACGCCTAAGTCAGCCGCTTATAGTGAGCTTACAGTTGCCAAAGAAGATGTGAACGCCACCATTAGCGACCACCCACAAGTGCGTGAATTTATCACTACCTATAATCAAGCATTTAATGGTTACGATGACTATTTACACACCACACTTATTAAAAAGTGGGAAACGGTTAATCTCAATCAAATAGAGGCTTCACTCAGTGAAGAGCTTTTTAAGCGCTTGGCGCCTATTAAACTTATTGATAAATACCTAGCCTATCAACACCAAAATAACCAATGGCAAACTATTAGTGCCGATTTAGAAATGATGCAGACCGAAGGCTTTGCTGCTGCTAAACAGGTAGTTGCTAATATGGTTATCAAAAAACAAAATAGCAAAGAAGTTGAGGTGCAAGATGCTAATACGCCTTGGAAAGGTCATATACTGCCGTTTGATTTAGTGCAGCAAACGCACCTAAGTGACGAATTGCAATCCTTGGTAGATCAAGAAACCCGCCTTGCAGAAATTTCAAGCCAGCTTGAAGAAGTTTTAGAAAGCTTAAGTGAAGAAGATAAAGAGCAGAGTACAGTAAAAGAAGACAAAGACGGTTTTGTAAATGCAGAAGTGGGCAAAGCGGCTAAAGCCTTCCTAAAAGAGCAAAAAGACCGCAAAGTTAAATTTTTAACTGAGAGCGCTGACCCTGAAAAAAGTTATAAAGCGAAAATTATTAACGCTAACCAACTTATTGACGAAGAAAAAGCGCTTAAAAAAGTAGTTAAAGAAGCCGCTATTGCACTGCACCTTTTAACTAAGACAACAATTGAGAGTTTATCTAACGAGAAGGTAATTGAACTGCTGCGCCTCAAATGGATTACTCCATTAAGTAATAAGCTCGCGGCGATGCCAAGCGCAGTTATTACCCAGCTCACCAGCCAAGTGCAAGCTCTAGCCAATAAATATGCGGTTACTTATTCGCAAGTGGCAAGTGAGATAAAAACTACTGAGCAAGAATTGGCGAAAATGATGGTCGAACTTACCGGTAACGAGTTTGATCAGCAAGGCTTAGCAGAACTCACAAACTTGTTGAAGGGTGAATAAATGAGAGTAGAAAAGAAAGTGCCTGAGATTCGTTTCAATTGCTTTAGTGATGAGTGGCTAAGTTTCAACCTGGATCAAATTACCGATGTATATGATGGAACACATCAAACGCCAGCGTATACAAAAAGTGGAGTAATGTTTCTTTCTGCTGAGAATATAAAGACATTAAATTCACAAAAATTTATTTCAGAAAAAGCTTTCAATGAAGAGTTTAAGGTCTATCCCAAAAAAAACGATGTACTAATGACTCGAATAGGGGATGTAGGCACAGCAAACGTTGTCGAAACTGATGATGACAAAGCGTATTACGTGACACTGGCATTATTGAAGTATAAACAATTGTGCCCCTATTTTTTGAAAAGCTCTATTGCTTCACCATATGTGCAAAGAGACATATGGCTTCGTACTCTCCATATTGCATTCCCCAAAAAAATCAATATGAATGAAATTAAGTTGGTTACCATTAACTGTCCACCAGACAAAAGGGAATCTAATGAAATAGGCAACACTTTCCAAAAGTTAGATAGTCTAATTAACCAACATCAAAAAAAGCATGACAAGCTCAGCAATGTTAAAAAAGCCATGCTGGAAAAGATGTTCCCTAAACGAGGTGAAATGATCCCAGAAATCCGCTTTAAGGGGTTTAATGGGGAGTGGGAAGAGAAAGAGCTGGGTACTGATGTTGCTGACATTATTGGCGGCGGCACTCCTAGCACTTCAATATCTGAATTTTGGAACGGTGATATCGATTGGTATTCGCCTACTGAAATTAGCGACAATGTGTATGCTGAAGGTAGTCAGAAAAAAATTACGCCTCTAGGTCTTAAAAGTTCATCTGCAAAAATACTTCCTGCTGGTAATACGGTTCTATTTACTAGTAGAGCTGGTATAGGTGATATGGCTATTCTTGCCAGACCAGGTGCTACTAATCAGGGATTTCAATCCTTTGTTGTGAAAGAAGGGCTTTCACCTTATTTCATTTATTCCACAGGTAAACAGATTAAAGAGTTTGCACTTAAACATGCGTCAGGCTCGACGTTTTTAGAGATTTCGGGTAAGCAACTTGGGCTCATGAAAATTCTTATACCTTGCGAAAAAGAACAAACCGCTATCGGAAACTATTTTCAAAAACTCGACACCCTAATCAACCAACACCAACAACAAATCACTAAACTCAAAAACATCAAGCAGGCCTGCTTGAGTAAAATGTTTGTATAACAAGGAATGTACATGACTACGTTTAAAACCGAAGCACAATTTGAGCAGGCTTTTATTGAAGTACTTACCCATAAAGGTTGGGAAGCAGAAATATTAAAAAACAAAACCGAGGTTGATTTACTGCAAAACTGGGCGAATATTTTATTTGAGAATAACCGCCAGCAAGACCGCTTAAACGATGTACCACTAACTACAACTGAGATGCAGCAGATTATTGAGCAGATAAAAGAGCTTAAAACTCCGCTAAAGCTGAATGGTTTAATTAATGGTAAAACGGTAGCAATTAAGCGCGACAACCCCGCTCACCCAGAGCGTTTAGGTAAAGAGGTTAGCCTAAAAATATACGACCGCCAAGAAATAGCCGCAGGCCAAAGCCGTTACCAAATAGTACAACAACCAAAATTTGAACGTGGCAGCCCTTTGCGTAACGACAGGCGTGGCGATGTGCTGTTATTAATTAACGGTATGCCCGTTATTCATGTAGAGCTTAAACGCAGTGGTATACCGGTAAGCCAAGCTGTAAATCAAATTGAAAAATACAGTAAAGAAGGCATTTTTAGTGGGCTTTTTTCATTGATTCAAGTGTTTGTAGCCATGCAGCCGAATGAGACCAAATACTTTGCCAATCCAGGCTTAGATGGCAAGTTTAACTCTGACTACCAATTTAACTGGGCCGACTTTATGAATGAGCCCAAAAATTACTGGAAAGATATAGCGTCTGACTTGCTGTCTATCCCTATGGCACACCAACTTATTGGTTTTTATACCGTGGCCGATGATACCGACGGTGTACTTAAGGTAATGCGTAGTTATCAGTATTACGCCGCTAATGCGATATCCGATAAAGTGGCTAAAACTCATTGGAAGCAAATAAACTCGAATACCGAGCGATTAGGGGGTTATATATGGCATACCACAGGCTCAGGTAAAACCATGACCAGCTTTAAGTCAGCACAATTAATCTCGCAATCTAAAGATGCCGACAAAGTTATATTTTTGATGGACAGAATTGAGTTAGGTACTCAATCACTTGCAGAGTACCGTAACTTTGCTGGCGACGGTGAAGACGTGCAAGCAACAGAGAATACTGGCGTATTAATCTCTAAGTTAAAAAGTACTGATCCGGCTGAAACGTTAATAGTTAGCTCTATTCAAAAAATGAGTAATATTTTTGAAGCGGTTGATGATGAAGGCACTGCTACTAATTCTGCCGATATTGAAATAATACAAGCCAAGCGCTTAGTGTTCATTATTGATGAGGCTCATCGCTCAACTTTTGGTGATATGTTGATTACGATTAAGCATACCTTCCCCAGTGCATTGTTTTTTGGTTTTACTGGTACACCCATTCAAGAAGAGAACGAAAAAAGCGGGAATACCACCAGCACCGTCTTTGGTAATGAATTACATCGCTACAGTATTGCTGACGGGATTCGTGACGGCAACGTGCTAGGTTTTGACCCTTATAAAGTGCCCACCTTTAAAGATGGCGACTTAAAAAAAGAGGTGGCTCTAGCCCAAGCCAAAGCTGACTCGGTGGCTGATGCCATGAGCAGCCCCGCGAAAAAGAAAAAGTTTAACCACTTTATGAATGATGTGCCTATGGCAGGAAAAAAAGATGCATCAGGTAAATACCATAAAGGCATTGAAGATTACGTGCCTAAAAGCCAATACTTAACAGATGCCCACCAAGAAGAAGTAGTGAGTGATATTTTAGATAAATGGGATGTGCTAAGTCAGGCTAATAAATTCCATGCCATTTTAGCCACCAACAGTATTGCTGAAGCCATTGACTATTACCGCCGTTTAAAAGCGGCCAAGCCTGAACTTAAAATATCGGCTTTGTTTGACCCAAATATTGATAATGACGGTAGCGGCGATCGTGGGCCCACCTTTAAAGGTGATGGCCTATACGAAATTATGGCAGATTATAATGCACGCTATGGACAAGACTTTGATTTTGCAAAACATGGTAAGTTTAAAAAAGATTTAGCCGCACGTCTTGCTCATAAAAAGCCCTATGAGCGCATACACACAGAACATGAAAAGCAGTTAGATTTACTTATAGTGGTAGATCAAATGCTAACAGGCTTTGATTCTAAGTGGCTCAATACCTTGTATTTAGATAAGGTGATTAAATATCAAAATATTATTCAAGCCTTCTCACGCACTAATCGCTTATTTGGGCCGGATAAACCACACGGGATTATTCGTTATTACCGCTATCCTCACACAATGGAACAGCACATTAACGACGCGGTGAAACTGTATTCTGGTGATCGCCCTATCGGCTTATTTGTTGACCGCTTAGAAAGTAACCTTGAAGCTATGAACACAATAGCGGCAGATATAACAGAGCTATTTGAAAGTGCTGGCGTTGAAAATTTTGAAAAGCTACCTGATGATCTAGAAGCCTGCGCTAAGTTTGCAGATTTATTCAAAATTTTTAACCAGCACTTAGAGGCAGCAAAAGTACAGGGCTTACTCTGGGAAGAGCTTACCCACACTTTTGGTGACAATAATGAGCGTGAGGTGACGCTGGCGATAGATGAGCAAACCTACTTGAGCTTAGTGCTGCGCTATAAAGAACTTGCTGGTTCAGGTGATGGTGGCGGCGCTGGTGGCGGTGAAGTACCTTTTGATATTAGCGGTTACTTAACTGAAATTGACACCGGTAAAATCGATACCGACTATATGAATAGTCGCTTCGATAAATATTTAAAAGAGCTAAATCAGGGCCAGGATAAAGCAAATATTGAGCTTACACTTAACGAACTACACAAGTCGTTTTCATCACTGACTCAAAATGAGCAAAAGTACACTAAATTATTTTTGCATGATTTACAGCGCGGTGATGCTAAGTTAGTCGATGGGCATAGCTTTAGAGATTACATAAACGATTATCAAAACAACGTAGAAAACGCCAAAATTAATGCTTTGGTTGATGCTTTAGGTGTTGATAAAGAGCTTTTAATTGAACTAATGGGCAGTGTAATTAATGAGAAAAACATAAACCAATTTGGTCGATTCGATAACTTAAAAGCGACAGTTGATATAAATAAAGCTAAAGCATTCTTTGAGGATAAAGAGGGTACTACTATCCCTCCTTTCAAGCTAAGAATCAAAGTAGATAAGCATCTACAAGATTTTATTTTAGAAGATTAAGCTTTTAATTTTGCCAACAGAAAAGGATTAGGTTGAATGAATTTATTATTTAGATTGCTACTAACATTTAATGCTACCTCGTTACTGGTGATTATTTTTTTAGTACAAAAAGCTTATACTTTAGGACACTTTTTTGATGATTGTACGTTCCTTGTGGAAATGCATAATATGGTGTCTTATGGGCTTTATTTTACAGTGCCCGTTATTTTTACAGGGGTCAGTATCTATTTAAGTCGATACCTAGGTAAGGATGACTTTAAAACGGGTCAAGTTACAGATATGGAGCACGCAAATAATAGTTTCTTGCCGAGCTATTTAGGCTACTTTTTTGTTGCCTTGAGCATTATGAACTGGGAAACCTTGTTTTTTGTTTATGGCGTTTTATTTGTTTTTACATTTTTATCGCAGGCATTATATTTTAATCCTCTTTTTTTACTGTTTGGGTTTGAGTTTTACAATATAAAAACTAAAAATGGTGGAGCAATCTTTTTGATCAGCAGGCATGAATACAAAACCGCTGATGAAATAGTTATTGAGGAAGCTCATCGAATTAATAATTACACATTTATTGAACGGAGATAGTTGATGGATCACGTACTAGCTAAAATTAAAGGGCACGGTAAAAGGAAAACTTTTAAACTTTTATCAGAAAAAACACTGTTTAATAAATTGTTCGTTACAGACGAGGCCTGTGTTGAATATGCACCTGATCATAATTTAGACGAAGATTCATGGTTTAAAATTGATAACTTTAGTGAGCAACCATATTGCCTTGATATATTGGAAACGGAATTTGATCCTAAGGGCTATGTTGATCTCCCAAAAGATAAATTTAGTAGCATTAATTTGTTGCTAGGTATTCAGGGCGATGATTTTTATTTCCAAAAAATAACACCTTCTCTCTTTGTAACAAAGAAGATGATTGCTTTCGGTGAAGCTGCGGAACTTGAAAGTACTGAAAAGCGTTTAGTTGTTAATCAAGTTGCTGATGCTGTCTACTTCAAAGCGCAGGACAAGTTAGTATTTAAGAGTCTAGCTACAATATCTAGCATCTTTAAAGGTATTGATGAGCTCTACAAAGAAGCAACAAAAGAAGAGGTTGCAAAGTTCTTGGAGGAGGACTTTATTGAGCTTTCTGATGGCTATGATGCGTCTAAAGTAACGAAGCCCAATCGTAAACGAATCGCATTGGCAATGGATACACTGGCGGCACTACCAGTTGAAGAACGAGATCAAATGTACTCGTATATTCATAGTTACTGTGAGCAAAAGCTAACGTTTGATAAAGAAAACAGTAAGTTTGAAATCAACTCTGATGATGAACTGAAATACTTGCTCTACGGTATAGAGCAGCGCTTTTACACCACACCGCTAGGACATGAAAAGCGTTTAGCTAACTCTGTGCAGGCAATGTAGAGCATTAGAGTAATGTATTAAATTAATTTACAAGGCTGTATATGAGTTTTGAAAGGCCAGATATAAGAAACCAAAAACTTATCTATCACATGACAGATATAATTAATCTTGATTCGATATTAAGTGAAGGTATAAAGCCAAGATGCCAGCTTGAAGGTTTTTCTGATGTTGCAGACTCAGAGATACTTGAGAAAAGAAAGCGATTTAAACTTGATGAGAAAGTGCCTTTTCACTTTTTTGTCAATAATCCATTTGATGGTGGAGTCGTTCATGCTAATCCAATGAAGACATTTGTACTCCTTGGCATTTTGAGAACTCACTCTAAAGAACAAAATTGGGAAGTGATACCACGTCACCCATTGGCTAATGAAACGATTTCGTTAATGTCATACGATGAAGGAATGGAAGCTATTGATTGGGTTGAAATGAATAAAAGAGATTATAGTGATGCGAACAGTAAAAGTGTTTGTATGGCTGAATGCCTTGCACCAGGAGTGGTAGATGCTAGCCACATTAATTCAATTTTTGTCAAAACTGATGCTTGTGAAGAAAGAGTTAGTTGGATGGTAAGAAAAAGAGAGTTAGATATATACGTTAATAAGCGGCCTAATATGTTTCCAAGAGTGAATATATGACTGTAAAAGTTTCACACATCACACACATTGACAATCTTGATGGTATTATACAGCAATCATGCTTGTGGTCTGATGCTAAACGCATCGAGTTGGGCTTAGTTAATCAAAATATTGGTTATACCCACATTAAACAACGACGTCTTATACGACCTGTAAATGTCGCCGCAGGTGGAACAATAGGTCAGTATGTTCCATTTAATTTTTGCCCTCGTTCGGTTATGCTATTTGTTATCTATAAAGGACACCAAGATTTCAACGATGGGCAAGAACGAGTGCTACACTTAATTAGTGACGTTGATACGATTCGCTTGAATAACCCACATTGTTTTTTCACTGACATTCATGCTGATTTAGATTATGCCGAACAGATCGATGATTTTACTAGAATGGCAGAGTTAAATATTCAAAAAATTATTAATGAAAGGTATTGGCAAGACTTTAAAGAAGAAAAACAAGCTGAGTTTCTAGCTTTTGAATCGGTACAATGGACCGCCATTGAACAAATTGGTGTTAAGACGCAAGCGATTGCAAATGAAGTTAATGCTTTGCTTCAGAATGCTCAGCATAAGCCAAAGGTTGTTATTCAACCTGAGTGGTATTATTAGAGGTTATTTATGATTACTTATCAAACAGGCAATATTTTACATGACCAGGCCGATGCTATTATCAATACAGTTAACACTGTGGGTGTAATGGGCAAAGGTCTTGCTTTACAATTTAAAAAGGCCTTTCCTGATAATTTTAAAGTATACAAAAAAGCCTGTAATGATAAAGAACTTATAACAGGTGAGCTGTTAACTGTTGAGCTTAACTCTATTAATGCACCATTTTACATTATTAACTTCCCCACTAAAGCGCATTGGAAAGGTAAGTCTAAGCTTGAATATATAGAGCAAGGGCTTAACAGCTTAAAAGCTGAGGTAAAACGATTAGGCCTTAAATCAGTTGCTTTACCAGCACTGGGAAGCGGCTTAGGGGGCTTAGATTGGAATGATGTAAATTCACTAATACAGCGTTCTTTAAATGAATTGCCAGACGTTGAGTGGCGCGTTTATCCTCCACAAAATGCACCAAGTGCCCAGGCTGTGCCTAATAAAACTAAAAGACCTGAAATGACGCAAGGCAGAGCCGCAGTACTGGGGTTGATTGAGCGTTATACCTCTACAGGGTTTGGGTATCGTTTATCACTACTTGAAGTGCAAAAGCTTGTGTATTTTTTAACTGCGGCGGGGGAACCTTTAAACAAAGTGGTATTTCAAAAACATCATTATGGCCCTTCTGCTGATGTGCTGCGCCATGTACTAGACAAAATGGAAGGTCACTTTATTACCGGTTATGTAGATGGTATAAATAAGCCTGATAAGCCTATAGAGTTAAAAGATGATGCGGCTATCGAAGCAATTAACTATTTGCAAGAATGCCCAAACACAAAGCAACGATTTGATAAAGTAGCTAGGCTAATAGAAGGCTTTGAGTCGCAAAACGGTATGGAGCTACTTTCAACTGTGCATTGGGTTGCAACGAATGAGCTAGAAGGCAATAACATTACTGATGAAGAGCTTATTAATACAGTACATAGCTGGAATGCTAGAAAGTCGGAAATGAAGCCCACCCGTATCCTTGCTGCTTGGAACAAGCTAAAACAAGAAGACTGGTTGAATTTAAAAGCACAAACAGCTTAAAACTATTTTAAAAGGAAGGGGTAATCCCGTTCAATCACCGGTAGTGAACCTTTAAGTGAAGAGTTTTTGGTGACAATGTAAAATTGCGCTAGACGAGGGTTTTGAACTAGACCTTGGTAGTTGTATGCAATTGAAAAAGTTACTAAAGATGCTGTTATAGTGATACTGATTTTAATAAAATTAGTTGGTTATCTGATAAAATATGTATCTGCAATATTATTGATTAGTGCAGTAGCAAGCTACCTTTATAACGAAAACTACAAAATTATAACTTTCCACTTTCAGCACTTTATAATTCTCATGTAATATTGACTGAAGCATTAATCGTTGATCTTCACTTAAAATAGAGGTGTTAATGAATTCAGAACTTGTAAAAGAATACCAAGCTAATATTCCCCCTACGGATGATTTTGCGCTTGGTCGTGCAGCTTATAATGCTGTTTATTGTATTGTTGGGAAGTATGGTGAGAAGAAGATAGTTATAACAAATGTCTCAAGAAAACATAAAGTAAGTGCCTATGAATTAAAAGTATTAATCGATATTGCTATTCCCAGTGAATTTTTTACTTTAAGAGCTATGAAGGCTAAAAAACGCCTCGAAGCAAGCTTTCATAAGCCTGAAGCTATTAAACCTATTTCGGAGAGTAAAAAGGAAATAGGGAAGCAAGCTATAAGCGGCATTAGAGAGAAAATTGCAAACAGCAAAAATAATGCCTCATAGCTTGTCTAGTTAATACTACTTTCTAAGAATAGCATTAATTCATCTCTTAAATTAGCTCCCTCAAAACTATACTTTTGCCAATCAAATTGATGTGCCTGGGTATGATGCTTTGAACAAAGTACGAGTAAATTGTCAGGAGCATGAAGCTTTTCTGGCTTAATTGTTCGAATTGACCTAGGAATTATATGATGAATTTCAGGTGCTTCGCATTTTAATAGACAAGACTTTAGTTCGCATTTGTCGATATTTCGGCCACTTTCTAATAGTATCTCTCTGAGCTGTTTTGTTGTTGGGTTTTCGTGTTTAGTAATTTGAAAATTACTTAAAATTGAATTTATGAATTCATTATGCGAGTTGAAATGCATTCTGAACCAGTGGCTGCTGATACCATAAAATGCTAAATCTCTAGACCTTAGGAAATATTTACTACTAGATAGGGCTGTTAGGCCCTCTAGTGATAGATGCATTTTCTCTTCAATGACCCAAATAGCGGCATTAATTAAATTCTTTCTACCTACTTTCCCTTTGAAATAGTCATTAGTTTTCGAATGCCTAAATTGAAATGGCTTATATAAAGAAGGGTAGGTTTTACATATAAGGAATGCGATAGCTGAAAAAGATTTATAGTAGCTGTCTTTTGTTTTCAGTGCAGTAGCAAATTTAATACAGTGATAAAGATCAGCTTCATAAAATTGTTTACTTGTAATAGTCCTAGGTAAAAAGTCATCTAAATTCAATTTTAATTTACCTTCTACCAGCCATTTGGTTTTAGAAATAACATCGTCTAGAGATAGTAGAGATGTACTAGTGCTTTTACTAGATAGTTTCCCTCTAATTAGCTGGTCTAGCTGTGTTTTTGTTACTCCAAGTTGCTGTCTTATTTCAGATAATGGGAGCTTATTTATTTTTTTATTTATGTATTCGATTTCAAAAGGTTGGACTTCTTTACAAATCCCTTTCTTACGAATTAACTGCATAAATTTAATTGGGCTTAGCTTAAATTTGTATGCTAGAGCTTGAATAGGATATTTTTTCCAATTGAGCTCAACGAACTCATAATCAACATTTCCTTCCATTATTTTTCCTCTTAAAATGTTTTATAATTCATGAAATCCGTCTTAAATTGATTATAGTTTAGGCAATTTAATTTATCTATTTTCATAATACTCTTTTACAGCAGATGAGGTTTTTGGCGGCCATACTTGGCTTGTCATGTAATTACTAAAGTTTGATATCCATTTTAAAACGGCTTCATAGGTTTCGCTAAATGGCTGGATTTGGGCCCCTTAGCGCAGGTGTGTTATGGATGTGCTCATTGGTTTTATCTTTTATCATTATTGCAGCTCGAGCTTGGGTATGCTTTGAGTTCATATAGTTATTTTCGTATTCCCTTAAAACAAAAAACACAGCCTCTTTTTTCTATATAATTCGTAGTTCGTTCACAGACGAGTATCTTCATTTTTTGTGCAAGTATAGATAACCCTAAATTTCCAACCCCATTGCCCTTAGAAAAGTACCTGCAAAATCAAAGGTATGTTGGTTTTTGTAATTGAACACCTCATAGCTAAATTTTTGTTACACAAGGCTTTTTGCCAAAATGCATACTGTTTCTCAGGATTGTATGATTAAATTACCTACTGCTTCTGGTGGCTTTCTACTCGATTTAGTTGGTGAAGAGGCTGTCAAAGTTCAATATGGAATTGTTAAAAGAACTGGTAAAAGTATAGCAATGGGTGCTGAAAGAGAAGCTATTGTAAAAGCAAGGGTTGGGCAGGCAAATTTAGAAAAGAGGTATTGAAATATTGGTAAGGTACTTGTGCTCTAACAAATATTAAATATAGAAAGCTTTTAATAACTTCCCATATTTTGCCTTCGCAACATTCTAATTAATTTAAAAATTCTATAAATTTAATGGCTTAGATATACCTTCCCCACATTAGATAAGCTATTTGATAAAGGGATAATATCCTTTGGTAAAAATGGAGTTATTCTAATCAGACAAAATTTGTGTCGAGATTTACTTGGAAAGTTTGCTATCAATGGGTCAATGAAAATAAATTGGCTGACTAGTAATCACTTGAGTTATTTAGTAAAGCATAGAGAAATATATGCTTTTGAGATTTAATTTCATCAAAGGAATATATAGTAGTCAGGTTTATTGAAATATATTCAAGTTATTCAGAACAGTATTTATCTCTAGGCCAGTACTGTTCTGCTTAAGTTTTTTCGGATGAAATTGAGCTATTGTTCTGACTTTAATACTAAATTAATAGCAGCATCAATAATTGTTAAGTGGTAGCGACTATTTAACCTCAATCCCGAAGCACACCTCTTAATTCTTTTATTTTGGTTTAAGCTTAAATTATCGCACCAAGCAACAAGATGATTTTCAGTCTCTGAATCTAAAGGTATATCAAGTGAATCGCATCTATTACGAACAGTAACAATAAATTGATCTTCAGGAAATTTCTTTTCAATTGAGTTGATTTTATCTACAACATTGCCAAGAGTTGATTTTACTTTCTGAACATCTTGCTCTAGTTCATCTTGTCTTGCCAAAGCATCGGCTATAATTCTTGAATTTTGTGCAACAACTTCAGCCATTTTAGTTAGCAATGAGCCTTTTGCTTCAGGTGGTGGTGGGTATACCCCATGCTTGGTTAGTGATGGAATAACATCGTGATAAAGCCATTTTTGAAAGCGTTTACCAGCTTGGCTTCTGTCACTTGACAGAACTCTGTAAAGTCCTGGTTGAGTAACAAATACTTCCGTTTCATCTAAAAACTTTGGGTTTAATGCAGGTACGGATATGTATTCATCTACATCTAGCGCTTCTAATTGAGATCTCAGTAAACCTGCCATTAATTTAGGTAGATATTCTTGATTGAGCTCTCGGTTTTCTTTATTAAGTGTTGTTAATATGTCTTTCAATGAAATATGCAATAACTCATCGTGGATGAGCGTTCTTATATCAGAAGTACCGGATGCTCCTTCATAACAAATGTTCACTAGTTCACTTTTCAAATTAATTTGTCCTTAATAAAGTAATATCGTTGTTTTAATTTACAGAGGTTTAGTGTTTTCGCAGTCATAATTAAAATTTCAAATTATTTAGCTTATGCCATCAAATTAAATTACTATTACTAGTAATTCTTGTATAGGTGTGGTCAAATTTAAAAAAATTAGTTCTAATTGTGCAAGAGAAAGTAGTGTAAATTTATACACCAGTAATGTAGTTATAACTGTTAAGCAAGGGATATGCAAATGGGTAGAATTAAGGCAGTGATTTTCGATTTAGATAATACTTTATTGGGTACGGATAAACTTGAGTTTGCTCGTGTGCATGCAGATAGAAATGAGCTTATTAAATTATTACCTCAAACTCGGTTATACCGAACTACTGTACCACTTTTAAAAGGAATTTCAGAGCATAGAGTACCCATGGCAATAGTGACAAATTCACCAGGCTGGTACACTGATATCATACTCAATCACTTCAACATTTCTCATTTTTTTAAGGTGGTTGTTACATATAATGATGTGGGACCTGCTGGAATAAAACCACATGCAACAGGAATAAATAAAGCTTGTGAAGCTTTAGGTGTTTCAGAAGTTAAAGATAGAGTTTTTTATATTGGAGACCTTCAATCTGACGTTGATGCTTCTTATGCTGCCGGTGTTGTACCTTTGGCACCTTCTTGGGCTAATACACACATTCACCAAATGCCAGCTTGTGTTGTTTCTACCAAAGAATTAATTGAGCAATTACCTTCTCCTGAAAATTTAATATTTCTTGCTGAGGCTGCATCTCATAATGAGGATCTATCTGCTATTAAAGGAAAAAAGTTTTATTTTGCTCCTCTTGATATGAATGGCGATGTAATAATGCCAGGTAGAGATAGATTAGAAGTTATTACTTTCGGACGTTATTTTACTAATAAGTCAGAAATAACGTCTTCTTTAAGAGCTAGACATAAGCTCTCTAAGGACATAAGTCAGAAAGATTCACAAGAGAACCAGTTTAATTATTCAGTACCTAATTATTGGGTTGATATATTTGAATTTATCTTAATGCGAATTGGGGAATTTGTATATAAGGGACATCAAGACTTTGATGTGATAACAGTAATTCCTTCTAAGCAAGGTAAGCCACCTAGATTAGAGCAACTATTACAAAAAGTTTATGAGCGAGCATCATTAAACCAATATCTATTTTTACCAGGACTTTTCTATTTTACTGATGATGCAAAAAGCCTTAAAACTGTTGGGGGGGCAGATAATAGAGACTTTGAGATTACACGAAGTTTATGGATAGATAAGAAACTATCTGAATTAATAGAAGGTAAAAAGGTCATAGTAATAGATGATGTGATGACAACAGGTGCGACATTAAACAGAGCAAGAAAGTTATTAGAAGAGAAGGGGATTGAGCGTTTTTTGGCTGTAACGCTCGCTAAAACAGTTAACCCAATAGGACCGCAAAAGGCTTGTATAAAATGTCATAGGCCAATGAGAATGCTTGAAAATGAGCAGGGAATTTCGTTTTGGGGATGTAGCGGGTATTATGAAACATCATTTACTTGTAAACATACTCAGGCCCACGAAGTTGCAGATTGCCCAAATTGTAATAATAAACTGGTACAAAAGTACGGGGCGCATGGGTTTTATTTATCGCATGATTGGTCATTGCATGGCAAGAACTGCTCATTTACAAGGAAATTGACGGAGTTAATAAAGTGACCTCAATTTCACATTTGACGTTTAAATTACTGTCCCTTAAAGCTATAAAAGGTATTGGGCCAGCTACTTTGCGAGAGGTTCAAGAGTTTATTCATTTAGAGTCAAATGAAATGATCGAGCTGATAAGCAGAAAATTTCCGGTTATAAATATGAAATCATACAGCTTAGGCAAAGAAATTGCTAAAAAGCAGGTTGAAATAGCAGAAAAGCTTGGTCATAAAATAGTATCTTTTTTAGATAATGATTACCCAATTAGTCTCAGAAATATAGCAAACAGCCCTGTAATTCTTTATGTATCAGGGAAACTCGATTTTTTGAATGAAAAAAATATAGCTGTTATTGGAACTAGAAATCCAACACCGAATGGAATGAAAATTGCTAGTAGAGTTACTCAATGGTTATGTTCAAATAATTGGAATGTTGTTAGCGGTTTAGCTAAAGGGGTCGATACTCTTGCACATGAGACTTGTATCAGTGCGGGAAAAAAAACTACCGCGGTATTAGCTCATGGTCTCGATATTAATGTATACCCTAAAGAAAATATGGGACTTGCAGAAAAAATACTAGAAACTGATGGAGCATTAGTATCAGAATATCCATATGGCATTACAGTACGTCCTGCTCAATTAGTCCAAAGGGATAAAATACAAGCAGCTCTTTCAGCTGGTGTAGTTTTAATCCAAAGTGGAGAAAAAGGCGGGAGTCTACATGCATCAAGAGAAATTATTAAATATAAGAGACCATTAGTTGTTGTTGGTCAGTCAAAAAGTGACTTGTTAACTTCTCCAAGTCAGTTAATGGCTAATATTATTCTCTTAGGTGAGGATAAAGGAAAAGCTTGTAACTTATTAAAAACAAATAGCTACCCGTCTGACCTTTTAATTAAAATGCATAGTCGAAACTATTACAGTTCTACACTTTCTGCATTAGATATAAGTTTAATGTCTATCCAACAATCAAATTTGTATCAGCAGGTAAATTCGAATGGCGATTTTGATTTTTGAGCTTTGATATATTTTTGTTTGAAATTCGTGCTAAAATCGCACCCTTTTATACAGTGTAGGGGGATAAGTTGAAAGAGAATACAACTATCAAAAAGATAGAAGAAGTTTTTCAATACTCTTTGCTTGTTGCGGGGGAACTTGATGATTTCATGTATGCAAGGCTTGGCCCTATTCATCTTCTTAAATATTTATATTTAGCTGATTACTTTTATGCAAAAAGAAATAGTGGGGAATCGTTCTCGGGAATAGAATGGCAGTTTTATAACTTTGGTCCATGGAGTAGCCTTGCACATAGTCGTATAGATTATTCGATGAAAGGTATTAATGCTATAAAGCATCAGTTTGAAAGTGAATACAGTGATGATGATTTCTTACGCTTTGAGAAAAGAGATAAATTTTTACTTGAACAAATTGAGAGAGTTATCCCACCAGTAGTGTCTAGAAATTTGAAGGTTTACATTAAAAAGTTTGGTAGTAATACAGCTGATTTACTTAATTATGTATACAGTACCGAGCCAATGCTAGAAACATCCCCGAATGAAAAAATTGATCTTTCATCATTAGGTAAGCATTTAGATCAATTAAAGACTAATGAATACTTAGAAATGTCTATTGAAGTAAAGCTTTCAAACAAAAAAAAGAAAAAAATAAAAGAAGGTATTTCAACCCTTAAAAATAAACTAAAAGAGCATGTTAAAACTGAATATTTAATTGATCCTTCACCTTCGCCTAAATATGACGAGGTATTTTTTGATGGTATTTCGATGCTAGATGAGTCTGAGGTGAAAAAGTTCGAAGAATCTAAGATTGTTGTTGAGTTTGACTCATCTGTTTGGACTTCATCTGCTAGAAAAGGAATTTATGAAAGATAATTCAAAAGTAGAATTTAAGCTACAGGACTTGGTGGATGATTGGTGGGTAAAATCAGAGGATGTTGTAAGAGGCAGTTTAATTGAAGCCTTTATACCGCATGTTGATCAAGTACCATATCAATTTGAACCAATTGGCAGAAAGGACCCTAGGGCCCATAATCAAGCAGATGTCATTGTAAAGCCACTTAAAGTTGGCGAAAGTTTAGCAGAAGTAACTTTACCAGTCGCAGGAATGCCTAGAGCTTTACCAAATGAATATTGGAGCGCTTTCAGATCAAAAAAACGTCCCTGTATTGTTCTTTCCGGTGAAGGAGACAATATAGATAAAGCAATAACAAAAGGTATGGCTAATCACTCAACTGCTCCTACTATTATTGTTGCTCCTTATTACGGGATTGCTAACAGTCAGAAAAGGGCTGGTTATAATCCCTTGTTTGTTGAACGGGTGAGACATGTTGAGTATAAGCAATTTTTATATGATGAGTTGCCTCATAGTTATGGGCAGCCTTCAATTCTTCGATTTGATCACATCATGCCTATTGGTGCGCATTATAAATCATATAAACATCTAGGGTATAAATTAGGAGCTGAAGCGGAGAAGATCTTTACAGAATATTTACAGTGGAATTTTTTTGGTGGAGTTCATGAGGATTCTATAATTCTAGCTTTTAAGGATTTAATATCTGACTAGCTTTAATCGTTTAGGTTGTGGCTTATACCACTTATTATTTATATACGTAATGAAAGTTCAAAAAGAGTGTATGTTTTGAAGTTAACTTCTGGCGCTAAGGAGTAAGAAAAATATGTATATAAAGCCATATTCATAAGCACATTGAACGGATTTTTGACCTCTTTATGTACGTTTGTGTGTAATTTTTTGTTCTAAGTATTTATAAATGTATTCAAGGCTAATGAGAGCTCCTGTAATTAAGCCCATTAGCCGGTGCCTGTCATCCATCTGTGTTATTTCATCAAAGTGTTTAAAGTCTTCCATGTTATTGCCTTTTTGATTTTAATAATCAATCTACTTATATTTTTCTGGACCTTTATTATGCAACAAGGGATGATATTGAAAAATATATTTTCTAATAAATTCAAGGATGAAAATGAAATCACTTCTTAATACCGTTGATATTTTGCTTGGGCATTTCGCCCGTGGTTTTACAGTTGTTTTTCTTTATATAGTTATAAGCCTGATTGCAGTTACTAGCTTACTGTTAATACCGTTCTCTTTCTTTGAGTATGATGCCGGTTTATCTGATTTAGACTTGGTGGAGTTAGGGCTTTTTATTTTATTAATTGCAGCGGTTTGGCGTTTTTATAATCGTTGCTTTAATTTGAAATGGACAAAATGGAGAGCTATAAAACGCTTTGTGTTTGTTGTCGCTTTCGCTGAGCTTTTGTATATGTTCTTTTATGCAGTCTATTTGATTATAGAGTTAGCAGACCAAGGTGTACTGGGAGTTGAAATTCTAGATAGGCATGCTGACTTTGAATCCTTCCTATCGTCATTGGTTATAATTGCGGCTATCTACGCAGGAACTCCACTGCCTCCTTTTTATCTAAATAAGGAAAAACAACCAAAAGAGGAAGCAGGAGATACTTTTAGTGATGGAACATCTGAAAAATCTGAATCAGCAAGTTTAGTGGGATAGATTAACATGGAAGTTTTTAGTATGAAGAAATTAGTTCAAAGTTTAGTTATTACAAGCTGTTTGTTTATTAGTAGCCTAGGTGCAAAAGAGCAGCTATTTCAGCCAGACGATACAGCCTTTTTACAGTCATCATGTAGAGAGGTGATTGAAATTTTCAATAAAAAGCAAGAAACAGGTAAATATGCAGCTTTACATACTTCAATGTCTGAAGCCATGAGAGCAGGTTATTGTATAGGTGTTTTACAGCAATATATTAAGACTCCACCAAAATGTAAAAACATGTATGGTAATTATAGAACTCTTAATTGGTTCGATTTAGCACAAATAATAGTTGGTTTATCATTAAGTACAGAGCAATTAGAGCAAGTTAAAGCAAGTAGCTTGCTAAAAGAGGCTTTTTGCAATGGCTAGTGGTTTAACTATCCCCGATGCAATTCGTCATTTATTTGGAATTGAAGTTGCCAAAGAAAGTCCATACTTAAAAGACAAAGCTAATTCCTTAGTGCGAAATAAGCTTATCAAAGTTAATACTGAGAAAGTTGTTCAAAGATCTAAGCAATATCTAGCTGAAGGGCAGTTAGATGTGTTGTTTAACGCGTTATTGCTGAATGCTATTTTTACTGATCCTAAAGACGTAAAAAAGATTTTCGAAGACAGGCGCTTTAGAGCTGAATCTGTAAAAACGATTAAACTGCTTTTTGCTGAGAATAATTCTTTAATGGGAGTTGCTCTTAGTAATCAAAACGCAGTTCAATTTATTGATGACTTGGCAAGTGAGATGGATCTTTACTCTATCAGGCTTCCAAATCCCTTTGCTACACTCCCACAGCTTGTGTTAGGTAAAAATCTGAGTTTACTTCATGCTCTCCTTACCCAATCCGCACTTATTAGCGCTACAGATAACTTACTTTTGGCTTATCTAAATAATGATATAGATAAGGCCTTAGCGTTATCAAACCAATTTAAGGCCAATAATAGTAGTGTTAAACAACTCATTGAACATATCCATGCCCAGCACAAAGAGGCTGAGGAATTTGATGATTTGCTAGATTATTTTCAAAAAATGTAATTATTTTAAAAATAATGCTTTTTAGTGCATTGCACTAGGTGAATCTGTGTTTGTCAGCAACAAATGGAGATTTACATGACAAACATTAAAGAGCTCACTATTAGCTGTAAGATGACTGAAAGCTGCAATTTTCGTTGTGGCACTAGTGATGCTAAGAAGCAGTGTTATACGTCAATAAACAAAGTTACTCTTTTAGGGCTTTGTTAATGAAAAAGTATAGCAGTGACAAAGATATAAATATGCTAGTGCGCAGCTTGTTGAAGAAGAAAGGGTGGTCTATCAAACAAGGCAGGCACCCAAGACTAATAACACCTTCAGGTATAAAAGTAACGGTGCCAAGCACCCCAAGTGATTGTAGAGCGTTTAAAAATTTTAAAATGGATATTCGACGATTGAAGGAGCTTTAGCAATCGCTGAAGCTCCTAAAATCGAACTTATTCTTTTAACTTCTAAGGAGATTTTTATGTCTAACAACAATCACAAAGCTAATCAAAATAACGGTAATAAAGGTACTTCAGGTAATAACCCTGCGTATCAAAAAGCGCAGGATAATCGTGGTAATCAGTTAAACCCAAATAACCCTAATTACCAAGGCAAAAAATAACGGAGGTACAGTGGGTACGGCTTTATAGCCGTACCTTTTTCATCCAGAGCAACTTTCGTAATATTGGCAATTTAGTAAAGGGAGGCGGCATTAATACCAAAACCATACAAAGGCCTATTACCTAGACTCATAATACTCTTTAACCGCAGATGAGGTTTTTGGCGGCCATACTTGGTTTTTCATGTAACTATTGAAGTTAGAAATCCATTTTAAAACGGCTTCAGAGGTTTCGCTAAATGGCTGGTTTTGTGCCCTTAGTTCTGATGTGTTTTGTATGTGCTCGTTTAATTTATCTTTTATCATTTTTGCAGCACGCGCTTGGCTATGCTTTGAATTCATATAGTTACTTTCGTATTCCCTTAAAACAAAAAATACAAGCTCTTTTTGTTTATGGGCTTTGTTTTGACCACCTTGCCTGCCGCGTTTAATAGCTTCATCATTTAAATGTTTAAGCCCGCCTATTTTTTCAAGTTGAATTTGTGTTTGCTCGCGAATCATAATTTCAATTCGCTTTGCTTTTATAGCTAATCCCAAATTTGGAATTCCCAGCCCTCTAAGTAAATCACCCGCATAATCAAAAATGTCTAAGTTATTATAGTTAAGTTCATTTGCACCTAGCTTTGCATCAGCCTCACGATAATCTTCAATAACTTGTAGTATGGTGCTTTCTTCTTGTAATACAGCTACAGAGTCCGTTTCTACGTGCCCAAGATAAGTCGTTACAGCGTAATTAATGAATTCATCAACCATTTTATTAAAGACATTAGTTGCTGCTGTTAGATTATCGAGTTGTTGTATTTCCTCTACTAAATAGTCTTCAAGCTCATTCCGCACTAAATTTGTAAAAAACGCATCAGGGTCTTCTATATCTAAGGGGTGAACGAGTTGGCCATCAATATAAATACTTTCAATTTCATTTGTAGTCGGTTGATCACTTGTCATAAAAACACCTCATTGTGAAAAAATACACGGCTTAAAACTGCTGTAAAAAGCATAAATATTGCTTTGAATAGGAACAGCATCTATAATCTTCGAACATACACGATAATATACAACTGCTGAAAGTATTATTTGTTATTTTTCATTTGGTTAAAGTGTTTCAGACGGCGGTTCATATCCCTTTCCGACAGCGAATTGGTAGTACCACAGCCAGTACCATAATATGAAGTTTAAAATATCGTTATCTCTTTAATAACATAGGGTTATTTGTTTGGTTTGGCTTCCCCCAGCTCCACCAATATCGGTTTTTAAATTCGTTGATTTAAAAACCCTAAAAAACCCGCAAATTTGAGTAATCAATTTTGCGGGTTTTTTTATGTTTAAGGCGAAGTGTTTTATTGTTTTAATAGCTCATCGCTTATTTTTATTTTATTGAAATAAGCGCTTCATTTTACTGGTGCTTTAGGTACTCGCATCTTATTTTTACTCATGTTAACGTCATTATTATTTTTTACTTGCCAAGTGATCTTATATGGAATTTTTAGCTGGCGATTTATTAACGCCGCTCAGCGTGATTGGGCTTATTATATTATCGGCTGTAACGTCGATGATTTCGGCGGCTTTTGGTGCTGGTGGCGGGTTGATGTTGTTGGTGGTGATGGCATCGTTATTGCCTATGAGTATTGTTATTCCGGTGCATGGGTTAGTGCAGCTGGGCTCAAATGCCAACAGGTTTATGCTGACTTTTAAGCACCTTGATAAAAGTATGTTTGCGTACTTTTCACTCGGTGGGATTATTGGTGCGTTTGCTGCGTCGGCTATTGTGACACGTATTCCACTTGAATTTATGAAAATTGTCGTGGCAGGGTTTGTACTTTATTTATTGTGGGGAATGACGCCAAAGTTGCGTGAAACCTCAGCTTTATGGCGCAGTACAGCTGGTGCTGTGACAACATTTTTATCGATGTTTGTTGGCGCAAGTGGCCCGTTAGTGGGCAGTTGTTTGTATGTTAATAATTATGAAAAGCTAAGATATACCGCTACTTTTTCCGCTTGTATGAGTGTGCAACATACTTTTAAAGCTATTTTGTATGGCTTTGTAGGTTTTTCGTTTTGGCAGTGGTTGCCTTTAGTTGCGGCAATGATCATCAGTGGTGCGCTTGGCACGTGGCTTGGTTTACAGTTATTACAGCGTATTTCTGCCGATAAGTTTAAACGTATTTTTCGGGTTGTTTTAACCTTACTCGCACTGCAATTGGCATGGCAGGGGTTGCAAGCGTTCTAACTAACAGTTAGTTAAAGCGCTATAAGCCTAGGTGTCATAGCGCTTTATAAATTCTAACTAATTAGAATTTATACTCTATTTCAATAACACTCATCACACCATTTACGATAGTCTTCCATTCACCCGTAAACTCTGCACCGTATGAAGCTGCGATTGTTTTACCTATTTTTTGGGCTTCGTCATTGCTCCAAAGAGGGCCGGCTAATACAGTAGTTTTGAATGAGTTACTGCCTGAGTTTGCCACTTCAAGTTCAACTTCAACAACACTCATTTGACTTTCTACTACGGTATTCCATTGGCCTGTCCATGTGCCTTGATGTGCTGCGGCAACGGCAGGTGCTTTTTCTTCAGCATCTTTTTGATCCCAGATTGGACCTGCTGGGATATTCACTTTAAATGTAGCCATAAATTTCTCCTTAAATTGTTTTAATAGGTTGGCGAGTAAAAGCTAATTGCTTTACTCATTAAGGAGTATAGGAACAAGGGCAGGCTTTTCTATTACACATCATTACAATGAGTGTTGCACTGATATTCTAAATCACACTGACTTTGGTAACGATGAATAGGCAATCACAGCGGCATCCCTGTGTGCTAGATCGGGGTGCTGTAACTTTTTACTGTATTCATCACAAAAGATGATTGCATCTCCTTTTGTTATCAATAAAGGGTCGTGAGTGAAGTTTAATAACAGCGATTGCCAGCGCTGTATTATTTCTTTTGGTGGGCTTGGCAGAACTTTTAATATTGCTTTTGATTGGGTAAATTGGCTGTTTATTGCGATGTTTAGCATGTCGTCGTTTGCAGCTCCTAGCCAGCTAGTACCGTTATCGCCAACACATAAAAGTGGCATATAAGGCGCAAGTGCTGGGCATACATCATTTCTATACACCTCAACTTTCCAATAGTTACGGGCTATTTTTACAAACTGAGTAAAATCTTTAATTGGGGTAAAGTTTGATGTCGCTAAAGGCAAAATCTCTACTCTGGGTTTATTGGCATTCACGGTGTCGTTAGAAACATCAATATACCAAGGACCAATAATAAATGCGTTTTGAAAATACTCATCCCGCAGTGAACCCCAGGCTTTTTGTAAAGGATTGCCCTGTGCAATAAGACCTTTTAATAAGCTAAGTCCAGGTTTGTTTGTGTGCGGCAGTTGTGCTTGTAGTAATGTAAATACCTCGTCTCTTATTTCTCTACAGCGGCCAATTGGATAAGGTTTTTCAGCAAAGTAAGGCATCGTAGGTGCAAGTGTTAAATCGGCTATTAATCTTAGTTGAGCTAAGTCAGCACATAGTAAAGTAAGCTGCTCTGAGGAAAAGTTATTATCAAGCACGTATATTCCTTATCGTATTTATTGTAATTTTTTTAGTTGAGCTTGTGTGTAGGCGTCATCTCTAAGCCACCTCAACATGTTTGGATAACCGTTGGGGTGATCAGGTTGTTCGCACATAAACCATGAATACAACAGCGGATAGCCAAAGCCAGTATTATTGCTAAAAGCGGTTATTAAGCTAGCTGAACTGCCTCTATAACCGTGTTTATGAAATAAAACATCGGGTGCAATATTTAAGTAACAGGCTGCGGCCCATGACCATGCAATCGCGGTCATTTCTTCAGCGGCTTGGTGATCATGGTTTTTCATATCGCCGGTTAAACAGGTTCTGTTTGTCTCTGGGGTTACTGCAATATGCCCTGCTTCATGAAGGATGTCACCAGGGTAGAGGCATTTTTCTAAATCAAGTAGTAAAGTTCCCTGGGCTACTTTAATTCCCGGCAAAAAAGTCTTTTCGTTTAACCTTTGATACCTGTGCTTTATTCCAATATGAGTAACAAAGGCGAGAATTTTTTCAATCTCAGTGTTCATACCACTCCCTGTATTTAGCAATTACAATTGTTGCTTACAGTAATATAGCACTCTATTCTAACTAAGTTTAGTTAGCGTTAATAAATCAATTTAAGGTGTTTTGCTTGTCTAAAATCAGGCAAGAAAAAGGAGTTATTATGCAAAATGAATTGATAGCAAAAGTGCCATCTCTGCACACAACAGCGCAGAGCATACTACCTTGTTATAAAGAAACTGGGCGCTTAGGTCTATTTCAATTAAAACGAATGTGGCACAAAGCGCAATTACAAAAACAAGGCTGTGCGGATAAAAAAATAATAGAAGGCGAATGGTCGCTTGATGTCATGATCATGGATACTTTAGGCTTAGGGCTCACACCGACGATAGAATTCATTTTTTCATCGGATAGTTTTTTAACGTTCGAAAACTGGGTAGAACAGCGTTATGGCATAGCTATTTCAAATACAGTTAAAAGTAAGTTAAATGAAAAGGTAGCAGCATTTTTTCAGCAAAAAGACCCAAAACAACAAAAAATATTACTAAATCAGCCTCGTCATTATGTTTTAACGTCACAGCAGTGGCAAAGCTGGGATGATAATGGTTACGTTATTATTCCTGAGTTGGTGGAAAAAACGCTATGTGAAAACGTTTGTAATATGATTTATGAACGTTTGAATATGGATAAACACAATCCTGCTTCATGGTACCGAAATCATGATCTTAAACAAGGAGTTATGGTACAAATTTTTAATGATATAACAATGCAAGCTATTCGGAAGCAGCCTCAGGTGCGGGATGTTTTTGAGCAACTGTGGGGTAAAAGTAATTTAACTGTAAGTACTGATAGGGTTGGTTTTAACCCGCCAGAGACATTGAGTTGGCAGTTTCCCGGGCCAAATCTGCACTGGGATATTAATTTTAATAAACCGCTCACCTTTGCAACGCAAGGGTTACTGTACCTTACTGACGTTACCGCTGATCAAGGTGCGTTTAGTTGTGTTCCTGGTTTTCATAAAAAAATAGACGGCTGGCTTGCTAGCTTACCTAAAAACACCAATCCACATCATTTTAATTGCCAACAATGGCACAGTACGCCTTTGCCTGCAAAAGCGGGCAGTTTAATTGTTTGGCAACATACACTGCCGCATGGTAGTTGTCCAAATAGGACGAATAGTCCTCGAATTGTGCAATATATAAATATGAGCTCATTATAAAGCTAAGCAAAATCAAGCCTGCAGTTATTTATAAGAATAAAAATGATGCCATGTAATAACGTGTAATGTTTTTTATAACACTCCTGTGCCATGCTCAAGATAATTTAAATTAAGCTGCATTTACTAAGCCTTTTATTTTTTATGGTTTTTTATGATGTTTGATATAAATCAAATAAATTAAAGCTATATAAAATAAATGAAAATTAAAGTTGTACCCTATAGCTTTTAAACTAAGCTCTTAACTGAATGTAGCATTAATTCCCTAATAGAATTTAGCACGATAATTGGATATCAAAGGAATATTTCAGTATGGAAGCACAAAGTTCACAGCTTACAAAGCGTTTACGGCGCGCAAAACCAATAATTTGTTATTTAAAGTCTTTACTTAAAATGCAATTAGAGTCATTTGCTAAAGCCGTTATAGTGAGTGAAAGTAGCTCAACATACCGCAACAATATACATACAGAAATCGATTTCACCCCCATCCTGTATACACTTTGTTTTAAGATTAAATACTTGCTCATTCATTCTCTTCGTTTGAGAACAAATAATGAATGATGACATACTTATTCCTGAAGTTGTTAATGCTGGTGAGAATATAGTCTCTCCAGTCATTTCGTTTGCCAAGCTTGAAATTTTTTATAATGTAAAAAAGATGTCTGCCGATTTGCTTGTAGCAAAAAAATTAGAATGGGTTAGACATGTTAATACCCAGTGTTATCAGGGCGATTGGGATGTATTGCCTTTAAGAGTGCCTGTTGAACATGCTGATAAGCATGTGATTCTGCAATCTTTCGCAATTGAGTCTAGCTCAAGTTTTATTGATGGCGATCACCTTCAATATTTACCTTCTATTAGTGAGTTATTGTCACAATTTAAATGTAATATTTTATCTGCACGGCTTATGCGCCTTTCCCCCAACTCTTTGATTAAACCCCACCGAGACCTTGGATTGAGTATTGAGCTATCAGCCCAGGCACGTATTCATATTTCTTTAGAGACATCTGAACATGTTGAATTTTTAGTGGATGATTTAAAAGTTCCAATAAGTCAGAGCAGCTGTTGGTATATAAATGCCGATGCGGAACATTCTGTAATAAATACTGGTGATACACCAAGAATCAACCTTGTCATAGACTGTAATGTTAATGAGTGGTTGTTGGATTTAATTATGAACTCTAAAGAAAAAACATATTGTAGTAAAAAAAGTAAGCTAAGGAGCTAAAGAGGTAATGAAACTTAATATTCCTAAGGGCTTAAATATAAGACCGTCAAATGCAAACGATAAGCCTTTTTTAGAAAAGCTGCATAGTTTAATGCGACAAGACTTACAGTTAATTGATGGCGAAAAAGATTTTGTAGAGTCAATTGTGGAAATGCAGTTTAAAGCTCAAACCCAAGGGTATGGAGATAAGTTCCCCAATGCAATGTACTTTATTATTGAAAAACATCATGAAGCAATCGGTAAGGCAACCATTGATTTTGGCCCAAATGAAATTCGTATCGTCGATATTGGCTTTTTACCAAGTGCGAGAGGGCATGGTTTTGGCTCAGCGATAATTCAATCGTTTCAAAGTGCCGCATTACAATCTGGTGCACCTTTAACACTGACCGTTGAGCAACATAATTTTGCTGCTAAGCAGTTGTATGCGCGTTTAGGGTTTCAAGTTGAATCAATTAGCCCGCCATATGAATTTATGGCGTGGTACCCACACCCAGTGAAATTAATGAGTGGTGTGTGACTAAGCGAAGTTAAACACAGGAGTTGAATATGGAAAAGTTTACGTTTGAAAATGTTGAAAGAGCACAAGGGTCAATTGTTAAGGTTGCTGGTCAAGATGGTGAAGTAGAGTTAAAGGTATCATCAGTTGATAGAACAAAACTGAATGGGGAACAATGGGATGCATTTCGTGTTTTGCTTAAAGGCTCTGCAAATGAACCTTTAGAACAAGGCACATATAGACTCACACACGATGCATTTAATGATGCAGAGCTGTTTCTATCACCAAATAGCGAAACTGAGTATGAGATATACATCACGACACAAAAATAGTACTTCGTGTTTAATAGACTAAATTATTCGTTTAATAAAAGTGAGTAGGGAGATTTATATGGCTGATCCGTTTATATCTGAAATACGACCATTTGCGTTTGATTTTGCCCCAAAAAATTGGGCATTCTGTAATGGTGGAGTGATCGCAATTACACAGAATGGGGCACTGTATGCTCTATTAGGGACTCAGTTTGGTGGTAACGGAACAAGTGATTTTAAGTTACCGGACTTACGGGGGCGCACGCCTATCGGTAGTGGGTTTTTGAGCACTGAAAACCGTCCCTTTTATGCTGGAGATAGTTCAGGGGAGGAAACGGTTAGGTTAACGTTAGATGAAATGCCAGCGCATACGCATGCAGTAAAAGCTACGGCTAGCATAGCCGCTAATAGCCCCGCGTTTACAGATCGTATATTTTCTGAATCAAAGGATAATAAGGGTACCTCAGCTGAACCTTTCGTATACGGTTCATCGTTAGATTTGACAGAACTTGCTCAGGATGTTGTTAGTAGTAGCGGGAGTGGGTCGCCACATACTAATCTTCAACCTTTACTCGTACTTAATTTTTGTATTGCACTGGAAGGTACCTTTCCAGCTAGAAATTAAAAAAGGAAACTAGCATGTCTGAGTCATTTGTCGGTGAAATAAAAATGATTGCTACTACATTCTCACCTAGGCAGTGGGCATTTTGTAGCGGGTCTACTTTTTCAATAAGTCAAAACCAAGTGTTATTTGCATTGATTGGCGCACAATATGGCGGTGATGGGCGCTCGTCATTTATGCTGCCTGATTTAAGAGGGCGTGTACCCGTACATTTTGGGCAAGGCCCAGGATTACAACCTTACCCTATAGCGCGTCAGGCTGGCGTAGAAAAAGTGACGCTTCTACCACAGCAGATGCCAGCACACACCCATAGCTTGCAGGCAAATAATAATCGTGCAACTACATCTACAGCCATTGGTAATGTTTTGGCGAGAAGCCCTGCAACTGAGTCAACTTATATATCAGGCGCTGTCACGGGAGAAAGTCAGCAACTAAATGACGCTGCAGTTGAAACTGTGGGTGCTAATGAGCCGCATACTAATATGATGCCTTATTTGGCTATACATTTTATTATTTGCCTCAACGGCCTCTTCCCATCAAGAAATTAAAGGAGAAATATTATGGCTGAACCATTTATGGCTGAAATTAGAATATTTGGTCTTACGTATAGTCCTAGAGCTTGGGCTAAATGCGCAGGGCAAATACTCAGTATTTCACAATCTACAGCGCTATTTAGTTTGCTGGGAACTAATTTCGGTGGTGATGGACGAACAACATTTGGAGTCCCTGATTTACAAGGCAGAGCACCAATGCATGCGGGATCAGGGATAGGACTAACGACTCGGCCATTTTCTACCTTTGGTGGTGTTAGCCAAGTAGCGTTGGCCCCCATACAGCTACCTAAGCATGACCATGTTATTTCAGGTGTATTTCAAGCTGGTAATACTGACCAACCAAGTGATAATCAACTTGCAATAGACGTTGCCTCCTCAGGTGGTGCACTGCGATATACTGCGCCACTGGATAGTAATACAAGTGCTATGAGTAGCAGCAGTTTAGCATCGTCAGGTAAGAGTCAGCGGCATGAAAATATGCAACCTAGCTTAGCGTTAAACTTTTGCATTGCACTAGATGGAATTTATCCACCAAGAAATTGATGTGTGAGAATACAGATTTTAGTTTGAAATCTGTATTCTACATATGATGAAAAACCATTATGTTTGTGCAGGAAGTAAGTTATATGTTGTTTGAAAGAGCTCTGTTGGTTGTTATTTACTTATGTTGAAATACCTTAATTGGCATATTGTTTTCAGCTGTTTAATTATAGTTGTGTGCTTATTTGCAAGAGATGTATCTGCTCAGGCGAGTTTAGACAAGCTGCAATTTAAAAGCTCTAAAGGTAGTGTTGTATTTGCCAAGCATGACAGTAATTTTTTGATTGATGATGCAGGGAAGATGTACGCTTTTAACAAAAAAATAATAATACTCTCTTTGCTATCAGTCGATGAGATCTCACAGCTACATGATGAAATAAAACAAGTTCAAGTAATCGCTAATATAGGAAGTGAATTGGTTTACTGGGTAACACCTAGACCCGAATATTTTTTTGATGTTTATTTAGCGTTAAGCAAACATCAAGATGTGCTAGAGATCGAACCAGATATTGCACCTGTCACAAAGTTAGTTACGTCAGGAACAAGCAGGCAGACTAGCAGCGTGCTTGTGTCACAAAATGCTCCTTTATGCGATAAACCAGAGAATACTGTGCGGGTTGCAATTATTGATGACGGCTTTGATTTTACTCACCCAGAGTTTGATGATTTAACAGTATTGTTTGAATATGATCCTGATGAAAAAACACTGGCAACCAGTGCTAAAAACCCAACTGATTACCATGGTACACGTGTTGTTGGAGTTATTGCTGCAAAGCAAGATAATATAGGGGTTGAGGGTTTCGCACCGACTAGTGAAATAATAGCTATCAGGCAAGTTTCAACATGGTCATCTTCTATAATATTGGCATTTCAGGTCGCTAAGTTGATGAAAGCGGATGTTATCAACTGTAGTTGGGTTTTACCGTTATTATCGGGTATTACGTCACTGGTAATTGAGAATGTTGCATCTGCATCAAATGCACCTATTATCGTTGTTTCAGCAGGAAATTCGGGTAAGAAAGCTTGTGAAGTCAATCATCTATCGGCATTAAGTTCAGTGGTTGTTATAGGGGCAATAAATAAAAATGGGAATGTTGCTGAGTTTTCTAATTATGGGCAATGTGTTGATTATTACGCCCCTTCTTCAATTGCATCAACGTCACTTAATGGGTATGTAAATTTTGGTGGCACCTCATCATCAGCCGCTATTGTTTCAGGCGTTGTGGCACAGCTAAAAGCATGCGGAGTTGAATACCCGTTAACAAAATTAACGATGGTTGAAAATATTTTGCCTGCACATGTAGTTAATAAAAATAATATAAAGAGTGTAACTTTGATTAGATCAAAAGGTAGTGAAATTAATGAGCACTGAAATGGAACCGTTAGATTTTAGTAGCACCCACAGTGACAACTTCCCAAAAATATTGGCTCAGTTGGGCGTATCGTTGATTGCGACAAGTTATCAATCACAACGTGTTATTTTAGTGCGTTCCAATAATGGCAAGCTAGAAACAAAATTAAAGGCATTTCCAAGACCAATGGGACTTTATGCCGACGAAAATAGGGTCACGCTTGGAACACTAAATCAAGTAATCGACTTTCAAAAAACACCAAGTGGTTATGCTGATGTTATTAATGGGAACCTTGATCGTTATGAAGAGTTGCCAAAAAAATTACAAGATAATGAACTCAGAGATAGCCCCAAATTTCGTGAAGAGTGGGATGAACAAGTCAAAAGTGTAAAGGCAGCCGACAGTTTGTTTATAGAAAGAGCGACTTTATCAACAGGTATGATCAACATCCATGATATTTGTTGGGGTAATGATGGTTTGTGGGTAGTTAACTCGATGTTCTCTTGTTTAAGTAAGTTAAGTCCTGACCATAGTTTTGTCGCTGCTTGGGTGCCGTCGTTTATTTCAGAACTGAAGCCGGAAAATAGATGCCATTTAAATGGCATGGCGTTGTTAGATGGTGTGCCTCGTTATGCTACAGCCTTTAGTGAATCAGATACAGCACAAGGTTGGCGTGAAGAGCTAGGGAATAAAGGGGTGCTTATTGATGTCGTTGAAAATAAGGTCATCAAATCAGGTATTTCAATGCCACATTCGCCAAGATGCCACGCAGGCAAGGTGTATTATTGTGCATCTGGAGATGGCGATATTCATGTATACGATCCAAAGTCAGGTACTAATAGAGTTTTATGTGAGTTGCAAGGTTTTACAAGGGGAATGACGTTCTTTGGTGACTTGATGCTTGTCGGTACGAGTACATTACGTAAATCAGAAGAGCATATTCGCTTTAAAGCAAACCCAAGATTATTAGATGGGAAAAGTGTGTGCGCAATATGGTTAGTGAATGTAAATACAGGTGAGGTGGTAGGTAATTTGACTTTTACGGGTGATGTAAAACAGATTTACGATATTGCTGTTGTACCGAACAGCAGGAAACCAGAGCTATTTCAAAGCTCAGACGCGTTGTCTAGCCATATTTTTGAATTTTGTCGAGGATGAGTATCATGGAACGTTTAAGCTTAAATAAAACTTTTTTAGGGGTTGCGATTTCTGCAGTAATAGCTAGCGGGGCTTACGCAGAAACAGTAAATGAAGCTGTAGATTTAAAACAATTTTCAAAAAAGTTAGCGCTAGAAACTGAAGATGAAATAGTTGGTATAGAGTCAAAAAGCCCATTTTCGACATTTAGTCGAGGGCAAAAAGCCCAATCACACTTAGTAAACCCAGATATAAATAATACATTAAGCTTTTTAAAAGAGCAGGGATTACTTGAAACGAATGAACAAAAAGTAAGTATTGTTAAGGGCGATAATACACAAGTAAAAAGTGATTTACTAATAAGAAAGGTGTTTGCAAGTGCAAACTGCACCCTACCAGGCGGGGCGTGCACCACTGTAAGCTCTTCTAGCTGTACTTTGAGAGGTGGTAGTGTTGGCGCTTGTGGGTCATCGCCAGAAATAGATGTTGAAGAAAGTGGATCGACAACTGTAAGCGAAGACTTTGGCAGTGTTGCAGCGGATGGTGTAGCAACTACAACAAAAACCTTTACGGTAAAAAATGAAGGCACTGGTAATTTAACGACTACGGCTGTTTCTATAACAAGTGGAAGTAGCGACTTTTCAATTACAGGCGGTACATGTGCTACGAATGGTCAAACATTAAGCTCAGGTATGCAATGTACGATACTTGTAACTGTACAAACGACAACAGTTGGTGGGATATCAGGTAATTTAAGAATTAGCAACACTGATGCAAATGAGAGTATGTATAATGTGTCTTTGAGTGCCACAGGTACTTCTACAAATTCAGCGCCTGTTGTTGATTTAAATGGTGGGATTCCAGGTACAGGGAGTTCAGTGTCATTTACCGAAGGTAGTGGTGCTGTAAATATTGCGCCCGATGCTAGTGCAGAGGATAGTGATGGCGATACAATAACAACAATAACCGTTGCATTAACCAACGATCAAAATGGCGCCTCAGAAGGCCTGAACGTAACAGCTGCGGCGCAAAACGCACTCACGGGTGGGTCTGCGGCGGATATTATACTTCAAGACACAATTTCTATCACAGGGGCAACCGTAACGGCCGCTGAAGTGGCTACCTTTTTGCAGAATATCACTTACGATAATACTTCAAATACGCCCGATGAAACTGCTAGAACGGTGACAGTGGTAATTAATGATGGCACTGTAAATAGTGTAAGTCGTACAGCGACAATTTCGGTTGCTAATATTACTTCAGCGAGTTCTGCCGCTGCTGGATTTAGTACCTTAAACGGTATAAATTTAAGCCCAGCAATTACATTTAGTGACGATAATGAAACATTAAATATTAACAATGCAGCGCATATTACAGGGTCAACGGCTGATGGCGGCGGCGGTACCGATACAATCAGTGTTGTTACCGGGAGCGACTTAACTGGGTTCACAAGCTTAACGGGTTTTGAAACCTTAACGCCCTATAACAATGGTTCATTGACATTAAGTGAAACGCAGCATGACAGTTTCACTACTATAAATGGTACAGGTACAAATCAATTTACTATCGCTAGTGCCGATGGCGATCAAACGCTAACGGGTGATGCGGATATTGAAACTTATGTGCTTGGCGCTGCAATGATCTTTACGCTTGGTAGCGCAGCGCAAAATGTAACTGGCAGCAGCGCAGATGATACCGTTAATATTAATGCCTTCACGGTAACAGGTACATTGAACGGCGCTGCGGGTACCGATATATTGCAGGCTGGCACTGGTGCTGATCTTAGTGGTGCAACAATATCTGCCTTTGAATCATTAACACTTGCCAGTGGTGCGAGTGTATTGATGACTGAGGCACAGCACGATAGTTTTACAACGTTTACAGCACCAGGCACAGAAACGATAATTATTAGCTCAGCAACGGATGGACTAACAGGCAACAGTGCGATTGAAACGTATGTTTTATCTGCACCAAATGCATTCACCCTTGGCGCTGCAGGGCAAAATTTTACTGGTAGCACCGGCGACGATACTCTCAATATTGGCTCAGTTAGCGCAATCGGTATTTTAGCGGGCAACACCGGCACTGATACGTTATCTATTGGTAGTGGTGGCAGTATTTCTGGCGCCACAATTAGCGGCTTTGAAAACTTGACGGTAGCAAGTGGCGGTTCAGCAAGTATTGCTGCATCACAGCTAGCATTGTTCTCAGGCACTGTATCAGGCAGTGGTAATGAGACGCTAGATATTTTAGGTGATGGTAATTTCGCTACAGTATCAGCAATTGAAAGCTACACATTAAATGACGATAGCACGAACGCGCGTACAGTATCTATTAGTGCCGCGGGGCACTCAGTAACAGCTAGCTCCGTAACTGATGCCATTACGTTTGATATTGGCACACTAGCTTATACGGGAACAATTACCGGCGAAAATAGTGTTGCTGATACATTGTCTATGAGTAGCGGCGCAAACATTAGTAATGCCACGATTAGTAATGTGACTAATTTAACACTCGCTTCGGGTGCGTCAGTATCGATGACGGCCAGCCAGCATAGTAGTTTTACGGGCACCATAACAGCGCCTGGTTCAGAAACGATTACTATCACCGGTGATGGTGATTTCACAACCTTAACTGGTATTGAAAGCTACGATGCAGCTGATGACAGTACAAACACCAGAACAATCACCGTATCAACAGGGACCACTAATGTTACGGCTGGTTCGTCAACCGACGCCATAATTTTTGCAATTGGTAACAGTGCATACACGGGCACGTTAATTGGCGAAAATAGTGTTGCCGACCAAGTACAAGTAACTGATGGTGCAGACATTAGCGGCGGTGGATTTTTAAATATAGGCACTCTTTCGTTAGCTAGTGGCGCAACAGTGGCTATTGATGCCGCTAATATTGGTAATTTTAGCACTGCTATAACGGGTAGTGCGGGTACTGAAACACTGAAACTTATGGATGGTGGGGCGTTTGATTTTACCAGTACCTCAGTGTCTGCTGTTGAAGGCGTGGCAATAGGAACTGACAATAATGCCACAGTAACCTTAACTGACAACTTTAATGCCAATGGTCAAGCAGTATCAGTGTCAAATGTCAGTGGCGGTGAAATTACAGCAGCCCTATCAATAAATGCTTCAGCCTTTGCCAGTGACATGTTGACGATTACAGCCAGCAATTTTAATGGTGATGATACTTTCGTTGGCGGTAGCGGCGCAGATACCATCCGCCCTGGCGGTGGTACTGATTCGATGACGGGCAATGCAGGTAACGATAATTTTGTCGGCAGTGCATCACAATTATCAGGGGATACCATCACCGATCTAGCCGTAGGTGATACCTTAACGATTACTGGCGTGACAGGGCTTTCAAGTGCAAATGTGCGATTTAATGGCACGAGTACATTAGAAGTTGATACAGATGCCACCGATTTTAATATTTCTGAGCTTACGCTCTCATTAAGTAATTCACCAGGCTCAAGTTTAGCTTTTAGCGTTGCTGAAAGTGGTAGCGATACCATAATAACTTTTGTTGAGCCAAATAGCGCCCCCGTATTTAGTAGTTTGAATGGCGGTGCAACCTTCATTGAAAATGGCTCTGCAATTGTTATCGACTCTGATGTGACTATCGCTGATACTGAGCTCGATGCCCTTAATGGCGCAATTGGTAATTATAATAATGCCAGTTTAACTATTAGTCGAAACGGTGGGGCAAGTACTGAAGATGTTTTTGCGAACAATAACTTATTGGGCGCGCTAATTGAGGGCAATACGTTTACTTATAATTCGACCACAGTCGGAACGGTAACGACTAACTCCTCAGGTACCTTGGTACTGACCTTTAATGCTAATGCTACATCTGCAATTGTTGACTCAGTTTTACAAAGCATTACCTATCAAAATAGTTCCGAATCTCCATCATCATCAGTGACTTTGGATTATGTCTTTAATGATGGGATAGCAAACAGCGCGGGTACAAATCAAGCGATAGTGAATATTACTGGGCAAAATGATGCCCCAACGGATATTTCACTTTCATCGGCAAGTATAAATCAATCATCAACTGGACCTGGTGCTAATATAGGGGCGCTCACTACCTCAGATGTAGATACCACCGACAGTCATAGTTATACGTTTGTAAGCTCAGGCGCAAGTGTAAACGGTACATGTAGCGCTGATACAAACAACAGCAATTTTCAGATCAGTGGCACCTTAATTCAGACGCAAGCTGCACTTAGTGCAGGAAGTTATATTGTGTGCGTACAAAGTAACGATGCAACAACAACTTTTCAAAAAGCGTTTACTATAACGGTAAATGATAATGTTGCGCCAAGTGCGCCATCTACCCCTGATTTAAATGCGGCTGCTGATTCAGGGTTATCTACTACGGATAATATTACCAACGATACCACGCCAACATTTAGTGGCACTGCTGAGAGCGGTTCAACAGTTAGTCTTTACAGCGACCAAGTTGGTGCTGGAGCAACTGTAATCGGGTCTGGCATAGCGACCGATGGCAATTGGCAAATTACCACTAGCACTTTAACTGCCGGTTTAGACCATGCTATTTCAGCAAAAGCAACAGACTCAGCAAGTAATGTAAGTAGTAGCTCAAGCGCACTTACAGTGACAATTGACACAACCGCGCCGAGCGCACCGAGCGCAGCCGATCTAACTGCAGCCAGTGATAGTGGTTCTTCGAGTACAGATAATATAACCAATAATACAACACCCACTTTTACAGGTACAGGCACCACAGGCGACACTATTACTCTTATTTCAAGTGTTGATGGCTCAATAGGCAGTACTGTTGTTAGTGGTGGGGTGTGGAGTATCACCGTAGGCTCAGCAATGACGAGTGGCTCGCATACTATTGTGGCACGCGCGACGGACTCTGCTGGTAATATTACCAATGGAACGAGTACTACAATAACCATTGATACTAACGTGAGTGCACCGAGTATTACCACCCCGATTGAAGTAGATGGTCGGATCAATGCTGTGGAAGATGCGCATGTGCTTATACAAGGTAGCGGCGCTGACTCTGGCGCTACGGTTAATGTGACCATCAGCGATGGTTCGAATAACTTATCACGGACTGTGACGGCCGATGGCTCTGGGGCATGGACTATCAGTGGTAGTGAGTTTGATGTCAGCAGCTTTAATGATGGCACGCTCACCGTCAGCGCCACACAATCTGATGCGGCGGGTAACACCTCCAGTGCAACCAGCACCTCAGTGATTTTAGATAACGCAGCACCGAATGCCTTGACCATAACGACCCCGATTGAGGTTGATGGCCGGATCAATGCCGTAGAAGATGACAGTGTATTGATCACTGGCTCTGGGGCAGAAGCCAATGCTAGTGTCAGTGTGACCATCAGCGATGGCGCGAATAACTTATCACGTACCGTGACGGCCGATGGCTCTGGGGCATGGACTATCAGTGGTAGTGAGTTTGATGTCAGCAGCTTTAATAATGGCACGCTCACCGTCAGCGCCACACAATCGGATACAGCGGGCAATACTTCAAGTGCAGCCAGCACCGCAGTGATTTTAGATAACGCAGCCCCTAATGCTTTAACTATTGCCACCCCGATTGAGGTTGATGGCCGGATCAATGCTGTAGAAGATGGCAGTATATTGATCACCGGCTCCGGGGCAGAAGCCAATGCCAGTGTAAGTGTGACCATCAGCGATGGCGCGAATAACTTATCACGGACTGTGACGGCCGATGGCTCTGGGGCATGGACTATCAGTGGTAGCGAGTTTGATGTCAGCAGCTTTAATAATGGCACGCTCACCGTCAGCGCCACACAAAGTGATGCGGCGGGTAACACCTCCAGTGCAGCCAGCACCTCAGTGATTTTAGATAACGCAGCACCGAATGCCTTGACGATAAGCACCCCGATTGAGGTTGATGGCCGGATCAATGCTGTAGAAGATGGCAGTGTATTGATCACCGGCTCTGGCGCAGAAGCCAATGCCAGTGTCAGTGTGACTATCAGCGATGGCGCGAATAACCAATCGCGCACCGTGACGGCCGATGGCGCAGGTACATGGACTATCAGTGGTAGTGAGTTTGATGTCAGCAGCTTTAATAATGGCACACTCACCGTCAGCGCCACACAAAGTGATGCGGCGGGTAACACCTCCAGCGCAGTCAGCACCTCGGTGGTTTTAGATAATACAGCACCGAATACCTTGACGATCGCCACCCCGATTGAGGGCGATGGCCGGATCAATGCCGTAGAAGATGGCAGTGTATTGATCACCGGCTCTGGGGCAGAAGCCAATGCTAGTGTCAGTGTGACTATCAGCGATGGTTCGAATAACCAATCGCGGACCGTGACGGCTGATGGCGCAGGTACATGGACTATCAGTGGTAGTGAGTTTGATGTCAGCAGCTTTAATAATGGCACGCTCACCGTCAGCGCCACACAATCTGATGCGGCGGGTAACACCTCCAGTGCAACCAGCACCGCAGTGATTTTAGATAACGCAGCACCGAATGCCTTGACCATAACGACCCCGATTGAGGTTGATGGCCGGATCAATGCTGTAGAAGATGGCAGTATATTGATCACCGGCTCCGGGGCAGAAGCCAATGCCAGTGTAAGTGTGACCATCAGCGATGGCGCGAATAACTTATCACGGACTGTGACGGCCGATGGCTCTGGGGCATGGACTATCAGTGGTAGCGAGTTTGATGTCAGCAGCTTTAATAATGGCACGCTCACCGTCAGCGCCACACAAAGTGATGCGGCGGGTAACACCTCCAGTGCAGCCAGCACCTCAGTGATTTTAGATAACGCAGCACCGAATGCCTTGACGATAAGCACCCCGATTGAGGTTGATGGCCGGATCAATGCTGTAGAAGATGGCAGTGTATTGATCACCGGCTCTGGCGCAGAAGCCAATGCCAGTGTCAGTGTGACTATCAGCGATGGCGCGAATAACCAATCGCGCACCGTGACGGCCGATGGCGCAGGTACATGGACTATCAGTGGTAGTGAGTTTGATGTCAGCAGCTTTAATAATGGCACACTCACCGTCAGCGCCACACAAAGTGATGCGGCGGGTAACACCTCCAGCGCAGTCAGCACCTCGGTGGTTTTAGATAATACAGCACCGAATACCTTGACGATCGCCACCCCGATTGAGGGCGATGGCCGGATCAATGCCGTAGAAGATGGCAGTGTATTGATCACCGGCTCAGGGGCAGAAGCCAATGCCAGTGTCAGTGTGACCATCAGCGATGGCGCGAATAACTTATCGCACACCGTGACGGCCGATGGCTCTGGGGCATGGACTATCAGTGGTAGTGAGTTTGATGTCAGCAGCTTTAATAATGGCACACTCACCCTCAGCGCCACACAAAGTGATGCGGCGGGTAACACCTCCAGTGCAGCCAGCACCTCAGTGATTTTAGATAACGCAGCACCGAATGCCTTGACCATAACGACCCCTATTGAGGTTGATGGCCGGATCAATGCTGTAGAAGATGGCAGTGTATTGATCACCGGCTCCGGGGCAGAAGCCAATGCCAGTGTCAGTGTAACCATCAGCGATGGCGGGAATAACCAATCGCGCACTGTGACGGCCGATGGCTCTGGGGCATGGACTATCAGTGGTAGTGAGTTTGATGTCAGCAGCTTTAATAATGGCACGCTCACCGTCAGCGCCACACAATCTGATGCGGCGGGTAACACCTCCAGCGCAGTCAGCACCGCGGTGGTTTTAGATAATACAGCACCGAATGCCTTAACGATTGCCACCCCAATTGAGGTTGATGGCCGGATCAATGCTGTAGAAGATGGCAGTGTATTGATCACCGGCTCTGGCGCAGAAGCCAATGCCAGTGTCAGTGTGACTATCAGCGATGGCGCGAATAACTTATCACGTACCGTAACGGCTGATGGCTCTGGGGCATGGACTATCAGTGGTAGTGAGTTTGATGTCAGCAGCTTTAATAATGGCACCGTCACCGTCAGCGCCACACAAAGTGATGCGGCGGGTAACACCTCGACTACGGCAACCGCAGTAATTACGTTGGATAATCAAGCGCCAAATGCATTGACGATTACTACGCCAATTGAAGGCGACGGCAAAGTTAATGCTGTAGAAGATAACGATGTGCTAGTGCAAGGATCTGGCGCAGAGTCAGGTGCAACAGTTACAGTAAATGTTGATGGTATATCTAAAACTACCACAGCAGATTCAAGTGGTAATTGGACATTGTCGGGCAACGAGCTGGATATCAGTGCGCTGAATAATGGTACGCTGACTGTCTCGGCAACTCAGGCCGATAGCGCAGGTAATATCTCAATAGCTGCAACTACAACAATAACGTTGGATAACCAAGCACCAAACGCACCAACCTTTATTACGCCTATTGAGGGGGATGGTAAAGTTAACGCTGCGGAGGATAATGATGTATTAGTCCAAGGCGGGGGAGCAGAGTCAGGTGCAACAGTCACTGTGAGTATCGCTGGGGTTACTAAAACGACTACCGCAGACTCAAGTGGTAATTGGACATTATTAGGTAATGAGCTGGATATCAGCGCTCTAAATAATGGCATATTGACAGTTTCGGCAACACAAACCGACGATGCGGGCAATATCTCAACGGCTGCATCAACTTCAATTACATTAGATAACATCGCACCAAATGCGGTGGCTATTACAACGCCGATTGCAGTAGATGGTATTGTAAATGCGGCTGAAGACAATGCTGTGTTGATCACAGGGTCAGGAGCAGAAGCTGGCGCAACAGTGACAGTGGGTATTAGCGGCGTAAATGCCACTGTGGTAGCTGATAGCAGCGGTAACTGGACACTTAACGGCAGTGAATTAGACATTAGCGCTCTAAATAATGGCACATTAACAGTATCTGCAACGCAAACCGATAGCGCAGGAAATATTTCATCTGCAACGACAACCACTATAACCTTAGATAATGTTGCGCCAAATGCATTGGTTATTACAACGCCGATTGCTGTTGATGGCATTGTTAATGCTGCTGAAGATAATGCGTTATTAATTGTAGGATCTGGGGCTGAATCAGGCGCTGCAGTTAAGGTTGATGTTGGCGGTGTAAATGCCACCGTGACTGCTGATAGCAACGGTAATTGGACTCTCAGTGGTAATGAGTTAGATATCAGTGCATTAAATAATGGCACATTAACGGTATCAGCAACGCAAACTGACAGCGCAGGTAATATTTCACCAGCGGCAACGACGACGATAACCTTGGATAACAGTGCACCGTCAGTTGTTACTATTAATACGCCAATCGAAGTCGATGGCATCGTTAACGCTAGTGAAGATGATAGTGTATTGATCACCGGCTCTGGGGCAGAATCAGGCGCTGCAGTTAATGTTGATATTGGCGGTGTAAATGCCACTGTGACAGCTGGTAGTGGTGGTAATTGGACGCTTAACGGCAATGAATTAGATATAAGTGCACTTAATAACGGCACTTTAACAGTATCGGTAACGCAAACTGACAGTGCAGGGAATACTTCACCAGCGGCGACCAGCTCTATTACTTTAGATAATACCAGCCCAACTGGGCATGCAGTTAGCGTTGATCAAAGCTTAATTAACGCAGATAACGAATCCGCAATGAGTGTTAGTTTTACTGGACTTGAAGGCAGTGGTTCGCTTAGTTATCAGGTTAGTGATGGCAGTAATGCTGTTACTGGTAACGCAACAATTAGTGCTGTTACGCAGCAAATTACAGGTATTGATGTTACAACATTGGCTGAGGGAGTGTTAACGTTCTCAGCAATAGTTACAGACACCGCAGGCAATGCCAGCGCAGCAGTAACTGCCACAGTAACTAAAAAATACAACGTCGTACCGGTGTTAAGTGGTTCACCAAGTACAACTACAGCTGAAGATGCAGCGTATAGTTTTATACCCACCCTTACAGACAGCGATACGCAAGATACCCATACCTTTAGCATCATTAATAAGCCAAGCTGGGCGAGCTTTGACACCAGCACGGGCGAATTAGCGGGCACGCCACAGAACGAGGATGTAGGCAGCTACGCGGCTATTACTATCAGTGTTAACGATGGCACAGATAGCGCCAGTTTAACGCCATTTACATTAGAGGTCACCAACACCAACGATGCGCCGGTAGGGCAAAACTTCGCGTTTAACCTCGATGAAGCCGCGACATTAACCGTGGCACTTGCAAACGGGTTATTAAGTAACGCCAGCGATGATGATGCAGGCGACACACTCAGCGCAGAGCTGGTCAGTCAACCACAATTTGGTAGTGTCAGCTTAAACAGTGATGGTAGCTTTAGTTATCAACATGACGGCAGTGAAAACCACGGCGACAGCTTTACATTCCAAGTTCGTGATAGCGCCGGTGCGTTATCGGCAGTACAGACAGTAACACTAACGGTCGCGCCAGTTGCAGATGCACCGGTTGCCATGGATGACAGTGCCACCACTGCAGAAGACACGCCAGTGAACTTTAGTTTGGTAGCAAATGACAGTGATGCAGAAGATGACTTAGTGGTCGCTTCAGCGGCTATCGTATTACCTGCGAGTAAAGGCACGGTAAGTATCACTAACGGCATTGCCACGTATACACCGAACAGCAACGTAACGGGGACAGACACTTTTACTTATACGGTAAAAGATGCGGCATTGAATACCTCGACAGCGGCAACAGTGACAGTCACCATTACCCCAGTGAACGACCTCCCTGAGGTACAAGCTATCAGCTTAAGTGTGGATGAAGACACCGCATCAGCAGTGACCAATGTGCGTTCACTGGCCAGTGATGTGGAAGACACCATCCCAACGGGCACGATTAACTTAGTCAGAGCGCCAAGCTCAGGGCAAGTGGTGTTTGACCAAGCCGCGGGCACCTTTGTGTATACCCCAGATGCGAACGTTACAGGGCAAGACAGTTTCACCTACACCATTACCGACAGCGAAGGCGGTGTGTCACTGCCAGGAACCGTTACGGTAAATATAGGTGCGGTGAATGACCGTCCAGTTGTTGCTAATGATGCAGTGACGACTGATGAAGATACCGCAACAACGTTAGCTATTTTAGCAAACGACTCAGACGTAGAAGACAGTGGCTTTAATGCTGCCAACGTAAGCCTTGAAAACCAAGGCACGGGGGCGGGCATGTACGACTTTGCGACAGTCAGTGTTAACCTCGATGGTAGTTTAGCTATCGTGCCAAGCCAAGATGTGAATGGGGTATTTAGTTTCACCTACACATTAACAGACAGCGAAGGCTTAAGCTCAACCCCAGCGACCGTCACACTGACCATTAATGCCGTGAACGATGCACCAGTGGCGCTAGATAACACCGCCCAACTGCAAGAAGAAGGTTCATTTGAAGTTAACGTATTGGGTAACGACAGTGATGTTGATATCGGCGACAGCTTAGATGTGAGCAGTGTGACGGTTGTCAGTGCACCAAGCAATGGGCAAACTCAAGTAACCGCAACGGGGGCAATCATTTACACCGCCAATGCAGATTACTATGGTGACGACAGCTTTACTTACACAGTTAAAGACAGCAATGGCGAGGTATCTAACCTTGCTACTGTCACCATGACTGTAAACCCAGTCAATGATGCGCCGGTGGCACAAACGCAAACCCTTAACCTTGATGAAGATGCAAGCTTATTGATCACATTGCTTGCGACAGACATCGAAAATGACAGCTTAACTTATCGTATCGATACTGATGTTGCACACGGAACGCTAGTTCAACAAAGCAGTGATAGTTGGTTGTATACACCTGCGGCAGATTATAACGGCAGTGATAGTTTCACGTTTGTAGCCAATGATGGTGCGTTAGATTCAGCTCCTGTTAGTGTTAACTTAACCGTTAATGCTGTAAATGATGCCCCAGTTGCCAGTGCAGAGGCGGTGTCAGTAAATGAAGATACGCTACTGACGGTCAACCTTGCCGCCAGCGATATCGAAGGCGATACCTTAACGTATCAAATCAGCAGTCAGCCACAAAATGGCCGTGTTACATTGACTGGATCGCAAGCAGTATACCAAGGCGAGAGTGACTTCTTTGGCACCGATAGCTTTAGCTTTGTTGCTAACGATGGCAACGTAGATTCAGCACCTGCGGTGATCACAGTGACCGTGAGCAGTGTCAATGATGTGCCAGTGATCAGCGGTTCACCGACTGTGTCAGTGAGTGAAAAAATCGTTTATAGTTTTGCGCCAACGGCAACTGACACCGAGGGTGATAATTTAACCTTTAGCATCAGTAATAAACCAAGTTGGTTGGGTTTTGATAGCAGTACCGGGTTGCTCAGTGGTACCGCTGGTAACAGTGATGTGGGTGTGTATAGTAATATTGTGATCAGTGTCAGCGATGGCATGGATACGGTAAGCTTACCGGCATTTAGCTTAACGGTGATCAACGTCAATGACGCGCCAACGATTGGTGGTGCTCCAACATTAAATGTTGATCAAGATACCCTTTATAGCTTTACCCCAACAGCCAGCGATATTGATGGCGACAGCTTAACCTTTAGCATTAGCAACAAGCCGAGCTGGGCAAACTTTGATAGCAGCACTGGGCAGTTGTCAGGTACGCCAAGTAATGATGATGTCGGCGTAAATAATAACATTATTATTTCAGTATCAGACGGCGCGATTACTACAGCACTGAGTAGCTTTAATCTCACAGTTAAGAACGTTAACGATGCACCGACAATCAGTGGTACACCGAACACCACGGTAAGCGAAGACAGTCAGTATCAGTTTACGCCATTAGTGCGTGATATTGATGGTGATAGCCTCAGTTTCAGCATCATTAATAAGCCAAGCTGGGCGAGCTTTGACACCAGCACGGGCGAATTAGCGGGCACGCCACAGAACGAGGATGTAGGCAGCTACGCGGCTATTACTATCAGTGTTAACGATGGCACAGATAGCGCCAGTTTAACGCCATTTACATTAGAGGTCACCAACACCAACGATGCGCCGGTAGGGCAAAACTTCGCGTTTAACCTCGATGAAGCCGCGACATTAACCGTGGCACTTGCAAACGGGTTATTAAGTAACGCCAGCGATGATGATGCAGGCGACACACTCAGCGCAGAGCTGGTCAGTCAACCACAATTTGGTAGTGTCAGCTTAAACAGTGATGGTAGCTTTAGTTATCAACATGACGGCAGTGAAAACCACGGCGACAGCTTTACATTCCAAGTTCGTGATAGCGCCGGTGCGTTATCGGCAGTACAGACAGTAACACTAACGGTCGCGCCAGTTGCAGATGCACCGGTTGCCATGGATGACAGTGCCACCACTGCAGAAGACACGCCAGTGAACTTTAGTTTGGTAGCAAATGACAGTGATGCAGAAGATGACTTAGTGGTCGCTTCAGCGGCTATCGTATTACCTGCGAGTAAAGGCACGGTAAGTATCACTAACGGCATTGCCACGTATACACCGAACAGCAACGTAACGGGGACAGACACTTTTACTTATACGGTAAAAGATGCGGCATTGAATACCTCGACAGCGGCAACAGTGACAGTCACCATTACCCCAGTGAACGACCTCCCTGAGGTACAAGCTATCAGCTTAAGTGTGGATGAAGACACCGCATCAGCAGTGACCAATGTGCGTTCACTGGCCAGTGATGTGGAAGACACCATCCCAACGGGCACGATTAACTTAGTCAGAGCGCCAAGCTCAGGGCAAGTGGTGTTTGACCAAGCCGCGGGCACCTTTGTGTATACCCCAGATGCGAACGTTACAGGGCAAGACAGTTTCACCTACACCATTACCGACAGCGAAGGCGGTGTGTCACTGCCAGGAACCGTTACGGTAAATATAGGTGCGGTGAATGACCGTCCAGTTGTTGCTAATGATGCAGTGACGACTGATGAAGATACCGCAACAACGTTAGCTATTTTAGCAAACGACTCAGACGTAGAAGACAGTGGCTTTAATGCTGCCAACGTAAGCCTTGAAAACCAAGGCACGGGGGCGGGCATGTACGACTTTGCGACAGTCAGTGTTAACCTCGATGGTAGTTTAGCTATCGTGCCAAGCCAAGATGTGAATGGGGTATTTAGTTTCACCTACACATTAACAGACAGCGAAGGCTTAAGCTCAACCCCAGCGACCGTCACACTGACCATTAATGCCGTGAACGATGCACCAGTGGCGCTAGATAACACCGCCCAACTGCAAGAAGAAGGTTCATTTGAAGTTAACGTATTGGGTAACGACAGTGATGTTGATATCGGCGACAGCTTAGATGTGAGCAGTGTGACGGTTGTCAGTGCACCAAGCAATGGGCAAACTCAAGTAACCGCAACGGGGGCAATCATTTACACCGCCAATGCAGATTACTATGGTGACGACAGCTTTACTTACACAGTTAAAGACAGCAATGGCGAGGTATCTAACCTTGCTACTGTCACCATGACTGTAAACCCAGTCAATGATGCGCCTTTAGGTATTCCGCAAAGCTTAATACTTGCAGAAGATAATAGCGTTTTGATCACCTTGGTTGGCTCAGATATTGAGAACGATGATCTAAGCTATCGTCTTGATGAAGGCGCATTACATGGCTCGCTTGTGCAGCAAAGTAATGATAGTTGGTTATATACGCCAAACGCCAATTATAACGGCAGTGATGGCTTTAGCTTTGTTGTTAATGATGGACTATTAGATTCAACAATAACGCCGGTATCGTTAGTTATCACCGCAGTGAATGACGCGCCAGTTGTTGGTCTACAAACCGGCGTTACTGATGAAGACATGCCAGTCGTTATGAACTTACTCGGTAGTGATGTTGATGGTGATACATTAATCTATACAATCGTTAGTCAACCAACTCATGGCACTGCGACTATCTCAGGTGAGCAAGTTACTTATCAAGGCAGTGCAAATTACTTTGGTGACGATCAGTTTAGTTATATAGCGAATGATGGATTACTTGATTCAGCACCGAGCACAGTATCAGTAACGATTAATAGTATTAACGATTTGCCAGTGATTACTGGAGTACCAAGCTTAGCGGTTAATGAAAATGACTTATATAGCTTTGTACCACTAGCGACAGATAATGATGGCGATAACCTCAGCTTCAGTATTGAAAATAAACCAAGTTGGTTGAACTTTGATACCACCACAGGGGAGCTATCAGGCAGACCAAGCAATGCTGATGTAGGAAGTTATGCAGGCATCACGGTGCGTGTAACGGATGGGATTGCAAGTCAAAGTTTAACCCCATTTACACTGACAGTAGTGAATGTTAACGATGCACCAACAATCAGCGGTTCACCTGCAACATCAATCGCGCAAGATACAGGTTACTCATTTACGCCAATTGTGTCGGATATTGATAATACCAGTTTATCATTGACGATTGCGAACAAGCCGAGTTGGGCAACGTTTGATAGCACAAGTGGTACATTAAGTGGTATACCGACACGAGATGACGTTGGTCTATATAGTAATATTTTGATCAGCGTAAGCGATGGGCAGTTAAGCAGTACGCTTAACCCATTTAGTATTGATGTAACGTATGTGAATGCGCCGCCTGTTGCTAATGATATGGTAATGCGCGTTAAAGAAGATAATAACCTCAGTGTCAGTGCTCAGGTTAGTGACAGTGATAACGACAATTTAGTTATAGAAGTGGTCACTCAACCACAGTTTGGTAGCTTAACGGTGCAAGGAACGGTATTTAGTTATCAGCCACAGGCTGATTATCATGGTAGCGACACCTTTAGCTATTTAGTGACTGATGGTAAAACAAGTTCAGCTATAGCTACGGCGTTAATTACTGTTGAGTCAGTAAACGATCAACCGGTTGCTGTGGAAGATACCTTTGACTTAGCGCGAACAGAAAGCGGCCGTTATATACTTGATGTATTGGCGAATGATACTGATGTTGATGGTGATGTAATAACAATTATTGGTGCTAGGGCGTCAGTGGGTACAGTGAGTATTGTTGACCAGCAGCTTGTCTATCAATTTAGCGCAAGTAACCAAGGCACTATTAAAGTTGAGTATATTATTGCCGACCCCGCGCAAGCACAAAGCACAGGGTTTGCTTTTATTAACTTTACTGATGGCCAACTAGGTGCACCAACCATTACACCTCCAGCTGATGTGGATATTGATGCAACAGGATTGTTTACTCGAGTTAAGCTGGGTACAGCTCTTGCGTTTGATAGCGAGCAAAACAGATTACCAGTCGCAACTTTAAATCAAAGTATGTTGTTTACGCCAGGTGTACATCAAGTGTATTGGCAAGCGACAGACAGTAGTGGTAAAACCACAATGGCTAGCCAGCAAGTAATGGTTCACCCGCAAATATCACTAGGTAAAAATAAAGTTGTTGCTGAGGATCAAAGTTATACCACTCGGGTTTACTTGAATGGAACAGCGGCAAGTTATCCTGTCACTGTACCTTACAGCGTATCTGGAACCGCAACATCAGATGATCATGATTTAATCAGCGGTGAAGTGGTTATTGAACAAGGCCTCGTTGGTGAGATCAACTTTAGAGTCTTTGCAGATAGTGAGATTGAAGCGGATGAAACAATAGTTATAACGCTTGACGATAGCCTTAATACTGGCGCGCAAGCCTCTAATATTATGACTATTTCAGAGAGTAATATAGCACCAAGCTTAGTTACGATAACGGAGCAAAATAATCAGCCTCGGCCATTTGTTTTAGCCAGTGACGATCTCGTAACAATTACAGCGTTGGCAACAGATAATAACCCTGGAGATAATATTTCATTCAGTTGGCAAGCAGCAGATGAACGGATTGTTGATCTAGGTAATGCGGCTGATACATTTGTGTTCTCTACAGCTGAACTCGATATTGGTATTTATGAAATAGCAGTAACCGCAACAGATGACGCTGTGGATAGCTTATCAACTACAGTGACCAGTTATGTTGAAGTGGTAGCTCAGTTACCTGAGTTAACAACTGCCGATACTGATAATGACTTAATACCAGACAATATCGAAGGTCTACAAGATAATGACCGTGATGGTATTCCTGATTATTTGGATAATATTAATGAATGTAATGTATTACCTGAGCAAGTAAATGAGTCCGCGCAGTTTCTTGTCGAGGGGGATGCGGGAGCATGTTTAAGAAAAGCATTCTCAAGCATACAAAATAGCAGTGGCGCAGCACAATTGTTTGAAAATGAATTGCCTGCAGATGTTGGGATGGATAACTCTGGTGGTTACTTTAGCTTTATAGTAACCGCCATGGAGCAAAAAGGTGAAAACTACCACATAGTGCTTCCGCAAAGAATGCCAATACCAGCGGGGGCGATTTATAGAAAGCTTATCAATAATGAGTGGATTGACTTTAATACCAGCAACGGCGATAAGGTCTATTCTACTCAAGGTGAGCAAGGGTATTGCCCTTCACCAAATAGTCAGCTGTGGCAAGAAGGGCTTAAAGAAGGTGACTGGTGTGTACAATTACGCATAACTGATGGTGGTATCAATGATGCTGATGGCGTAGCGAATGGTCAAATTGTTGATCCAGGCGGCGTTAGCGTTATGAGTAGTAATAACAGCGCGCCTGTTACACAATCAGATCAAGTAACTATTGCACTAGGTAATAGTATTGTTATTGATGTGCTCAGTAATGATAGCGATGCAGATAATGATGTATTGATGCTCACCAGTGCAAGTGTTGATTTTGGTGAGGTAGCAATCGTTAATAATCAACTTAGTTATCAACCATTACTTGATTTTATTGGTACTGCAACAATCAACTACAGTGTGTCTGATGGTAAAGGTGGAACAGCCTTTGGTACAGCGACTGTTAGTGTGGTAGTAAACAGTGCCCCAACAACTATTGCTGATACTGCAAGCACCAACGACCGCACGCAAATAGTTATTGATGTACTCTCCAATGACAGCGATGCGGATGGTGATGCACTTAGTTTAATAAGCGCGCAAGCTACGCAAGGAACAGTCACTATAAATAACGATGGCACATTGAATTACCAACCTAAAGTAGGTTTTGAAGGTGTTGATTTAATTGAATACACAGTGACTGACAGTAAAGGTGCTGAAGCTAAAGGAGAAGTAAAAGTGACCGTAAAAGCTTATACAACCACCACGGTTAAAAATAGCTCATCAGGTAGTTTAGGCAGCACCATGGTGTTGTTAATGATTGGTTTAGTCTTTATACGTCGCCAATCAAAACTGACGCCATGGGCTTTACTCGCTACGGCTGCGGTAGTCAGTCAGCCTGTACTAGCAGGTGAGTGGTCTATGGATGGCACTATTGGTTATGCGGCCGTTGCAGGCTCAACCACAACTAATCAATCAGTCGAATTAGCGAATACTGAATACGACGATACCGATATTAGTTGGTCAATAGGCGCAATTTATTCCTTAGCGACTAATTGGCAATTTGGCGTACGCTATATCAACTTAGGCGAAGGTAGTATGACCTTTGTTGGAGATACGCTTGATCCAAGTAACGCGCAATTGAATGTATCACAAACCGTGCCGGTATTGTCACAAGGACCTGCGATACAAACAGCTTATGTATTTCCGCTGTTGGGCCAAGTTAAGAGTAAGGTTTTTGTAGGGGCTTTCCATTATCATTATTCAATCGATAGCCGCTCATCTACGGGGCAAAAAATTACATATAGTGACACCAATACACGCCCTTATTTGGGCGGGCAATTAGCTTATCCAGTGCTTGAAAATACAGATGTTTCAATTAACTATAGCCATTATAAGCTAAGAGAAAACGATGTGAATGAATGGGCGCTAGGATTCCAATATCAATTTTAGGAGTCATTAAAGCGTAAATAAAAACGGCTAGCTTTCTAGCCGTTTTTGTATTTAATACTTAAACAACCCAAGTTTAGCGACAATGCCTTTTCAAGATCATTGAGCTACTTAACTGTCTTATCAAGATGATCCGCTTGTTGGGCAAGCGATTACCTTCTAACATCGGAAATAAATTAGGGTATTTAAGATAGTGATCACCTTTAAGCCATTAGCTTCGGGTCTCACGGTATCGGGCCTCGTTTTGCTTTGGTGCTTTTGCTATAAGCTTAACAATTTGTTTTATGCATACGTATTCAGATCAGTTCGCCGTCAAGCGATTATGGTTGCGTGATCATAATCGCTATTTCGGTTCGGTAGTCACGAGCATATAAGCTGATCCGCACGGTTTTCTTGTCGATGGTATAAAACAACGTTCGGCGTTTATTATCACCGATAATAAGCTCAGCCTTACCTAAAGCTTGTTGATAAAAAGCACTCACTTTTGTAATCGACTGAGCAACATAGCCAGTTTGTATCAGTGGGTAGTCATCGGCAATTTGTAATGAGTACTTAAAATCAGCTGGTAGCGGAACGCTGTCTAAATTTGCAGCGCAAGTCAGTGAGGTTAGGCTTATTGCTAACAGCAGTGGTGTTATTATTTTTATCATATTGGTTCCTACACGCTATTTTTGCTAAATTAAATTTTATTTCGAATTAAATCTCTTACAATAAAGCGGGCTGGGTGAATCGCTTGGCTTACTCGTTCACTCAAAGGCTGTGGTTCATTGTTAAGTGCAGCAACTAATTGTTCTGCACACAGGGGCGCACTGCATAAGCCACGAGCCCCAAAGCCTGTGAGTATGTGTAGTCCTTGTTGTGGTTTTTGTAAGGATTGATATTGATAGCGTTTCCCTGCGCGTAAATTGGCAAACGCGTGAATATAATCACTTTGCTGCGGCCATTCTCCGGCCATAGGGAGGTGATCAATAAAACTACAACGTACAGCGGCTTTAGCTGCCGTGATCTCACCTAGACTACTGGCAAAGTCGGTTTGTCCATAAAAGTGAAGCAGTTGCTCGCGATTTGTTTGATTGTCTTGGTCTTTGACTGCGCGGCTTTTTGAGTTCTTCTCGAATGTTGCGCCCATACAGTGATGGTCTAAATAAGCAGGAGTAAAGTAGCCTTTATGACATAGCACGGTTTTTAGTTTACGTGATGCAGGACTTGCTTGTACATGGGATACTTGACCACGCACGCCAACAATTGGCAGAGCCTGAGTTTGTACAAAACGGTCGCTGTGCTCACCAGCACATACAATAACGTCACTAAATGGGCCAAACTGTTGCCCTTGGCTCAATAACAGCCAGCCTTGCGGGGTTTTCTCAAGCTGTTCGATATCACAATTAAAATGGCTTTTAATTGGTTTGAGTTTATGGGCTTGTTGGAACAGAGCGCTCACTAATTGTGGTGGGTTAACCCATCCACCTAACGGGAAATATACGCCAGAGTAGCCTGTACTTACACCGGCAATTTCATCACCTTGCTCAGGCGTTACGCCGTGCATGAGTTCATCTGGCCACAGCTGTTTATGTTCAATATTTTGATGGCGCTCAACTAAGGGTTGTTTGATCGCGTGTTGTAATACGCCGCACCATTGATGATCATAGTGAAAGCCATTCTCAGTGAGTTGCTGATAAAGTCGTTTCGCATATAAAAAACTGTGCGCAAAAAGCTCACTGTGCGGGGAGTTTTTTGCTTGTAAGTGCGGATAAATCGCACCTTGTACATTATGAGATGCGCCCATCGCGAGTTGGGGATCTTGGCAAAAAAGTTGGCTGTTAACCCCACGTTTCGCCAAGCTATATAAAATAGCGCTGCTGGCTATCCCTCCGCCAATGACAGCAACGTTTTTAAGTGAACTTTGCTGATGAGCCAGATAAGGTGGCGCCGATTGTGCTTGGTTAGCATGGGCTAAAGAACCAATCAGCATTTCATTTTTTTTGCCATGACCTTTGATTTTTTGTACCGCAAACCCTGCATCAGCAAGACCTCTACGTACAACACCTGCAACCGTAAAGGTTGCAAACGTGGCATTACTACGAGAAATATCCACCATTGAATTAAATAAGGCTGGCTGCCACATTTCTGGATTTTTACTCGGTGCAAAGCCATCTAGATACCACGCATCGATAATACCTGTTTGCGGGTAGCTTATAGCTGCGAGTGATTCTTGCACATCGCCAAAATATAAATCGAGTATAATTCGACCATTATCAAATTCAAGACGATGGCAACCAGCCAAATTAATCGGGTACTTAGCAAGTAACTGTTTACTCAATGGTGCTAAACTAGGCCATACTTGCAATGCCTTTTGCAGATCGTCTGTTTTAATCGGATACTTTTCAAAAGAAATAAAATGTAAGCGCTGCACATTCTGTTGTGCTGAGTTGTGAACTTCTTGGCTTTGATGTTGCCTACTGGTTAGATGATTTTTAAATTGTTGCCATGTATTTAAAAAATTAAGCCCAGTACCAAAACCAGTTTCAGCGATAACGAAATGTGCACGGTCATGATTTTGTAATCGATGAGGCATATTATTTTGCTGGTAGAACACATAATCAGACTCAGCTTGGCCATCATCGTTCGAAAAGTAGACATCGTTAAAGTTGTCTGCAACGGGTGTACCTAAGTTATTAAAGTGAATTTCAGCGTTTTTAATCATGGCATGCAATTAATGAGTACTTTTTTTCATTATTTTACGTGTTTTCTTTGAAATAGTCTGGCGTTATTTATAAGCTAGAGGTTCAGAGTACAAGTGTACGCTAGAAAGCTGACCACTTCGTTGTAAGTTTCAGCGTAAAATAGAACACAATTTAGTATCAAGCTAAGGTAATTACCCATGAGAAGAGCCGTTATTACGGGCATCGGTGTTGTATCAAGCATCGGTAACAACAAAGAAGAAGTATTAGAATCGTTAAAAACAGGTAAGAGCGGAATCGCTTTTAACCCAGAATTTGCTGAATATAAGTTACGTAGTAACGTATCTGGCAAAATTGATATTGACGTTAAAGAGTTTGTTGATCGTAAAGCAATGCGCTTTATGGGCGATGCCGCTGCGTATTCGTATATCTCAATGGCACAAGCAATTGCAGATTCTGGTTTATCTGATGATCAAGTATCAAATGAGCGCACGGGTATCATTGTGGGTTCCGGTGGTGGTTCATCTAAATGGCAGGTTGAAGCGGCTGACATTTTACGTGAAAAAGGCGTAAAACGTGTAGGTCCTTATATGGTTCCGCGCACCATGGCCAGTACAACATCGGCATGCTTAGCAACACCATTTAAAATTAAAGGTGTTAACTACTCAATCAGTTCAGCATGTGCAACCTCTGCACACTGTATTGGTAACGCAGTTGAGCAAATCCAATTAGGCAAACAAGACGTTGTTTTTGCCGGTGGCGGTGAAGAGCTTCACTGGACATTGGCAATGGAATTTGACGCAATGGGCGCACTTTCTACTAAATATAACGAAACGCCTGAAAAAGCCTCTCGTACTTATGATGCTAACCGCGATGGATTTGTTATCTCTGGTGGTGGCGGTATTGTTGTTGTTGAAGAACTTGAACATGCGCTTGCACGTGGTGCACACATTTATGCTGAAGTTGTTGGCTATGGCGCAACATCTGATGGCTATGACATGGTTGCACCATCAGGTGAAGGTGCTGCACGTTGTATGCGTCAAGCAATGCAAGGCGTTGACAGCATTGATTATCTAAACACTCACGGTACATCTACACCAGTAGGTGATGTAAAAGAGTTAGGAGCAATTCAAGAAGTATTTGGTGGTAATTCACCGATGATCAGCGCGACTAAAGCAATGACAGGCCATGCACTGGGCGCCGCTGGTGTGCATGAAGCTATTTTCTCACTATTGATGTTAGAGCATAGCTTTGTTGCGCCTTCAATCAATATTGATGAGCTAGATGAACAAGCTGCAGGCTTAAACATTATCACTGAGCGTAAAGACGTTGAACTAAATACTGTTATGTCTAACAGTTTTGGTTTTGGTGGTACTAACGCCACGTTAGTGATGAGTAAATATAAAGGCTAATTAAAAAGCCACATTACAATTAAAGCCGAGCAACTTGCTCGGCTTTTTCGTTTTCAAAGTCGGCTATGTTCGTTACAATAGCGGCTCTTAGTGCTTACTGGACTTGTTAATGAAAATTCTTGCAGACCAAAACATGCCACTTGTTGAGCAATATTTTGCTGATTTTGGTGAAGTAACGCGTTTTGATGGTCGTACATTACAAAGCGAACAGCTAATTGATGTTGATGTATTATTAACTCGCTCGGTAACCTCAGTAAATGAAGCACTGTTAATACATGCTAATAAATTACGCTACGTAGGTACGGCGACAATCGGCGTTGATCATATTGATACTGATTTACTCAAACAACGTGATATTGCATTTACGAGCGCACCTGGTTGTAATGCCGTTGCTGTGGCTGAATATGTGATCAGTAGCTTGTTTGCACTGTGCCAAGAAAATGCCTGCACCTTGGAACACAAAACCATTGGGATTGTCGGAGTGGGCAGTATTGGTAGCTGTTTGCGAGATAAATTAGCCGCGCTTAATGTCACTGTATTAGTATGCGATCCACCTAAGCATGAAGCGGGACAATTAGCCGAGCATACAGATATTGATGAGTTGTTGAGTAAAGCGGATATCGTCACTTTCCATGTGCCGTTAGTAACGACCGGTAAACATAGTACCTTGCATTTAATGAACAAAGCGCGTTTAGCAGCGCTTAAACCTGGCACTATTTTGATTAATGCCAGTCGCGGCGATGTGGTCGATAATCATGCTCTACTGGAAATTATGCGCGGTGGTGCCAAGCTCGATGTGGTATTAGATGTATGGGAAAACGAACCTTCTATATTAACTGAATTGCTTGAGTTTGTGCGTTATGCCAGTGTCCATATCGCAGGCCATACCTTAGAGGGTAAAGCACGTGGCACGCAAATGCTCTATGAAAAGTTGTGCGAGCTTAAAGGTTTGCAAACAGGCAAAGCATTAGCTGATTTTTTACCAGTGCCTGCGGTTACCCAAGTTACATTACAAGAAACCTTTAGCGAAGCTGATTTAAGTCAGTTGATCCATCTGGTTTACGATGTGCGTCGTGATGATGGTATTTTGCGATGCAACTTAGCAAGTGAAGGGTTTGATAGCTTACGTAAAAACTACCCCATTCGACGTGAATTTAGCACAGTCAAAGTGCTAGGTGCAGGCGCATATTCGCCTTTGCTGCAAGGGCTTGGTTTCGTAGTCGAATAACTTAAAATTTAAACAGCGGCCACAATGGCGGCTGTTAAACGAGGAATACACATGTCACAAAAATATAATGTTGCCGTACTTGGCGCTACAGGTCTTGTTGGTCGCCAAATTATTGAAACGTTAGAAGATCGTAAGTTTCCTGTTGATCAATTATTTTTATTGGCAAGTAGTCGCAGCGCTGGTGAAGATATTAAGTTTCGTGGTGAAACTATTGAAGTGCAGGACGTTGAAGGGTTTGACTTTAGCCAAGCGCATATTGGTTTATTTTCTGCTGGTGGCAGTGTGTCAGAAAAATACGCACCTATTGCCGCTGATGCAGGATGTGTAGTAATTGATAACACTTCGCACTTTAGAAATGATTTTGAAATACCACTGGTTGTGCCAGAAGTAAATGCAGCAAGCCTTGCTGATTTTAGAAATCGCAATATCATTGCTAATCCTAATTGCTCAACTATTCAAATGATGGTGGCATTAAAACCTATTTATGATGCATACGGCATCGATCGTATTAATGTATCTACTTATCAAGCAGTATCGGGTGCAGGCAAAAAAGCGGTTGATGAACTTGCAAAACAAACTGCTAATTTAATGAATGCACGCCCTGTAGATAGCGAAATATTTCCAAAGCAGATGGCGTTTAATGTTATCCCACAAATTGATGTTTTTGAAGATAACGGTTACACCCGTGAAGAAATGAAGATGGTTAACGAAACCCATAAAATTCTGGGTGATACCACAATTGCTGTTAATCCGACGTGTGTACGAGTTCCGGTATTTTTTGGTCACTCAGAAGCGATTAACATTGAAACACGTATGCCTTACGACTTTGAACATGTAAAACAGTTACTTAATGACGCGCCAGGGCTTGAACTTATAGAAGACGAAGGGGATTACCCAACCCCGGTTACGGATGCAAGTGGTAATGACATTGTGTATGTAGGGCGCTTACGTCAAGATATCTCACATCCGCATGGTTTAAATATGTGGGTTGTAAGTGATAATACCCGTAAAGGGGCCGCAACGAACAGCGTGCAAATAGCTGAAGAGTTGATAGCGAACTATCTTTAATTAAAAGCAAGAAAAGCGGCAGTTTGTCGCTTTTTTATTTTTTAACTGCCAAATAATTGCCGCATAGCTGCTAAAAGCGTATAAACTTAATCTTAACGATAAAAAACTCTTCCGGCTAATAAAGTTTAAGCTATTACGTATCAAAGTGTTGCGATGGATATTAAGCCGCAACTGGTTTATAGTTTGCAACTGGAATAGAGCTTGCAGGAAAGACTTAATTAACTATTTATTTATGTACGTTATTTCTGCAAGAAATAATCAATGTTTAAGCGTCTAATTTAATGGCGCTGCGTTAACATTTAAACATTAAAGGATCAGCATGCGCGGTTTAGCTACACTCCTCTTATTAGCGTCTGCATTGGTGGTAACACCGATATACTCCCAAGACGGCAGCCAACTTAAAGGCCCTAAAGGCGTTGATTATGGCGTTCAAGGGCGTTCTATTGGGCCAATAAAGCCAACCGATACGCTATGGCGTATTGCTGCAAAAGTGCGACCAGATAACTCCGTCAGTATTTATCAGGTTATGCAGGCTCTATATGAAAAAAATCCGCAATCATTTTTAGATCAAAATCTCAATCATATGCGCGATGGTGCGTATTTAAAAATTCCTACCTTAGCCGATATCCGCGCAGTAAGCCCGGAGCTTGCCAAACAGCGCTCAGAGCAAGATGATGAGCTATGGGAAAAAAAGAAAAATGGCACGCTTACGAACAGCGAAATTACTGCTTCACAAACCAAAGTAACTCAAGCACGCAAAGTGGATGTTGATGAAGCTAAGCAAGAATTAAAACAAGAAATCAACAGCATTAAAACCCAACAGGGCAGTCAGCTTGTTGAATTACAAAAGCAGTTCAAGTCGTCAGTTGATAATGTCGAAGAAATTTTAGTTGAAAACAATAAATTAAAGCAACAGTTAACTGGTGTGTCTAAAGAGCTTGAAAATATTCGTGAGCAACTTGGTAAAGACAGTGAAATTCAACGCCAACTTTCTGAATTGATTGCAAAACAGAACGAAATTATAGAGCAACAACAAGCAAAAAAGCTCGAAGAGACTAGTGAGTTTGACTTTGCTGGGCTGTTAGCCAATCCGCTAGTTCTTATTTTATTAATGACAATTCCAGCGTTATTGATCATCTTTGCAATCGTGATGTTTTTACGTAAACGTAATAAAGAAGATGAAAGCACAGATGATGACGAATTTTTACCACAAAGCCCTAGTTATACAACAGAGGATGATGTTGACTTAGGACCATCACTTGATCCAATTATTCCAGATCCAGTTCAAGAAGACGATGATGTAAGTATTCAGCTTGATGATCTTGAGAACGATATTTTACCAGATGACGACGATATTATTTTTGATGACAATATTGATGATGCGTTTGAGGATGGTGACAGTTTATTAAATCAAGACGAATTAGATGGCTTACTGAGCGACGACATTGTATTTTCTGATGAAAGTGACGAAGCTAAAGAAGATGATGAACTTGATATCTTCATGCAGCAAGATTTTGATCAAGCAGATGATGATAGCTTAGGTGACGACATTGATTTAGATATTAAAGCTGACAACAATGATGGCGATATTTTAAGTGCAGCAGATCTAGATGATTTATTTGCTAATGACAGCGATGAACCGACTGCTGAATTAGATGACTCGCTTGATTCAGATGATGACTTAGCAGCACTCAGTGAAGAGTTAGCAGATGAAGGTGATGATTTTGACATTGATGCATTGATTGATGAACAAAGTAGTAATCAACCGACAGATAAGAATGACGGCGATAATGACGAATTTGATTTAGACGATATTGACAGCCTTATTGATGAAGCTGGCGATAAAGCAACAGCAGAGCCAGAGCTGGCAGAAGAAGATGAATTTGATTTAGACGATATTGATAGTTTAATTGATGAAGCTGGCGATAAAGCAACTGCAGAGCCTGAGCTGGCAGAAGAAGACGAATTTGATTTAGACGATATTGATAGTTTAATTGATGAAGCTGGCGATAAAGCGACTGTAGAGCCTGAGCTGGCAGAAGAAGACGAATTTGATTTAGACGATATTGATAGTTTAATTGATGAAGCTGGCGATAAAGCAACAGCGGAGCCGGAGCTGGCTGAAGAAGACGAATTTGATTTAGACGATATTGACAGTCTGCTTGATGAAGCTGGCGATAAAGCAACAGCAAAGCCGGAGCTGGCTGAAGAAGATGAATTTGATTTAGACGACATCGATAGTTTAATTGATGAGACTGGCGATAAAGCAATAGCAGAGCCAGAGCTGGCTGAAGAAGACGAATTTGATTTAGACGATATTGACAGTCTGCTTGATGAAGCTGGCGATAAAGCAACAGCAGAGCCGGAGCTGGCTGAAGAAGATGAATTTGATTTAGACGACATCGATAGTTTAATTGATGAGACTGGCGATA